>NZ_SAXC01000002.1:0-534170 GCF_028895345.1 Psychrobacter sp. DAB_AL62B
TGCTTGTTTAAGGATATTAACGATTTGATTATCAGTAAAGCGTGTCTTTTTCATAGGATTCTCCTGCTGGTATATTTTAGCAGTTAATCTCTATTTCTAAGTGTTCTTATTTATTGGGGGGATTACCATTTGATAATAATCAGTTGTCAGAACATGACTCGATTTATCAGCAATTTTTTAACCACTATGATGGAGTTTCACTCAATATAGTACCTGCTCAAAGACTTTTAGACTGGTGTAATAATGATCAAGCTAAAGTCCAACAAGTGGCAAAATTACTTAATATATATACTCCAATAGAAGAGCCACTTTTCCCAACAGTGGATAAAAGACCTGTTGAATTAAGCGGTCATATAAAAGCTTTTTTTTACACAGCTAAGGACAAAGATGACATAGTTGAAATCATATATGACAAGATAATGCCAAGTCGCTGGTCAGACTCTCTTGCAGATGTTTTGGAATCAAGGGCCAAAGCTTTTTCCGAATTAAGCAACCATGCTTCTATAGAAGTGCAGAAATTGATTGAAAAAAAATTAGCCTTAGTTAATCAATGGATACAGAAAGAGAGAGAAAGAGAGACAAAAGAACATAACCAACGTGAACAACGCTTTGAATAATATAACCTCGGATAGATTACCATGACCGAATAATATTTTTTAGGATTAGGGAAATTGTATAAAAAGGCTTCATTTAAGGTCTAGTAATATAGGTAGTTTCAGCTAATTATGAACCAACCTATCAATCAGCTAATAAAAAAAAGCAACACCCCAAAAGAAGCGCTGCTATCATTTAAAAACTAGACTTCTAAACCAAAACTAACCCCGAACATTCACCACATAACGCCCAACAGTTTTACTATCTATAAATCGATCTAAGTATTCAGGCGTTTGCTCTAAGGTAATCTCTTCGCAATATTTCTCAAGATTAGGCAGCTTCATATCAGTAGCGACGCGCTCCCAGATAGCCTTTTTATCAGCCAGTGGAATATAGACCGAGTCGATACCCAATAACGAAACTGCTCTAGTGATAAAAGGCATGACCGACATCGAAAACTCAGCACCACCTGCTAAGCCACAACTAGTGACTGCGCCGCCAGCTTTGGTTTGCTTAAGTAAATTGGCTAAATAATCGCCGCCTATCGTATCAATGGCATTTGCCCACAGCTCACGACCAATAGGTTTATTGCCGATGTCATTGATCGTATCACGATGACGTACTTCGCTCGCACCCAATTCTTTTAGGTGTTCGCTTTGCTCAGGTTTACCAGAAAAGGCAATGACCTCGTAGCCTAGCTGCTTCAAGATTGCAATGCTGATACTACCGACGCCACCAGTTGCACCCGTAACAGCGACTGGTCCATCACTTGGTTTTGCGCCCATTTTTTCTAATTTTTGAATGCTTAACGCAGCGGTGAGACCGCCTGTACCATAGATCATCGCTTCTTTTAATGTCAGCGTTTCTGGGCAGGGCAGCGCCCAATCGGCTGGGATAGAAATCATTTGACTCAAGCCGCCATCGGTATCCATACCCAAATCATAACCGAAGACCACAACCTCTTGACCTGCTTTAAAAGTACCAGATTTATCACTGACCACGACGCCTGCTGCATCGATACCGGGCGTATGCGGATAGTTTTTAGTAATTCTTTTATTGCCCGATGCTGACATGGCATCTTTGAAGTTTAATGATGAATAATGTACTTCGATCAACAGATCATTTTCTGGTAAATCACTGAGGTTACGCGTTTGGATGCTTTTATTGAATTTGCCGTCGCTAGTTTCTTCGATGACCAAGGCTTTAAAGGTTCTGTTGTTAGCGTCCGTTTGGTTAGACATTATATTATTTCCTTTTTATTACTTTTGTATTGAATGCACTTTAAACGAATAGCTTAAACGAATAGCTTAAGGTTTAATCAATATTTTACCTTTTTTCTCAGATTGTACTTTTTCAGAGACCGCTTTTTGAATATCGGCTAAATCGTAAATGCCACCAGTAGGCAGCTTTAATGTACCGCTAGCCGCGCGTTCGATCAGCTCTTTCGTTAAGCGCTGCATGTCATCGGTACTGATCTCTTGCATCAGATCGCTTGCCCAAAAGCCTTTTACCTTGCTCAAATTAAAAATCAAATGACTGGGATTAATCATCAGCGGTTCGCCAGACATAGAGCCTAAGGATGCCATCGCACCGTGTTTACCTAGCAGCGATAGGAGCTCGCCACCAGACTTACCACCGACCGCATCGACTGCACCGCTTATTTTGGCATCACCAACGATTTTTTGTACTTGCTCTTTCCAGTCGTCGTCATCGGTCACCACGTTATTTTTGGTGATACCAAGCTCAATCAGCTCTTTTTCTGATTCTTTACTGCGTACTAAATTAATCGTATTAATATTGCGCTCGGGTGCAAGCATCGCCATAGATTCACCAACTGCACCGTTGGCCGCGTTTTGGATGATCCATTGACCGGGTTCGATGTTTAAGAATTCAATCAGTAACAGCGCACTCATAGGCATAGCGATGAGTTGAGCCGCCATTTCATCGTCGATGGCGTCTGGTATCGGAATGATACGTTGGGCTGGCGCAATAAAATACTCCGCCCACGTGCCCTGTACACCAGAAACTACTACGCGCTGACCTTTTTTAAAACCTTCTACGTCTTTACCAAGCACGTCAATCGTACCTACCGCCTCAGAGCCGCCAGTCGCAGGCAGCTTAGGTTTATTACCGTATTCGCCTTTAATAGTCACTAGGTCATGATTGTGGATGGAAGATAAGATAGTCTTGATACGAACCTCATTATCCTTTGGTTCTGGGGTAGGGCTATCGGTTATGTTAAGGACTTCTGAAGGTTTACCAAAATTATTATAAGTTGCGCTACGCATAAGAATTTCCTTTATTTATTTTTTAAGTGGACATATAAAAGTCGCTAATCATTTTTATTATTGATATATAGTCCGTTCGAAATAAAAGCGAGACGATGGTAGTGACATGCTACGGCTATAAATTTTTGCAGCCTCTGTCACGCCTGCGAACAGCAAGCAAGAAAAGTTATAGCCATAGCACGGTATCGTTTTTAAAGTGACGCCACTATAGATATACGGAATTGTTATCAGTCATCAACCTTAATAACTTAGCCTTAGCGTACTCAACCTGACTTTGGTTAAGCAACCTTGTTGTTTGCTGATAATTGTAAAAGACAAGCGTCTGAGGTTAAGGTAACGTTGCACCCTAAATGTTAGAGGCTGTTACCTTCTAGGCTACTGGATTGATTGCCAAAAAAAAGCAATGGCAGCGCTCCATAATTAGGAGACGCCGCCATTGCTGATAAGATTAAAAACTAATAATTAATTAAGGCTTTAACAACACTTTACCTTTCTTCTCAGACTGCAATTTACCGTCAACGGCTTTTAAGATATCTGCCAAATCAAACACCGCTTCAACGGGTAGTTTTAATTTGCCATCAACCGCACGATCTATCAGCTCTTTGACGAGGCGTTGCTTGTTCCCGACGCTCATTTCTTGACTAAGTTTACTGCCCCAAAAGCCTTTTAGAACGGCTTGTTTGAAGATCATATCAGTCGGGTTAAGCATCATCGGCTTGCCTGACATCGCGCCAAATACCGCAAACACGCCGCCATGACCCAGTAGCGATAACAGATTGCCACTGTCTTCACCGCCGACAGAATCGACCGCTGCGCTGATTTTATCATCGCCAATGATAGCTTTGACTTGGTCTTTCCAGTCGTCATCAGACGTATTGATATTGTTTTTGATATCGAGCGCTTCTAACTCTGCGAGCGCATCGTTACTGCGGACTAGGTTAATGGTTTTGACGCCGCGCGCTGCCGCTAGCATCGCCAGTGATTTACCAACCGCGCCATTGGCGGCGTTATGGATGACCCATTGACCGCTTTCTACTTCTAAGAACTCAAGCAGCATCAATGCACTAAGTGGCATAGCGATCAGCTGCGCCGCCATTTCATCCTCTAAGCTCTCAGGTACGGGGAAAACCATATCTTCTGAAGCAACGAAATACTCTGCCCACGTTGCCTGCACGCTGGCTGCTGCAACACGTTGACCCACTTTTAAATCTTTGACTTCGCTGCCAACCGCATCAATGATACCCAAGGCCTCAGAGCCACCGATGGCGGGCAGCTCAGGTTTAAAGCCATATTTTCCACGAATGGTGAGTAAGTCGTGATTATGAATAGAAGCTAAGATAGTTTTAACGCGGACTTCATTGGCTTTTGGCTCTGGAGTAGGGCGGTCGCCGAGACTTAGTACTTCGGTTGGTTTACCGAAATGGTCGTAAGTTGCGCTACGCATGATAAATTCCTTTATTTATTATTTGAGTGATTGTCTGATTAAATAGTTAAAACGACAAGCAACAGTAACAAGTCGCGCGCATCTATCGCAATATCAGTTTGGTTAATGAAGGCTATCACCTAGTCCACGGTCAATACTCAAAGCGATGCGTCATCGGCTGATTCAGTTTTACTCTCAACCCCTTTAATAATTTGAAATTTATCGTTTACCATGTTCGTTAATAGCGGCTCGCCTTTATCATTCACGCGAAACAGGCCATATTCAGCAGCTTCAAACGCCTCAGCATGACCTTCTTGAAAGAAGAAGGCATTGGTCGCCAGCTTCATGGTGTTATTACGTACGCGGTAGTGAATCGCCATCTCGTTCGCGGCTAGATGGGTAGGCTTTGCATCTATTAATCGGCTGAATTTACCAACTTTATTATTATCTAAGGTGACAATGACGTAACCTTCAGTAGCGTTAATATAGTATTCGTTTTCTGGGAATCTTTCGTTTAACTTATTAAAAACCTCAGCTTCTAACGCATAACGCAACGTCATATAATCGCCTTGCATAAAGCCGCGCGGATCAACAGGCGCTAGCTCTAATAATACGGTATCACCAGTAGCTAAATGATTCTCATATTTCGCGACATTGATGGTCATCACGATTAATATAATGATAAGTCCAAGTAGGCCGATAGTAATTCTAACAGTGCGTTTCTCAAGCCATCCAAGCGACTTCAGCAGCGGCAACTTTTGAGTTATCGTATTATTACTCATAATAAGCGCTCCTGACTGTCAGCTTTACTAAGTTCATTTTCACTAAGTTTATTTTTACTAGGTGTCGAGCTGTTGTCCCATGCTGTGCTATTGGCAAGGTAATAGTGAATGAGCAGCCAACGCATGAGCAATAAGCCGATACCTACAATTAGCATAGAAGCCGACTTTAATAATAAAGACGTATCGAGCTGATAGTAGTACCAAAATATATAGCTGACCAACGCCACAATACCCAGCCCTAATAACACGCGCTGACTATTAGCGATAGCGATGACGATGATCAGGCTAGTGGCAAGCAATCCTGAGACGTAAATCGACATGACACCTAAGACGATAATGGCGCAGACGATAATGATACTTGCTGATGATAGCAGTTTGACTTGATAGCGCTTGAGAATAAGCAAAGCAGCATAAAGGCTGGCGAGCGTCAGTAGCCCTTGTGCCAAATAGTAGTTGTAGCTGAAAGCCGCATTATAGTGACCAAAGCTATTTCCATATTCAGCGGCAATAAAATACACCGAAACGCATAGCAGCATAAGCGCGCTGGCATAGCCAAATGCGCTAATGATAGCCTTTGCATAGGCTTGCCACTGGCGAGAAATACGTTGTAATAGTGGATAGCGTTGCAATTGAGTCACTATGGTCAATAGCGCCAACACCCCCAAACTCAACTCAGGCAGCTGATAATAATTGAATAAATATACCGTGACACCGAGTGCGATACTAGCGCTTATCAGTCGATAAACGACATTGGGTATGATAAAAGTCAAACAACTCTGAATGATCAAAAACAGCCAGACTGCTAAAGGTAACTCTACCTGGTAAAAGAATAATCCAGCAGCGACATAAAGCTGCCCAGTGACACTAATGGCAAAAGCTGAATATTCAAAGAATAGGCTATGATGTTTGCTTGCTGCTTTAAATAGGCAAAGACCCAGTGCGCTTAATAGCAATCCTACTATAATCAATCCTACCGTACTTTCTAAAAGATTAGACCCAGCTAAAATTAAGGTCAGAAAACCTGTGAAGAATAGACTGGCTAACAGCCCACCAAAACCGATAAAAAGTTGCAAAAACCAAGGGGTATGTTTCTCGGATCTGTCGCTTAGATGGTTATCAGCGACTCTATAATCGCTAGCAACTAAACCGCTATTTTGTAACGATGTTAGTTCTTGCTGGTATTGATCATTATTCATGGTCCACCCCTTTTCTGTACACAGTAGTATCAACAGCTTTAGAAACTTCAAGGTTTTCGGGATGGTTGTTATCTGCTTTTGCGATCGCAAATAACCATTTGATAGCATAAGTGATCATGCCAAGCAGCAGAAAAGTTAAGAAAAGAAATGTGCCAGCATCGAAATCAATTGGTAATATTTTAATTACCCAAAACATCACTACAATAATAGTAGAAAAGCAAAAATAGGTCAGCATTAGTATATCGAGTTGCTTTATATAAAAACGCCAAACCATAAAGGCGCACCAGCCTCCCCATAACAGTAAAGATAGGAGCGTGGCCAAAATACTATCAACGTCAAAAACAGTGATAATAGCTAGGAAGGTAATAGAGATAGTGCTTACTAGACCGACAAGATAACTACTCCAGTGTAAGCCAGTCTGAGCTCGTGAGACTGTGTCGTTAGTAGGATTTCTGGAGTTGGGGAGATTGGAAAGGCTAGAATCAGAGATTGAAGTATCAGAATTTAAAGCATTAGTAGCAGTATCAGAATTGAGAGCTTGGCTAGAGATATTATGTTTATTATCGAGAAAGATAAGCCAAAGATTCAACGCTATAAAATTGACTAGTGCCAATATTCCAGTTTGTATAACGCTTTGATAGCTTTCATTAATAAAAGAGAGATCTACGATATCAAGATAAAGTAATAGAAAAGTATTAATCAGCCCGAGCCACAACAACCAGAGCGCCGGAAAGCGCGCGATAAGCACCCAAGGCGTAATCAATACTGCCCAACCAAAGAACAGCTGCCACGTATCCGCACCCGTCTGATAGACCTGTCCAAACAGCGCTAGCAAACTCCCAGTGATGATACTTGCTAATAGAAGTAATAACTGGCGAATAAGTTGAAATTTTTGTTTAAAAGAGAGCGCAACGTAGAGGGCGATAGTGAAAGCAAGTGCGCCTTCGACCAAAGCGAACTTGCCTATCTTGCCTAAATTCTGCCAGTTATAGGCAATAAAAAATACTAGCGATAATACTAAGGCAACCGCCCCGATAATGAGCAAGGCTTTGTCAAAAAAGGATAGCCAAGTACGTTTGCTAGGATAAACCTCTAAATATATAGCAGCGGCATCTGCTTGCTCAACAGACAACGCGCCTTTATTAAGCAATTGCTCGATAGTACGCCGTGATTGACTCATAGCATTCTCTAGATAAAAAGATTATTTAGCTCATCTTATCTGTTTTTATAACTTACGAGTACACTAAAGTTGGAAAATAATTATTTAATATACAATTAGAGGTTTAAGACAGCGAGCGTAGTTTAAGAGTCGGCATCAGGAATAAGCATTAATAAATCTGTTTCGCCAATATCCACACCTATCTGATTAAGTAACGTCGTTAATTGACCACGGTGATGGGTCTGATGATTGAATAGATGTTGTAGTAGCATAGCGAAAGGTTTATTAAATATTTTACCTTGAGTATTGGTATAAGTAAGAGTTTGTGAATAATCACTCTCAACGGTCTCATTTATAAATTGGATGATTACCCAATCTAATATTTGACGGTTTTTTGTGAAGTCATGCATATTTAAATATAAAAACTGAGTAAGCGTGGTTGGTGATGGAAAACCTGCTAACGACTCCAGCGCTTTGAAGCCAGCACGATAATTAGAGTGAGCACCAAAACGTCTTAGCCAAATTAGATCACCTACCATTAAATGGTTTAGCGTTCCTAATATTGAACCAAAGAACGCCTTATTATCTTGCCATAAAGCGTCTTCAGAAAGGCTCTCTATACTGTCGCAGACTTTTTGATTCATGACAGTATTATAATTTGCCATTAGTGCAAAGTGAGGTTTCATCATCGTTTTTTCATCTTTTATATCCCTTAATAAAACTCAATACGACTTAGCAGATGCTCTTGGATCAAATAAGCGCAGATATAAGCGCTTGGCCACGCCACTATAAAGGCATATTTCCATGAGTGAAACAATGTCATAAAGAAGCCGTCGACAAAACCGACGTTTATCAGTAGCAGTGCCGTCGATATAATCGTGGACATCAGTAGCGCCATTAAAAAGGTAAAGATAAGCCGGTAGTATTTGCGCCGTGTGCGTATTCTGATGATGGGGAATTGTGCCATAACGTTAAGTCGTCCTGCATGATGAGGGCTACGTTTTAATCATAAAAACGTAATTTTTTGATATAAGAAGTAGTGAAGTTAAGCATTGCGAATGCTTGGCGGCGACTATGATATCGTGTGACGACGGCTAGGTAAAATGGTTATTATCAATCATTAAGTGCAAGTTTTTATATTGCGATGAGCTTAATGCTTAACTTTTATCATCAAAACAATCATTAAGGATAAATAATGTCTACTGAACAACGAACCGCTAATCAAAGAACACTTCAACAAAGAACATTAGGCATCATCGGTGGTATGAGTTGGGAAAGTACCCAAAGCTATTATCGACTGATTAATGAAGGTATCAAGTCTGAGCTTGGCAACTTGCATTCAGCAGATTTATTGATTCATAGTGTCGACTTTGCGCCGATTGGCACACTGCAAGCACAAGGCGCATGGGATGAGTTGGGTGCAATGATGGTAAGTAGCGGCAAGCGTTTGCAAGCGGCTGGTGCGCAAGGATTGTTAATTGCCACCAATACCATGCATAAAGTTATGGATGAAGTACAAGCTGCGACTGGCTTACCTATCATTCATATCGCCGATGCCACGGCTGCTGCGATTAAGCAGCAAGGTTTGACCAAAGTAGCGCTACTTGGTACAGAGTTTACGATGACCGAAGACTTTTACAAGCAGCACCTTATTGATGCTGGCTTGCAAGTGCTGATACCAGATACCGAAGCGCGAGCAGAAGTCCATCGTATTATTTACGATGAGCTGTGCCAAGGGCAGTTTCTTGATAGTTCACGGCAGTATTATTGCCAAGTGATTACAGACTTAGCTGAGCAAGGAGCAGAAGGCGTGATACTAGGATGTACCGAGATTGGATTGCTTATTAAGCAAGCAGACAGCCCAATCCCAGTATTTGATACCACCGCTATTCATGCGGCTGCAGCGGTGGATTTTTTATTAGGTAATGCAAATTTTTAATCTTTTATCAACCCACTTTCAGCTTGTGAATCCTCTACACTGATGGGCGAAAGCCGCCCGCTTGAAGTTCTATAGTCGATCCACTATAAAACAAACACAGTGCTACTGGGATAAGTATTGCGCAGCCTCTGTCTGCGCAGGCACAGCAAGCAAGGAAAACTTATATCAGTAGCGCGTTATAATATTTGTGCTTATTTTATTTAGGACTGACTATATATAAACCGCGCTATTATCGTTTATTCTTTTTTATCATGTGGCGTCTATGAAGTCGTCTACGAAGTCGTCGATGCAACCTTGTAATACGGCGCAAAGGTAATAGCTTCCATACAGTTGTTGGTAAAATATCACGGAACGATGCACTGGTACCTGTATTCGCGCGAAATTCCTCAGATCTTTGCGCAGCCTCATCTGCGGGCAACATTTTACCTTTACGCCATCCACCGTGCAGATACAGTCCTACCCCCATCAGGGCAGTCGCCACCATGCCTGCTGGGAACGACAGCCAAAGCGCATCGTCGCCAAGCATTGGATAAAGCCCAAAAGCAAATCCAAGACGTACCGGGTACATCGAAATGATCATCACAATCAGCGGCCAAATCACATAGCCATTTGCCCGCATGGTGCCGAACAAAACCTGCGCTATCCCAAAAAACATAAAGCCCCATGTCGCCATTATCTGAATATGCCGCCCGATTGGCACCGCTTGGCTGTCACTGCCAAGAAACAGAGCTAAAAAGGTTTCATCAAAAATGGTGAGCACCACGATGACAGCTCCTGTCAATACCAAGTTAAAAAGGAGCCCCCAACGTGTGATCCCTGCAACCCTGTGCCATTGGTTGGCACCAATATTCTGTGCAACCATCGCACTCGCCGCGGCACTTAGCGCCATCGCAGGCATTTGCACGTATGTCCAAAGCTGCTGGGTCGCGCTATAAGCGGCTGTCGTCTGCACCCCTTCACGGTTTATCAGCGACAGCATTGTCAATGCGGCTGAAGAGATAACGATCATCTGAATGCCCATCGGCAATCCTTTCGAGAACATCGACTTCAAAATTTCTGGATCTGCGCGCAAAAAGCGCAGCTCAGGCATACGAAGCGCCAGCACAGAGCCACGCAGGTACATGGTGATGAGCATACCAATAAGCGCTAGTGTGTTTGCAACGGCGGTTGCGAAGGCCGAGCCAAATATACCCCATTCGGGAAATGGCCCGAGACCCAGAATGAGCGTCGGTGTCAAAATCAGGTCAATAACGACCGACATAGCTATGAACCAAAGCGGCGTCGTAGAATCGCCCGTCCCGCGCAGTGCCATCATTATCAGCGTAAACGTTAATGTGACTGGCATCGCAATGAAAATCATCCGCATATAGGTAAGAGCAAGGCTTAAGGCACTTGGCGGCGTACCAAGCAGATCAAGCAGCATCGGCGCAAATATCCACCCTCCTGCCGACACCAATACACTGATCGGAATAATGCTTCCTAGCGCCGTTCCCATGGTTTTTTTGACCATGGATTCGTTGCGGCGACCCATTGCCTGACCAATCAAAATAGTAGACGCCATACCGAAACCGAAAACGAAAGAGATCAGTATAAACATCAAGATGTTGCCGTTCGCCGTCGCTGCCAACGCTTCTTCACCTAAAGACCGGCCCACCCAAACGGCATTGATCGATCCGTTCAACGACTGTAGTGCCGATGATCCCAGTGTTGGCAATGCAAACAGGAGCATGGTTTTGGCAATCGACCCTTCGGTGAGGTCAAGCCGTTTACCAGTGGAGGTAGCTGTTTTACTCAATGTTTATCCTTTTGTGCCAGACGGTTAATTTGGGGTCTATAATTGGAGCTAATGAAACGAAAACACTTATCATAAACCAGAAAACTGGTACCGTCTTTATTAGAGCTGTAACCCCTCAGCAAACGCTATGATTATTTGCCTGTCATTTTTTTAGGCGATTGTCGAGCAATTTGTAGGGAGGGATAGTTATTATGAGCGCTTAAACTCAACATAAGCTTGTGCTAGGATGATGCTTTTTAATTTACTCTGCTAGATTTTAACAAGGATGTTCCGATGATCTTAAAACGCCTAGGCTTTGCCACTCTATTAAGTCTGTCAATCGTTGGCTGTACCACTGCGCCCAATACGTTAGCGGTAAATACGACCCAAAAGATTATTCAGTATGAACGCTCAAAATCTGACTTAGCCATAAAAGCGCTGACATTAAGCTCTGGTGACAAAATGGTCTATGCCGAAAACGGTAATACAGCAGGCGAGCCTTTATTATTGATTCATGGCTTTGGCGGTAATAAAGACAACTTTACTCGTATTGCTCGGCAGTTGGAGAACTATAATCTGATCATTCCTGACTTGCTCGGCTTTGGTGATTCTAGCAAACCGATAGCGGCTGACTATCGCTCGGAGGCGCAAGCAACGCGCTTACATGAGTTACTTCAAGCTAAGGGCTTAGCATCCAATATTCATATCGGCGGCAATTCGATGGGTGGTGCTATCAGTGTGGCTTATGCCGCGAAGTATCCCAAAGAGGTCAACAGCCTGTGGTTGATAGATAGTGCGGGTTTTTGGTCAGCGGGCGTGCCGAAGACTTTGGAGAATGCCACCCTTGAGAACAATCCGCTATTAATCAATAAGACCGAAGACTTTTACAATATGTATGACTTTGTCATGTCTAAGCCGCCTTATATCCCTAAGTCTGTAAAAGCCGTATTCGCGCAAGAACGTATCGCTAATAAAGCGCTAGAATCTAAAATACTAGCGCAAATAGTCGAAGACAATGTCGAGGAACGCGCCAAAGTTATCGCTGAATATAATATTCCCACGCTAGTGGTTTGGGGTGAGGAGGATAAGGTAATCAAGCCTGAAACGGTTACACTGATAAAAGAAATCATCCCGCAATCGCAAGTTATTACCATGCCAGAAATTGGTCATGTACCGATGATAGAGGCGGTAAAACAGACGGCGAATGATTATAAAGCGTTTCGTGAAAAGCTAAAGAAATAGTCGTTTACATATGATGTTTTAAGCTGTCATTGATCCAAATAGTAATCCAAATAGTAATCCAAATAGTAATCCAAATAGTAATCCAAATATTGATTAAGTATGAGCTGTAGTCAGTCCTAAATAAAAGAAATATAAACGTTGTAAGGTGCTACTGGTATCAATTTTTCTTGCTTGCTGTGCCTATGCAGACAGAGGCTGCGAATAATTAATCCCAGTAGCACTGTATTCTTTTAAAAGGGTATCCACTATATTGTAGGCTGGGTTAAAAACTCAGCCTACGTCAAACTAACTCTCTTTTACCAGCCGCTCTAATAACTCAAGCGTCCTCTCTTGTCTGACCAATGCAACCCCTTGTCCTGCCCATAAAGACTGATGTTCTGGGTCAAAATTCTTTTTCGCATCAGCACGCAAAAATTTAGTCATGGCATTTAACTGTGGATAAGGCGGCAGCTCATGAGCGCTCTCATATTGAGCAAAGTCACGCAGATAATCATTCAATAACCCACGAGCCTGCTTACCTGAGAACAGTCGAGTTAAACGTGTCTCAGCACTGCGTTTATTTTCACTAGCATCGAGCAATGCTTGCTTATAAATATCGTTAATACCACACTTGTCGGTAGTCAAAAACGCTGTCCCTATTTGTGCCAGCTCGGCACCTGCTGTTTGAATCGCCTTGATGGCTTGCCCCGTCATAATACCGCCCGCTGCAATTAACGGAATATCGGTACACGCACGCGTTTGACTAATCAGCGTCAATAATCCTAATGGATCGCTTGCGCTTTGCGGCAACCAACCGCCGCGGTGTCCGCCAGCTTCTACCCCTTGCACACACACCGCATCGACGCCAATATCTGCCCACTCTTTTGCTTCTAAAGGGTGATTGGCAGTACCGACGACGCGCGTACCTAAATCCTGTAAACGCTGAACTTGCTCAGCACTGATAATGCCAAAGGTGAAACTAGCAACAGGCACCGGGTTGTCATAGAGCACCTGTAGTTGCTCGCTGAAGTTTAGCGCGGGGCGTTCAGGTAATTTTATTTCTATATTGTTTGCTTGATAATACTTACTTAGCCAAGCAGGAATTTCGCTATCTAAAGTAGTAGATTCATGCTCGGATAACACCATTAAATTAATCATAAAAGGGCGATTAGTCAGGGTTTTTAGGGTATTAATATGGTCGTTTAAAACCTCTGGCGCCGTCGTACCTCCTCCCAATGACCCCAGTCCACCAAAGTTACTCACCGTCGCCGCCAGTTCAGGTGTCGTTGCTCCTGCCATCGGTGCTTGAACGATAGGGTAGGTTAAATCAAAGGTATCAAGTAAGGTCATGACGGGCGTCCTTTTTATTTTATTGAAGAATTTACAATACTTACTTTAACAAAGCTAAGGGATGCGCGTGTTAGATAATGTTTATTTACTTATTCAATAAAAGAAGAAGGTTTTTGCTGCGAAGTTATAGCTAAGTCGTACATCAAAACCTGTAATTATAAATTGGTTTGTTCGAGCACTTATAATGTAAGATACAATTATCGACTGTCTCATAACAATTTATCCAATGAGCTACAAAATGAATTCAATACTAAAAGAATATGACAAAAAGAAAGGTGTGCTAGAGAATCTGGATAGATCTCTCGATACGCTTATAAACTCTTTGCTTAAACAGAAAGGTATTAAAGCTCATCAAATACAAACCAGAGTCAAGGATAGAGATAGTTTAGAAAAGAAGATTTTAGCAAAACAAAAATACAAGTCTTTAGACGATATTACAGATGTAGTCGGTATCCGTATAATCACATACTTTGAAGATGATGTGAATAAGGTAGCTAAAGTAGTCGAGGAAGAGTTTGATATAGATCACGAGAATTCCGTCGATAAGCGCGAGATAGATACTGATAGATTCGGATATAGAAGTTTACATTATGTAGCTAGTTTGAACAAAAATAGGACTATTCTTTCAGAGTACTCTGATTACGGAGATTTTAAATTTGAGTTTCAAATTCGAAGTATTTTACAACACTCATGGGCAGAAATTGAACATGACCTAGGTTATAAAGGTGCTTCTGAAATTCCAACTTCTGCAAAACGTACTTTCTATAGAGTTGCAGCACTTTTGGAGCAAGCCGATATTGAGTTCGTAAAACTAAAGTCAACTATATCAGAATATGAAGGAAGTCTGACTTATGATATTAAAGCTAACCCTAGTCAAATTGAAATAAATAAGGCCTCTCTAATATTCTTCATGAGTAAGAATGATAATGTGATTAATTTTGAAAATAACGTATTTGGTTGTGAATATGGTTTGGTTATCACAGAGTCTGATGTGGATAGCTTTGCTCATGACCGACTAATAAACAGAATTAAAAGCTTAGGTATTGAAAATATAAAGCAATTGGAAGAGTTTTATTTGAAAAACGAAGAATTACTCAAAGAAAGTCTCAAATCTATTTTCCCACAGACAGGTAATACTATCAGACGAGGTGCTTCTGTATTAATATTAATAAACTATACATTTTCTAGTCATAAAATTTAGAAGCATTGTGATTAAATTATTAATACGCTTCTAAGTACGAAGCTTTTATTAAAGTTTTTTTGCTAACTCAGCTGCAACACACCTTTTGCATTCATCGGCAGCTCAACCGTATCATCGCCAGTGATAACGGTAACGCGCTTATCGAACAATCATACCTTAACCCTTCGGCGGCCACGGACGATCAGCATCACTGACAATCCATTCTTCGACATAGCCGCTCGGTGGTAGCGCCCAATCAGATTGGTCCAAAGCTGCCAATATACGAGCGGTCTCGATGACTTTACCACCCTCGGTGACGCCAGTGCGCAGTAGGGCAGACGAGCAAGGCTTGCCCTTGACCCACATCGATTGCTCAATATATATCCAGCGCTCATCAAAGGCGACAATTTTGGTTTTCATAGTGACTTTTTCAAAAGCGCGAATCCGCCTGCGATATTGGATGGTACTGCCAGCGACTACTAAACCCCAACGCTGTTTTAGCAGCTGTTTGCCAAGTCCGCTACGTACCGCAAAGTCGGTACGCCCCATGTCATAAAGTGTGAAGACGCGACCATTATTCATCTCTAAAAAATTATCGATATCTGATAAACGGCAACGAAAAGTAATTTCACTGGTATCTTTAAACGTTAAAGTATTGCCTTTTTTTACTTGTAGCGCGGCATGAGCGATGGTGCTGGCATAACGAATAAATGGATACATAGAACAATCTCAAAAAGGTTAGAAAATAGGTTTAAGGTTGATCAAATTATTATTTATTAGACGACACGCCAATGTGGTTAAAATAAGCGCTAACAGTTTCAGGTATCCAATTAATATCAAATCTTGATTTTTTATAAAGATGAGGTGACTTGTCTTTGTCCGAACGATAACGCAAATAACCGACATGACCACCATGGTCGGTATCCAAAATAGTGACACTGTCCGAGACATCGTTTGGCGTGGCGGTAAAACCAATAAAGGGATCGTCTTTGGCAGTAATTAATAGCAGCGGATAGGTGACATCTCTTAAATAAGGCAGGGCAGAGGATGAATGATAATAGTCGTTTTTAGAGCGATAGCCATGACGCGGCGCGGTAAAAATATCATCAAAATCACTGATACGATTGGCGGCTTTGATAGAATTGATTTCATCTTGATTTAAATCATTGGCCAGTGCTTTTTTGATAATTGGATTAAGTAGATACGGCGTATAGATACGATGACTCAAAAAGCTGTGCATAGTAATAGCAGCCGATGACATATCGACAGGTGCAGAAATCACTGCTGCACCTTTACATAGTGCCTTATCGCCGTATTCGCCCATATATTTTGCCAGTGCATTACCGCCAAGTGATACCCCAACGCCATAAATATGAGCATAATTCTCCCGCAAGTTTTCTAACATATGATGCACTTCTTCCGTGTCACCAGCGTTATAAAACACCCTTCCATTAGCTGGAATGCCGCCACAACTGCGAAAGTGGGCAACGACAAAATGCCAGCCTTGCGCATGCATTTGATACGCCAAAGCGCGTGCATAATGACTGTCGCTACTGCCTTCCATACCATGAAACAGGACAACTAATGGGGTTTGTTCACGCTCGCTATTAGTTGTTTTTTCTATAGGATGCGCATCATAAAAATCATAGGCGATATCTGTTTCACCAAGCGAGTCTTGCTTAATCACGCGGCGATAACTGGGCGCTTTTGGCGCAAAAAACTTAGGTAGGATACTTTGCAGATGCGGATTAGATAACCAAAATGGCGGTTTAAAAGGAGCGGGCGCGAAAGGCTTAGTAGGTTTTGAAGTTGACATAAAGGCGTCTTATTTAATGGCAGTTGAAAATCGTTGTTAATAATCAGTGCTTTATCATACCGATGGTAGTTATCAAAACCAATGACTTTCAGTGAACGCTCAGTGAACGAATGGTTACTCAAAATATTCATGAGTCACGGTGACTCTAATACCCGCCCATCCATTGCAAGGCGCTCTTTTAGATTGTTGATATCTGCTTCCGCAAGCGTCACGGTCAAGGTGACTTGCTTACTATAATCAACCTCATCAATGCTGCCGTTTAAACTCTCAACCACATAGCGGCATTGGGCTTCGGTGGCGAATTCTGCCAGTATTTGCACTTGCGCCATCGCTACATAAGGGCTTAATACCATCTGGTCAACTGCCGCTTGCGCCGAGCCTGCATAAGCGCGGGTCAGACCGCCAGCACCTAGCTTGATACCACCAAAATAACGCACCACGATGATAATGATATTACCGATAGCTTTGTGTTGTAATACATTTAATATTGGTCGTCCTGCTGTACCATTTGGCTCACCATCATCATCGAAGCCCGCGCTAGTAGTGTTATTAGGATCACCAATAATATATGCCCAGCAATGATGACGAGCATCAGCATACTGCTCACGTAGCTGTTCCACGTGAAACATCGCCTGCTCACGCGAGGTTACTGGATAAGCGTAAGCTATAAACTCGGATTTTTTAATTTCTAAGCGCGCAGTGACGGCACGTTTTAATGTTTGATAGCTCATATTTCATCAGGTCTAGGTTGGATATGGTAAACTTGTCTCACTTTCACTGTTGTCCGTATTTGGCGCAGTGTAAATTTCATTTTTCATTATAGTACCACTTCTAACCATTGAAGATAGCCAACAGCAAACCTGTAAGTGCATGCGTCGTTGGTCTTTGATTGAGAGTGAGTATCCCAAAACGAATGGTAGGCAATATATGCGTCTAGATAAATTTCTGAGTAAAGCCACTGAACTATCGCGTAAAGAATCAAAGAAGATTCTGCACGCTGGTGAAGTTACCGTAAACGAGCAGGTCATCAAAGATCCAGGTGTACATGTCGATATTGTCAATGACGATGTACAATGGGCAGGCGAGCCATTGTCGGTTGCGACTGGCAATCGCTATATCCTACTTCATAAACCTGAAGGCTTTGAATGTACCTTAAAAGCCAAAGAGTACCCAATCGTCACCGACCTCATTGCGGTTCCAGAACTTGGTAGCTTACGTATTGCTGGGCGTCTTGATGTCGATACGACTGGCGCATTGCTCATCAGTGATGATGGCGGCTGGCTACATCGCGTGACGAGCCCTAAGCACGAACATGCCAAAATCTACGAGCTGACGCTAGCGGATGCTATGGATAGTGCAGCACAAGCCAATGCTATCAAAGAAGTGGCTGAAGGGGTTTTATTAGAAGGTGATCATGAAGAAACCAAGCCTGCGACCCTTGAGTTCATTGACGAGACTCATGCACGCTTGACGTTAGAGCAAGGTAAATATCATCAAGTTAAACGTATGATGGGCTATTTTGGTAATAGAGTGGTTGAGCTGCATCGTGCCAGTGTCGGTCATATCAATTTAAACGGCTTAGAGAAAGGCGACAGTCGCTTCTTAACACCTGAAGAAGTGGCCAAGTTTTAAGTTTGCGCCCTATTAAATTCTAAAGTAATCCTCTAAAAACAATCCTCTAAAAACAAATCCTCTAAAAACATTGTTTTGACATCAGCTTCCAATATCAGCAGCCACTAAAAAGTGTGCTGCTTTTTGCGGTCTGCTAGTTCTGTTAGTTATTGCTCTCAGTTAGTATTAGGAGTTGCCTGTGTTGCCTATCTCTTAAAGCTCAGTAGCAATTTTGCAAAATTGGGTCGTTAAGACTTTAAAAAATCCGTTCATATGCTACAGTCTGCTTATCTTTTTTAATCTACATTTTTACATAATATAGTTATCGTTATTTAAAGTTTTCCTTAATTAAACGCGCATTATTAAATAACGGTCGTTATTAAAAACCAGATAGGACTGTCTCTGTGAAACTCCCTGTATTAAAACCTGCAAGTTTGATTGGTGTTATGTTGTTGGCAACCACTGCCTGTGCGCAGCCGAGCACTACCGACATGAACAATAAAACCGCAAGCCAAACCAGCCAGAATACGCAAGCTATTGGCACAGTCAGTAAGTCTGTTGATAGTCGTTTGCGCCAATTACTGACTCAAGCGGGTATCAAAACGCAGATAACCTCGATTGCACCCTCTAAATTACCCAATATGTATCAAGTCAATTTGGCGGAACAGTTGCCGTTACATATCACTAAAGATGGTAAATATGTCATTCAAGGCGAGCTGCAAAAGAACCCAAGTAAGCGGGTAGTGACTAAAGTACCACCGCGTAGTAATCGTGCGCAAATAGGTAAGCCTGTCAGTGCCAGTGTCAAATCTGACATACTGGCAAATATGGAGGCGCTCAAAAACATGAGTGCAAAAACCCCCTTCTTTTATACCGCAGTGCCAGGTGTCATTTGGGGCGCAACATTAGAAGGCGTGCCGTTCTTGTTATCAGATGACGCACAGTACATCACCGACGGTGAGATATCAGTGATCGAAAACGGTCAGTTTATTGGGCTCGATGAAACATTTGAAAAGCAAAAAAATCAGTCTGTTTTTGCTACTTTGGCTGATAAGCAGTTAATCAATTATCCAGCCACTAGTCCTGAAAGAGCGGTTATTTACGTGGCCACTGATGTCAATTGTCCTTACTGCCGCCGTCTACATCAACAGCTACCGATGCTGAATGCCAAAGGCGTGACGGTAAAAACTATTGGCTATCCGATCTATGAAGAGTCACCTAAGCAAATGCGCGGCATTTGGTGTCAAGGGAGCGAGGACGGTCGCCGTAAAGCTTTCGATAAAGCAATGTTACAAGGTAAGATGACTCCAGCAGCGGCAAGCTGTACTACCGATAATGTGACAGCTAACCGCGAAAAAGCCGCAGGACTTGCAGTAATGGCGACGCCTGCCATTTATCGTGAAGATGGCGTACTGTTTCAAGCGAGCTTTGAAAGTCCTGAGTTTTTAGAGTTTTTGGGTGTGCAATAGTTCAGGCAGATATATAAAACAGTTACTAATGGAGAATGTATTAAGTAATGCATATCTTAATACTGATAAAAAAACCGCCACATAATCAATTTATGTGGCGGTTTTTCTATAAATTGTCTTACAAGGCAGATATTTAAGGCAAAACGATATCAACGATTTTCCAATCAATCAGACCTTCACGCTGCATCTCTATGGTAAGCGGATAGCCTTTCACTTGCCCGCTAATATTAAAGCAATTAATACCGCAATAGCTCAGCTTTGGTTGGTCACTATCAGAGCCTTGCGCAGCTTGCTTTTCAAGCTCATCCGCTTGTTTTTCCATGATTTGCTGCATTTGATTTTTCACCACCGCATCGATATCACCGCGCTGGATGATTAAGTTTTGAATCAGGTTTTTTAAGTCGACTTGGTTGCTGGCGATGGCCCATGCTGCAGCCAGCTCTTTGGTAGCGGTATTGGCTTGACCTTGGGTGTTAATGACTTTTTCGATATTTTTCGGCGTGATAGCGCCAGCGACTGCTTGCATGATAAAGCCGTTTGCCGCCTCTTTTAATGGCTCGCCGCCTAGCTCAGCGACCAATGGATATTTGGTCATGGTCACGGCAAATTGACTGGTTAGTTGGTTTTGAATACTCGGGCGCACTTGTTCATAGTCAATAGCCGCTGCGATAGTGGCACCGTCTTTGGCATCATAGGCATTTTTAAGCTGATAAGCGCTGTAATAAGGCGAGCCTGCATAGACAGTGACTGCAATAACAATCAATAAAACAATCAGCTTTTTCATAAAAATCGATACCTTGTTGCAAACTTAATGGTTATTAATATAAATCTGAAAACAGAGTTTAGACATACGTGGATATGGCGATAAATACTAGCATGGCTAACCCTGATAAAGGTATGAAAACCTTTGTTGATTCCTTAATAGAACCTTTTTAATATATAGGAAACCCCCTAATTTATACTTTCCATACCTCAAAGCTTGATAAACGGCGATGCCATCTCCATAAATAGCGCAAACTTTTAATAATTGATTTGGCTAAGCAGCATCCCACCATATTGCTTGTAACATTCATATGATTATCATCTCTGTTTCTTATACTCTGCTATGTTTCATGTGAAACCTTTGGGTACGATGATGGACGATATTAAGATAATCGCTCGTTAACTAGCGTTGATGAAATGTATTAATGAATCGGGTTGATGAATTGACCGAGTGGTGGACTGTAAAGACGATAGGAGAGCCCATGAGTAAGCGCGATTTTTATGAAGTATTAGGTGTCAGTAAGACCGTTGAAACCAAGGAAATCAAGCGAGCCTACCGCAAGCTTGCCATGAAATACCATCCAGACCGTAACTCTGACGATCCTGATGCCGAAGAGAAGTTTAAAGAAGCATCGATGGCTTATGAAGTACTGAGCAACGAAGAAAAACGCTCTGCTTATGACCGTATGGGTCATTCAGCCTTTGAAAACGGCATGGGCGGTGGCGGTTTCGGCGGTGGTGGTAGCGGCAATTTCCAAGATATTTTTGGCGACATCTTTGGTAACTTTGGCGATATCTTTGGTCAATCACGTGGCGGCGGTGGACGTTCGCGTCGCGGCTCAGACCTGCGTTATGTAATTGAGCTGACCTTAGAAGAAGCGGTACGTGGCTGCAAAAAAGAAATTAGCTTTACTGCACCTGCGCCTTGCGACACTTGTAATGGTAAGGGCGCAAAAAACGCCTCTGATATTGTGACTTGTCAAACCTGTCATGGCCAAGGTCAAGTCCGCATGCAGCAAGGCTTCTTTGCCGTTCAACAAGCCTGCCCACATTGTGGCGGTACTGGCAAACAAATCAAAAATCCTTGTTCTGACTGTCACGGTAATGGCGTCAAAGACAAGTCACGTACGCTAGAAGTCTCTATCCCAGCGGGTGTTGATGATGGTGATCGCGTGCGCTTAGCGGGAGAAGGCGAAGCGGGCGGCGCTGGCGTACAAAACGGCGACTTATACGTCGAAGTACGTGTCAAACCGCACAACGTCTTTACTCGTCAAGGGGCAGATCTATATATGGATGTGCCGGTTAGCATTACTGATGCCGCATTGGGTAAAGAAGTTGAAATCCCAACCTTAGATGGTAAAGTAAAAATCAAAGTCGCCGAAGGTACGCAAAGTGGCAAACTGCTACGTGTGCGCGGTAGAGGCGTGACGCCAGTACGTACCACGATGAAAGGCGATTTGATTTGCCGTGTAGTCATCGAGACACCAGTAAATTTAAACCGTGAGCAAAAAGACTTGCTACGTCAATTCCAAGATACATTAGATGGTGATAGCAAACATCAGCAGTCGCCACATAAAAAATCTTTCTTTAAAAAGATAGGCGAATTGTTTGATTGATAATTCAACTTATTTGATTTGCTAGGTTATCTAAAGCCCCGTTGTTTCACGTGAAACAATGGGGCTTTTTGTTAGTGGTATAAAAAACCATTCATACATTATATTTGCTAAACTTAGCGGGATAATTTTAAAAACAGCGGATCAAAAATAAAATATTTAGGGTAATGATATGAGTCAGAAAGAGAGTAAAAAAATGATTAAGGTCGGTGTCATCGGTGCAGGCGGGCGTATGGGTCGTATGCTTATCGAGGCGATACAAGACAATCCGCAAACCACACTCAAGGCAGCGATTGAGCGTCAAGGCTCAAGCCTTGTCGGAGCAGACGCGGGAGAAGTCGCTGCTATTGGATGCTTAGAGGTACAGATTGTTGATGACCTAAAAGCAGTGATTAATGATATCGACGTATTGATTGATTTTAGTTTACCTGCTGCCACTGAACAAAATATGCAGGTTTGCGCGGCAAATAACGTCGCGATGGTCATCGGTACGACAGGGTTTAATGAGCAGCAAGAGCAAGTACTGGCAAAAGCAAGTGAGCAGGTTGCTATCGTTTACGCGGGTAACTATTCAACAGGCGTTAATCTGTCATTAAAACTGTTAGGTATGGCTGCTAAAGCTTTTGGCATTGAGGTAGATGTAGAAATTATCGAAGCGCATCATAAACATAAAATCGATGCCCCATCCGGTACAGCTTATATGATGGCAGAGGCAGTCGCAGAAGCACGCGGACAAAACCTAAAAGACGTCGCTATTTATGGCCGTGAAGGACAAACGGGGGAGCGCGAAGCGGGCACGATTGGTATTCATGCGATTCGTGGCGGTGAAATCATTGGCGATCATACCGTGATGTTTATTGCTGATGGCGAAGTGGTTGAGATTACCCATCGAGCACGCGCAAGAATGACCTTTGCTGCTGGTGCAGTGCGCGCCGCTACTTGGATCGTCCAGCAATCCGCTGGGCAATATAATATGCAGGATGTTTTAGGCTTGAACGATTAGGTTTAAGCCACTAGATTTAAATGAAGGGCTTATTAATTATTGATTACGGCTAGGAGTCGAATGTGAATAAGTTTAGATGTAGCCTGTTAGCACTTTATAGTAGCATTACGACTACTATAAAAAGCGCTAGCTACGTGCGCCAAACAGCCTTTACGTTAACTCTGACTCTCCTACCGTTAACAGTGCAAGCTGCCAACAATCAAAGCAGTTATGAGACTTACGTGATTGAAACCTATGGCGGCGACGCGTTATTGCCTGCCATTCGTCAGCAGCTAGATAGTAGCCGCGACGGCGGTACAGTGGCGACTTATCAAGATAAGTTAGTACTTCGCACCAGTGCTGCCAATTA
The DNA here is from genome assembly GCF_028895345.1 of Psychrobacter sp. DAB_AL62B. Taxonomy (NCBI): domain Bacteria; kingdom Pseudomonadati; phylum Pseudomonadota; class Gammaproteobacteria; order Moraxellales; family Moraxellaceae; genus Psychrobacter; species Psychrobacter sp. DAB_AL62B. Next base: position 23,530 of record NZ_SAXC01000002.1, read on the forward strand.
TCAGGCGGTACAACAGCTATTGACACAGATTGACCGTCAGCCGCAAGCGTTAACGGTTTCTGTGCGTGTCGGCAATAATAGCAGTAGCCAAGGTAATATCCAGCAAGGCCAGGTGATTATTACCAACCGCGGTATCCAAGGCGCAGGAATTATTAATCAGCGCAACAGCCAACAGCAAAGCAGTAATTTATACCAAGTGCAAACCTTGTCTGGTAGCGCTGCCAGCATTAGTACAGGCACTTTATGGTCATTAACGCAGACCTATAATGCCACTATCTATCCTAACTATAATCGACCGTCGGGACAGATTATTATTCAACAGCAGATATTACTGCCAACGACCCAAGGCATAGCGGTGACGCCAAGACTTTTACCTAATGGACAAGTTGAAGTAAAATTATCACAAGTCGAAGAAAAGCTAGTGCGTTCCAATTCATCTTATCGTCAGAATGATAATAGTGGCGTTAAAGGTCAAAGGCTCGACAGCACGATTATCGTACCGCGCGGGCAGTGGGTGACTATCGGACAAATCTCTCAAAACGGTCAAAACCAAAGCTCAAGTTATGGGAGTAACCGCACAAATAATAGTAGTAATAGCGTGCCTATTTCACTATTGGTACAGTAGGCTATCGTCAAAACACCTTAAAAACGCGAGGGTACTGCTGGTATGGTTTTTTTGCAGCCTCTGTCTGCGTAGGTACAGCAAGCAAGAAAAATTTATACCAGCAGTACATGATGTATCGATATTACACTTCACTGCCTACATCTCATAAATAATAAAAAACATAAAAAAGCGCGGCACTGTTATTCACAATGCCGCGCTTTTAATAAATGGTCGTTAATATAAAAAGCTAGTCAACATAGACTACTTCTAAAGGCGGAAAACCATTGAACTCAATTGACGAATAAGAGTTAGTATAAGCGCCAGTGGCTAACCAAAATATCTTGTCACCAATCTCTAATTCTTCTGGTAGCTGATAATCCGTTTCTTCATACATAATATCGGCCGAATCACAAGTTGGACCCGCTAATACTACCTTACCCGCATTGGTTGAATCTTCCATTTTAGGGGTATAAACAGGATATTTAATCGCCTCGCCCAAAGTTTCAATTAAACCTTGAAATAAGCCCACATCGGTATAGACCCAGCGCGTCGTATCGTCATGCGACTTGCGTGAAATCAGCACGACCTCACTGACCAAAACCCCAGAGCTTGCCGCCAATGAGCGACCCGGCTCTAAGATAATCTCCGGCATATCGTTAACACCATAACTATCCACTAAATACTGCTTTACCGCTTCAGCATATTCCTTAATCGGATTGACTTGACTTAAGTATCTAGCAGGGAAGCCACCACCTAAGTTAATCATTTGCAGCTTAATACCTTGATCGTTTAGCAGCTGCTCAAATATATTTTTAACCGTCATCAAGGCATCATTCCATACAGCAACAGATTTTTGCTGACTGCCGACATGAAATGAGACACCATAAGGTACTAAGCCCAAGTCACGCGCTTGAATCAGCAAATCAGTCGCCATAGCAGGATCACAACCAAACTTGCGCGACAGCGGCCACTCAGCAGTGTCCGAACCTTCTACTAAAATGCGTACGAACACATTAGAGCCGGGCGCATAGGTAGCAATGTTTTTAAGGTCAGCTTCTGAGTCGGTCGCGTACAATCGCACGCCTTTCTCATAAGCGTATTTAACATGTTGTGCTTTTTTAATGGTATTGCCATAAGAGATACGATTGGCATCGACAGCGCAGTTAAGCACGCGATCGAGCTCATAAATCGATGCACAGTCAAAGTTTGACCCTAGATCGGCAAGTAAATTAATTACCTCAACGGCGGGACTGGCTTTCATTGCATAATGAATTTTTGCCTCAGGAAAAAGTCCAACCATTTCGTTAAATTTGCTTTTGATACGGTTAAGGTCAACAACTAAAAAAGGGGTTTCACGACCTTCAGCAGCTTGAGTGAATTTCTGCCAGCTGGCAGGGTCAAAATATTGGTCAATTTTGATCATGGTCATGCTAGGGAACCCTTAATAAAAACAATAATATAGGTAGATAACGAATGCAGGTGGTATTAATACGACTGGTATTAAACAGTCGTTGCTTGTGGCTGCTTATCGGCTTCTTGTTTTTCACGTATTTTAAGCACTTTACGGACTTTATCACGAGCGCGGGTTTGCTTAAGGTTTGATAAATAATCGACGAATATTACCCCGTTTAGATGATCCATCTCATGTTGAATACATACCGCAAGTAAGCCTTCTACCTCTTCATCGATAGCATTGCCATCTTGATCTAGTGCTTCGATACGTACTTTGTTTGGACGCTCAACTTTATCATAGACATCCGGTACCGATAGACAACCTTCTTCATAGGGTTGTTTCTCTTCGACTAATGGCGTCACTTTCGGATTGATAAACACCCTTGGGCTATCTTTATCTTCAGACAAATCCATAACGATGAGCTGAATATGGCGATCAACCTGACTGGCAGCCAGACCAATACCTTGCGCATCATACATTGTCTCAATCATATCGGTGATTAAGGTTTTGATTTCAGCAGTGACTTCCTTGACAGGCGTTGCAATCGTGCGCAAGCGCGGGTCGGGATAGCTTAAAATAGGGAGTAATGCCATAAGGCTCACCTCAATGATAAAGATAAAATAGGTTTGATATTATAAGATAAATGGGGACAAAAGTAATGCTTATCAATACTTTCCCGCAATTATCACTTTTCATGATTCTAAAAAACTAAGATGAGAATTTCAATAGAACAGGAAAAAAGGCCTCACAAATAAGCAAGGCCTTTCTTTTATATGATATCCATTGAGGTAGGCTCAATTATACGCGGCGTTTACTCATAATCATCTCATAGATGAACAGTAAGATAATCGCGCCGATTACTGAGAAAATAAGACCAGTAAAGCCACCGTCAGCATTGATACCGATCAAACTAGCAACAAAACCACCAAGCATCGCACCAACGATACCCAATACGATCGTCATAATCCAACCCATAGGGTCACTGCCTGGTTTAATGGCACGTGCTAATAAACCTGCGACCAAACCGACGATAATCATCCAAATAAAGCTCATATTCACTCTCCTAAAATGTTTTAATTTATAATGGTTTACTTATTGTGATGGATTCATTGTAGTCACTCTTTAGGTTGAAAAATAAGCAAAAAATGTTATCTGTGTATGCGCTATGTGAGAAAAAAGCCATATTTGCTATTTAGCAGAGGAGATAGGTAAACGGGAGGTTACAAAGGTAGGAGAGTCGCTAACGCCGTTAAGGCTAAATGGCTAGCACAAATTAAAATTAATATTAGAAACTATAAAATATAGACGATAAAATAAAAAAGCGTAGCTCGTCGACAACGATACTACGCTTCAATTTTAAATTTTTTAAGCAGCTTTTATTTAGCCAGACTATTTGCTACTTAAGACTGCTAATAGACGTTGGTGAATCCCTTCAAAGCCGCCATTAGACATAATCACAATGGCATCGCCCGCTTTTGCATGGCTGCTGATATGCTCAATAATGGCATCGACACTAGAGAGGACTTGTTGGCTGCCAATATTGGGGTTTTTGGCATTGGCATGTTCGATGACTTCTTTTAGACCCCATTCTAGACCAGTAGGCTCATACCATAATGTATAGTCGGCGAGGGCAGCAGACTCGGCTAGGCTATCTTGATGGATACCCATCTTCATGGTGTTACTACGCGGCTCAATGATGGCCCAAAGTCGTCTGCCTGCCAGTTTCTTTTTGGCACCATCTAGCGTGGTGGTAATGGCGGTTGGGTGATGAGCAAAATCATCAAACACTAAGATATCGTTCACATCACCAATCAGCTCCATCCGGCGCTTAATACCCGCGAAGTCCGATAAGGCGGCGCAAGCAGTTTTAACGTCAACCCCAACATTATAAGCAGCAGCTACCGCAACAAGCGCATTATTGACGTTATGCACACCGCTCATCGACCAATCTACCAGCGCCGTGGCATCCTTATCATCATTAAAGCTCACAGTAAACTGGCTACCGTCTGCGCTCATGAGCTTAGCTTGCCAGTCGCTACTATTTTCTGGTTGGCTATCTTGTATATCAGCGTTAACCAAAGTATTAGCTTTAGCCAAATCTGTACCGATAACCGCTGTACGCCAAATGGGCGTCCAAACACCTTTTGCCAAAGTATCTTCTAGGCTAATGGTTGCTGCTGGCATGATGATTTTACCCGTGCTTGGAATCATGCGCACCATATGATGAAATTGGGTTTGAATGGCATTTAAATCTGCAAAAATATCTGCGTGATCAAATTCAAGGTTATTTAAAATCGCCGTACGCGGACGATAATGAACGAACTTTGAGCGTTTATCAAAAAACGCAGAATCGTACTCGTCTGCTTCGATGACGAAATAGCCTGTGTTTGCTGAGTCATTAGGATCTTTTTCTGCCCCTAAATAACTGCTATGAGCAAAAACATGCTGCAAGTGCTCATCAGGGGTATCGACCAATGGCACGCCGCCGATCAAAAACCCAGTATCAATACCGGCATAATGCAGTATCCAAGCGAGCATAGTCGTCGTCGTGGTCTTGCCATGAGTACCTGCCACCGCGATGACATGACGCGACTGCAATACCTGCTCAGATAAAAACTGTGGTCCGGAGGTGTAGCGCAGACTCGTATCAAGCATATATTCAATCACATCCATGCCACGCTTCATCGCGTTACCGACAACCACTAAGTCCGGCGCAGGCTGCAAATGCTCTATCAGGTAGCCTTCTTCAATAGTGACGCCCGCATGTTCAAGTTGGGTAGACATAGGAGGGTAAATATTGGCATCTGAGCCCGTGACTGTATGTCCAAGCGCGCGCGCTAGCAATGCCAGCGAGCCCATAAAAGTACCACAAATACCAAGAATATGAATATGCATAGACGTTCCATACGAGCTTAAATAAAAGGAATAAAAATCTAAAATTAGCCGGTAAAATATAGAGATTTACATGCTTAGCATCACCTAATAATAAAGCTAAGACTGATTCAGCTATGTTTAGTACGGGCTTATATCTTTGATAAACAGCTGCCAGTAGTGATTAATATAATAGTGTGGCAGACCAGCGCTCATTGTAAAGTAAACGCTGTTCGTTGACCAATAAAAAACGCCTAACAAGTAGGCGTTTTGCAATTTGTAAAGCAGTCTTATTCATGCTTATACTATTTATATAGGCTATAACATCTATATAGGTTATAACCTGTTTTATTGATGCGCGTCTTTATATACGAGACAACGTGTAGTCTTCATCAGGGTTTTTGTCCTCATTCATCATTACTAAATGATTGTCCTGAATATGATAAGTTTCAATATCTTTGCTCTCATAAACAATCGTAATCATATCATTGTCTTGACGATATACACCGGATTCGACTGAGGTTGGTTGCTGCGCTTCAGCATCGTTTAAGACACTGGTTTTCAGTACAGAACCATCAGCAAATAAATTTAAAGTGATATTGATGCTTTCGCAAGATGAGCACGGCACGATGCCACCATAGTCGCCCATTAATGTGGCTTGCAGCATACTGTCGCTATTCAATGCTGAAATCATCGGTGAGTTATGCGACCTCGCGTTTGGGTTGGCAGTTGCAATGAGCGATTGTTCTTGATTACTTGCTTCATCCGCTAAATTTTTAGCATCGCTCTTTTGTGAAACAGTGTCATCATCTTCCACGTCAGTATTCTGTGTACTATTAATCGTTGCACCTTGAGTCATCTTATTATTAGTAGAAGATGAAGCACTGTCGCAGCTCATGAGCAGTATACATACTGGCACAGCCAATAGTAGGCGGATACAGCGTCTGATGACGGTAACAGTAGATAAGGAGACGGGTGAAAGATATGTCATAGTGATACCAAAAAACAGTTTTTAAATAGTATTTTTAAATGTTGCCAGCATTATGCATGACCTAAAGCTGTGATAAACAATCATGATAATGACTAGCTTAACGATAATAAGTAAACTGTGCGAGCCTGACTTCGTTAAATTATGTGTTAAGAAGGCCGGTATCGTTTTGAAAGGTTTTAACCAATGAGCGCTTATAAAGTACAAAAGTGATATAACCATCAGCCGTTTATTAAGCGTGACGGTTAGAAACAGGTCGCACGATACGCCATAATATTAGCAGGTGAGCCAGTATCAGGATGCTAAACAGAATCAAGGATTGCTCAGGGATACTCAATCCCAAAAATGTCCATTCGATAGAAGCGCATTCACCAGAGCCAGCAAACACTTCGGTTAATACTTGCTGCATTGGTAAGGTATCGAGCCAATAATCCAAACCTGGACCACATGAAGGAACTTGATCAGCTGGCAAATGTTGTAGCCAAACGTGGCGCCCTGCTACTGCCGCAGCCCAACCAATACCTGCCAGACTACCAAGCCATAATAGTAATCTGACGACCATGGATTTAGGATTAAATAAAGCGGCAATTAAAGCAAAGCCGCCCATTACCATTAGCCCAATACGCTGAAAAATACAAAGCGGACAAGGTGAAAATCCCATATAACGCTGCAGGAAAAACAGCGCAAAACTCATACCTATCACGGCCATTATCACTAAAAAAACTTGCAGATTGCGGTAAGTGGTCAGCTGTAGCATGGGGCGAATACTCTTATAAAATGCTTATGGATGAATGACAAAATTGGTGATGAATTAGCGATATTGTTTTAAGAATTCCATAAAATCTTCCGTTTCGGCTTCTTCCATCTCAGCTTGTTGTAAGATTGATTTTTCGGCCAGCACTTCATATTTGGCTTGGGTGTTTGGACTGAGTGTTTGCTGTAATAGCGAGTCGCGATGCTGCTGAGCCAGTGTAAAGCCTAGCTGCCATAAACTGCCCAAACGCTTACTATCAGAGTTTACTTGTGCAGATATGGTCGATTCAGGGTGACCGGCTTTGCCTTGCATTAAGGCGACGGCCGCACGATAATCATTGCCGCCATAATGCGCGTCAAGTAATGCTGCCAAGGGCTGCATACGGCTCAAATGTATGAGCATCCAGCTCTCGAGTGGTTGTTCAGTGCCATTATTGAGTATTTGCAGATTCTCACGGCGACCTTCATTGACAACACGCTCCAGATTAATGGCCAGATCTTCTTCTTCCTCAGGCATCAATTCAGGCGAATCACTTAATAGACAATATAGCGCCATCACTTCTAAAAAACAGGCGCTAGATAGGCGAATACCAATATCGCTATAAGGGTCTAAATCAATCGCCCGAAACTCAACATAAGCAATACCACGGCGCTCAAGCGCTTCGGTCGGCGTCTCACCACTCATAGCGATTTGCTTGGGGCGAATAGGGCTATAGTATTCATTTTCTATTTGTAAGATATGATTATTGATTTGAATAGGATTGCCATTCTCATCATCTAAACCGAGTTTCTCAAAGCTTTCATGCGGGGTTTGAATCGCACGGCGCAGTCCTTTGACATACTCTGGTAAATTGTTATAACGGATATCAAGGTGTTCTTGCACGCTATTGGTATAGCCAAGTTTACCCATACGCAGGCTGGTTGCGGTTGGCTTATAATAGGTTGATCCATTGAGCAGCTCGAGATCATGGTCAATCCCTGCGACAAAGCAGGGGCAAACACTGGGGCTCGCTCCTAATAAATAAAGTACCAAACTGGTCAGACGCTTAAAGTTGCGAATAAGACCCAAATACTTATCGTTTTTAAACTCTGTCAGAGTTAGCGCTTGTGCCGCAGGCGTTTGCGCTTGCCATGCTGAAAATAAATCATCGCCAAATGACAGGTTGTAATGTAGACCGGCAATCGTCTGCATCCGGCGACCATAACGAATACCAAGTCCACTGCGATATAAAGTCTTTAGCTTACCGGTATTAGAGCTGCCATAGTCTGCCAGTGGAATATCTTCATCATTGGCGGATAGCATACAAGGCATAGATAATGGCCACATCAGCTCATCTTCAGGCATACCTTGATAAACCAATAGGTGCAACTGGCGCAACATGGTAAGTGTTTCTTTTGGCGACGTTTTAGGGTCGGTAATCAGCTCAAGTAAGCTTTCTGAATAGTCGGTTGTGATAAACGGATGCGTAAGCTTTGAGCCAAGTTTGGCTGGATGCGGCGTTTGTGACAAATAACCATCAGGCTTAACGCGTAGCCCTTCTTTTTCGATACCGCGTAGCATGCCCGTTAAATGCTCACTAGCAAACCAACCTGGAATGTCAAAATCGACAAAGCTACTCGCAAAATTACTCATAATAGTCATCTATTGTTATTAATTATGGTCGCTCGAAACAAAGTTGATATTCGACCGTAAAAAGGGGTGAGATAATGACGTCAGTTTAGCCCAAAGCCAGTCTAAAAACCACGTACAATTACAAATACAGTAAGCTTTACTTGATGCTATTTGACTGATAAAAATTGGTTTATCGCATCATTTGCATGTGAGGTTTAGTCATCATTTAGGGACTACTTTAAACAAAAAAAGCATCTACTAATAAAGTAGATGCTTTAAATATCGTTAATCTGGATGGTGGTTTTTTATCAGTCATATGATGATTAATAACCGTTTCCAATGCGTCATTGGCTTATGAGAATTCTAGTTCAGTCTCAAAGCTTTTTAGATTATGGCGTGCCATCGCAAGATTAGATTTTTGACGATCAAGTACTAGGTATAAAAATAAATTATCATTACGTACCAATGGACGTAGCAAATGATATTGCTTGCCAAGGGTAATGAGAATGTCTTCAATGCTTTCGTTTAAGCCTAAAGATTCTGCCACTTTACGCTTAGAACGCAAGACATCAGTGTTGCCAGCAGAAGCAAGTTCAAGGTCAATACCAGAGCCTTGGGTTGCCATTGCGAGACCTGATTCGCTGTCTACCAGTGCTGCGGCGATAAAACCGTCAATGTCGTTTAATGCGTCAAGTGATAACTTCGCCATGCAAATATGCCTTAACTATTTCAGATATAAATAGGATTGATTAGATTAGCTACTTAAAAGTAGGCGGTATTTAAGCATATGCTAATAATAATGCAATCGTAAACCGACTAAATGCACTTTTAACCGGATTAACGGTATAAAGCCTGTTTTTGGGTATACGTTTGTACATTTATATTTATCTAAATAGTTCTGACCTACAACTTATCTGATTCACAATGATAATTGAGTCAGCGAGCTTTGAATGATACGTGTCGTTAATAGCTGATAAATTTATAGTAACCAAATTATCTACTATTGACTATGAGTACTTACTCAGATAGAAAACGACGAACCACAGCCACAAGTAGTGGTTGCATTGGGGTTGGTGACCACAAAGCGTGCCCCCTCTAGCCCTTCGGTATAATCAACAGTAGAGCCTTGTAAGTACTGATAACTTAGCGAATCGACAACTAATGTCACATCATTATTATCAAAATTGGCATCATCTTCATTGAGCTCGTTAGCAAAGTTAAAGCCGTAAGAGAAGCCTGAGCAGCCGCCACCAGTGACATAAACGCGTAGCATCAGGTTGCTATCGCCTTCTTCTTCACGCAAGCGACGGACTTTTTGCGCCGCGCTATCGGTTAAATTTAAAACCGTTGGATCTACGAGTTGGCTTGAGCTTGGGTCAAATTGGTTCATATTTACCTCAATTGCTAAAATCGAATGATATTATTTTTTACTGATGCGAGGTCGTCTATTTATACTGGGTAGTGCAGAGTTAGCAGGAGTTTTTAATGACTGCTACTAATGAATCACAGGCGACGGTACTATTATTGAGAGTGGCGGTTATTTTAGCTAGCGACTGTGGCATAGCCGTTAGGCTAACATTAAGGCTATTAGCACTTAACTGACTGATGTCAATAGTGTTTTGCTAGTATAACATAATTGGGGTAACGATTGATTTGTCAAGGGTGACAGCAGCGTTTGCTATTATATAAGGGTAGCATGCGTCACTTATTCTTTACTGATAGAGCAGAATAATTAGCAGTATAAAGGATTGAATTTAAAATACTTATTTAATTGTTTGCCTATCGGTTAGGCGTTTGAAATAATAGCCGCCAGTAAACATGCCAGACGTGTGTTTTTCCTATTGCCTTATGTTTTATATTACCGCTGAGATGAAGAAATTATATGATCGAATTTAAAGACGTTGGTGTTCGCCGTGATGGTCGTGAGTTGTTTGCGGGCGCAAGCTTCCAGCTACATCCGGGCCATAAAGTTGGCTTAACGGGCAATAACGGTACCGGTAAATCGACCTTGTTTGCCTTATTGTTGACACGAATGGGTACCGGTGATACCGAAGTGACGCTTGATAAAGGCGAAGTGAGTATCCCTGATAGCTGGCATGTGGCGCACATGGCGCAGGAAGTTGGCGCGACCACACAGACCGCGATTGATTATGTACTCAGCGGTGATGAGCAGTGGTACGAGATTAATGCTACCTTGAATGACTTGAGCAGTGTTAGTGACGAGCAGATTGGCATACTGCATCAGCAGTTTGACGAAATTGATGGTTATCGTACGCCGACTAAAGCGGCACAAATCATGGCGGGTCTAGGTTTTAATACCAATCAGCATGAATTGCCGGTAGAAGGCTTTTCGGGCGGCTGGCGCATGCGTTTAAACCTTGCTAAAACCTTGATGAGCCGCGCTGATTTAATGTTACTCGATGAGCCAACCAACCATTTGGACTTAGATGCTATTCTTTGGCTTGAGACTTGGATTAATGCCTTTACTGGTCTGGTCATTGTTATCTCGCATGACCAAACATTTTTAGATAATACCGTCGGTCATATCTTGCATGTTGAACAACAAAAAATTACCCTTTATACCGGTAACTACCAGCAGTTTATCCGTACCCGTCATGAGCGTATGGCACAGCAGCAGCAAGCCTTTGAGAAGCAAGAAGCAACGAAAGCGCATTTAGATGACTTTATTCGTCGTTTCCGTGCAAAGGCCAGTAAAGCAAAACAAGCGCAGAGCCGTATCAAGCAGCTTGAGCGTATGGCAGAGCTGTCACCGATGATGGCGGACAATCCGTTTTCGTTCCGCTTTTATGAGCCTGCTAATATGAGCTCGCCATTGATTGAGTTGACTGATGCCGATATTGGTTATAGCGACACCCCGCTACTTTATAATGCCAATGTACAAGTCACCCCTGATACTCGTATTGGACTACTTGGGATGAATGGCGCTGGTAAATCGACCTTGATTAAAGCCTTGGTCGGTGAGCTTGGTGTATTAACGGGCAGTTATAATGTTTCAGACACGCTAAAGCTTGGCTACTTTAACCAGCATCAAATGGATATTCTTGATCCCAAGGCAACCCCGATAGAGATGATGCGTCGTTTAGCAGGCAAAACTTCTGATGCGATGCTACGGTCGTTTTTGGGTAGCTTTGATTTCCGTGGCGACCGTATTGATACCCCAAGTGAGCTATTCTCAGGCGGTGAGCGTGCGCGCTTAACGCTAGCATTGATTGTTTGGCAACGTCCAAACGTTCTGGTACTCGATGAGCCAACCAACCATTTAGACTTACAAATGCGTCAAGCGTTGACCATCGCTTTGCAAGGGTTCGAAGGGGCAGTGGTACTGGTATCGCATGACCGCGAGTTGATTGCCAACGTCTGTGATGAGCTGTTTTTGGTACATGATGGGCAAATCGATGAGTTCGATGGTGATATCAGTGACTATGGCAAATGGCTTGCTGAAAAGCGTAAGCAAGAAAATTCACAAGATAAAAATACCAGTAAGAAAAAAAGTAAAAAAGAGAGTAAGACGTTTGTTTCACGTGAAACGAATGATAATTCAGCAGACAGCCATGCGAATAAGCAGGTGGGTAATAACGAGTCTCAGCCTGCGCTTAGTAAAGATGCCCAGCGTAAATTAGCCGCTGAGCAACGCAAGTTGACCGCGCCTATTCGCCGCGATATTGAAAATACAGAAAAAGCCCTAGCTGATATTGATAAGAAGTTAGCGACCCTTGAAACAAAGCTTGCTGACACCGAGTTTTATGAAGAAAGCCGTAAGTCTGACTTAATGAAGCTACTTAATGAGCAAACCGCGTTACAGCAGCAACATAGTGATAATGAAGAAAAATTATTGCTAGCGATGACGACGTTAGAGGAAATGGAAGCAGACATTAGCTAACGAACTAGGGCTAAAAAACCCCACCGTTTTATCACGTTATCGTTCAATTAAAAAACAAGCCATAAACAGTCAGTCATAAAAAAAGGGAAGGCGTAAGCCTTCCCTTTTTTTTATTTTATGCGCTTATTGCATACGATATTTACCATCCCCGTAAGAGAGGATTTTCATGGTGGTCGTACAAAGCTGACAGTTTATTTGACCAGCAGCGGCTTTCGATAAATCAAGAATTCGACCTTTAATAAAAGGTCCTCTATCCGTAATTTTTACGATCACGCTCTGCTTTGTCTTTTTGTTGGTCACTTGTACCTTCGTACCAAACGGCAGCGTCTTATGCGCAGCGGTTAGAGAGTTCATATTGAAGATACTACCACTAGCAGTACGTTTACCATGAAACTTACTACCATAGTAACTGGTGTTTCCGGCAAAAACGGTGGTGCTTAATAATAGTGATAATGTGATAACCAAAGACTTAATTAAATAAGACATTTAAAACCTGTGTTCTATTGATGAGATAGACAGATACCCTTGCCTATGTTATCCATACTCCCTGTGAGTACAAATAATATAAAATATCTTACAAGAAATAACTTGTCCGATTATTACAGCTCTGTGAAAGAACTCCCAAGGTCAAATATTTTCATATCGAAAATCAACTAAATGACCAGTAAATATACAAAATAAAGTATTGATTTAAAAGAAAATTAATTTTTCAAAAAGGGTGTTAGGAACAGTTCAAGCAAGGTTTTCTTAAGGCTTAGCCCTTATACAAGGCGCTTACCGCTAGATTCTAGCTAACTCTATCGGAACGGTTTAACGCTGCCATAGTTGTGACAAAAAATTAAGCAAAAAACTATGTAAATAAAACTTGCTATATTCTTACAGTTTTGTAAAATACGCAAGATTAAACATTATTTTAGAGTATCATAATACTCATTATAGGTTTGATTAAACCATTTATTTACTTATTTCTTAGTCCCCCTTTGAGGAAGTTTTATGTTGAAAAAAATTGCGATTGCTTCAGTTATAGCTGCTATGATTCCATTTGGCGCAGCTAATGCTGATCTTGGTTCTAGCTTTAAGTCAGCAGACACTGGTCGCACCATTGAGCAGATTTACAAGCAGTGTGGTATTGGCGGTGCTTTGTTTGGTAATTCTAGCCCTATCCTAGCGATCATCTCTAACGTGACTTGGGATTTAGGTACTACGGCTGCGACTTCTGACTCTATGTCTCCTGAAACTTGCCAAGGTGGTAATGTTAGAGCGGCGGTTTTGATTAAAGAAGCGTTCCCAAGTGTTGAAAAAGATTTGGCTTCTGGCCAAGGTGCTCATTTATCAGCACTACAAAGCGTTGCTAACTGTGATTCAGCCGCTAGCGTACGTGCACAGTATGGTCAGTATGCACAGACTGCTGCGTATCGTACTGCTACGCAAGATCAAAACGCAGAAGCGCTATTCAGCATCGTTAAAACAAGCTGTGCTATCTAAAGCTTGTAAGTATTGAAGTATTAAGTCATCGGTTTAATTATTAAGCTCTTGGCTATTTAATGATAAAAACACGTAAACCTAGTGCTTACGTGTTTTTTATTGCTTATATGTTTATGGTGTCGAGAAAAAATGCAAAAAATATTTTTGTGCGTGGCTTGTTTTGCTGTTTCAACTGCTTATGCAGCCGAAATCTATAACGTAGATTCGGTGGTGACTGAAGAAAAAGACAGTAATCCATTTATTAACAATGAAACTGCTGAAATGCCCGTGCTTGTTAGTGGACTCGATACTTCGCCAGCAGAAGAGCATGGCGTACAACCGCTCAATGATAAAGACACACTTGAGCCAAAACGAAAGCATAATAAAGACCTAGCTATCGCTCCCGAAAAGCTAAAGGCATTAGCTAAGCAGGCCCAGTGGCAACATTTATTATTCTATAAAAATGGCAAAGCTGAAGTTATTTCACCAAATTTTTATTTAACCAACCCAAAACCACGCTCAAAACGCAACTTCGATCCTTATGCAGAGCTTATGGCAACGATAGAGCAGGCAAGTAACGAGAGCGTTGTCTGCAAATATCCAGCCAGATATTTATGGCTCAATCACCATTTACCTGAATTAAATATCAGTTTCAAAAACTGCGCACAGTTGCCAGATCCAAACCAAGAAATAAGCCTAATCTTAGTCAGTAATTACTTAAAAAATCCAGCCTCTTCGTTCGGTCATGTATTGGTGAAGACCAGTATGCCAACAGATGATAAAGACAGTACTATTGAAGAAGTGAGAGAGCTTTCAAGCGAGGATTTACTCAATAACTCCTATAACTTTGGCGCGCGAATTCCAGCCAATGAAAATGGGGCAATGTATGCTATCAAAGGGCTTTTTGGACTGTATGATGCTGGATTTTCGGAGACAGAGTTTTTTAAACAAGATGCTGTGTACTCTAAGAATGAGCAACGAGATATGTGGGAGTATGTGCTCAATCTTGAAACGTTCGAAACGCAGTTATTGAACTACCATTTATACGAAGCAAAATCAGCCCGATTTGATTATTACTTCATCAAGCAAAATTGTGGCTATCGTTCAGGCGAGATATTAGAGTTGATTAGCGATGTAGAAACGACTAAGCGTATAGGCCCGTGGTACGCACCAGATTATGTGTTTGACCAGCTGTTAGAACACGATAATGGCACAGCGCCATTAGTAGCCTCGGTACGTTATCTACCTTCTGAGCAAACGCAGCTGCGAGAGAAGTTTGTACAGCTGTCCAAGCCAATACAAAGTATTATTAATGGCATCATTCGTACAGAGGATACCACTTCGCTTGCCACTTTGAATGCCGATGATAGAGCGCTTGCGCTGGATTTTTTGATTTTGCATCGCACCTATCAACTATCACAAGAGCATACGCCACAGCAGCAAGCATTAAAAAACAAATTGTTGAGTCAACGTTTTACGCTACCAGCCAGTAACGGTTTAGCTAAGCTGGTTGTGCCTAATAAAGCGTCACCCGCATTGAGTAGTAAAACCACGCAAACTAAAGTGATTTTACATGATGACAAAGCGGAGGTAGGGCTATCATTATTTGTGAAAGATCCGCTCAACGCTTACACTGATATTGATAAACGGTTTGAAGCAGTACAAGCCTCTTTGGGTTATGATTTTGATGATAGTAAGTGGACGCTGACAGACTTCGTCTTTTTAGACATGCAGCAAATTGAAGACCTTAGACAACCGTTATCAGGCGAGCCCAAATTATCTTGGCAATTGAAAACAGGTGCTCGCACCGACTTGTTTACAGGTAACCATCACAGCCCTTATGCGCAAGCTGGCATGGGAGCGGGTGCAAAATTTGGTCAGCACCTACTTGGCTATGGTATGGTAAATGCGACTGTTCACGATCAAGACCGACATGCCGATATCGGTATCGAGCTTGGTTTGCGCGCTAAGCGTGACCAACAAAGCGCTGAGTTGTCTTATATTGCTTCTAAGCGAGAGGGTCGTGCATCTATTGCCCTTACCAAATTGACATTACGTCAACAGTTATCAAAGAATAATGATGCCAGAATCGTAGTGACACATGCCAATAATGCGGCTTTAAGCGATTTAGACAGTTCAGCGGCGAGTCTCGCTTGGCATCATTACTGGTAACACCTTATTAATTACAGCAGCAAGCGAAAAAATGAAATATTGACTCATTATCCCCATATTATGTATTAACTGAAATTATTAGAAATAAATACGATAAGGAAAAACAATATGGCAGAGAAAAACTACTATGACATTTTAGGAGTCAAAAAAGACGCCTCTGACGCTGATATCAAGAAAAAATATCGTAAGCTCGTTCGTCAATTTCATCCAGATGTCAGTGACGATCCAGATGCTGATAATAAGATTGCTGAGATTAATAACGCTTACGAGACCATCAGAGATAAAGACAAGCGCGCTGAATATGACGCGATGCTAAACAATCCGTTTGCCGGTCAAGGCGGTGGTTTTGGTGGCAGCTCTAATAGGCAGGCTGGCGGTGGACAACGCTGGGAAGATATGAAAGGTCAATTTGGTGAAGGCGAAGCCTATGGTGACGGAGGTTTTCGCTTCGATGATATTTTTTCTGCTTTTGGCCGCGGGGCGCGTGGACAAGCTGGTGGTCAAACGCAGTACGGTGATTTTGGCGCGCAAAATAGCAAAGGTCAAGATCAGCATGCAGAGATTACCGTTGATTTGGCCTCGGTTTATAGTGGCGACGACTACAGTATCAAGTTAAACGTGCCGATTCGTCAGCCTAACGGTAGCGTAGAGTATGAGAATAAAACCCTTAAAATTAAAATTCCTAAAGGCATTACCGATGGCAAGCAGATTCGCCTAGCTGGGCAAGGCGCGGCTGGTAGCGGTAGTGGTAAAAATGGTGACTTATTCTTAAAGGTTAAGATTCGTCATGCGGCCAATATTCGTGTCGAAGGTGCGGATGTCTATCAAACTGTTAATATAACGCCATGGGAAGCGGCATTGGGTGAAAAAATTAATGTCAGTACACCAGCAGGTACACTAGGTGTAACGATTCCTAAAAACAGCAAATCAGGCAGCAACTTACGTTTAAAAGGTAAGGGTATCCCAGCCAAGCAAGCGGGTGATTTATACTTAACCTTAAATATTGTCAATCCTAGTATCAATAGCGAAGCGGAAACCCAAGCTTATGAGGCGTTAAAACAAGCCTTTGCTGATACCAGTATCGACCGTTAAATGAAGTCATAAATAACAGTTGTGTATCACCGCAATAAGCAATAAAGAGTACAGATGAATACGATAACGATGAAATGATGAAATGATGAAATAAAGCGCAAACGAGGATAATAGCTATGAAGCATTCGCCTGAATTTACCGACATTATCATGAGCTTAGATGAGCTAGTCTCTGCCTGTGGTCAAGAGCGCCAATGGGTCATCGAATTGATTGAAGAAGATATCATTGAATACGATGTGCCTGAACGCGAGCAATTCACTGGCTATCAGCTGACGATCGTGCGCCGTGCTTCACGCCTCAGTCGCGACTTTGAAGCCAGCGTCCCTGCTATTGGTTTGATACTTGAGCTATTGGAGGAGGTCGAGCAATTACGCCAACTAAAACATCAGCTAGATAGTCAGAAACCTGTCATTGAAGTAGATATCTAGCATTTGAAATAGTGATACCAAATCCAAGAAATACACTTAGCGGTATCAAACTCGCTTAGCCTACTAGACGTAGTACTAACACACGTTTCCCTAGCTACTCTAGCTTTTGGGCAGGGTATTAGATAAATAGCAAAACGTAGACAATAAAAAAGAGCCCTGATGGGCTCTTTTTGTCTAAAAAAAATATCTTATAAAGGTCTTATAAAAGATTAACGCGCATATTTTGGATCAGCAGCAGCGGTAAATAACACGTCTGTTGACGAGTTCAAAGCTGTTTCTGCCGAGTCTTGTATGACGCCGATGATAAAGCCAATGGCAACCACTTGCATGGCGATGTCGTTTGGGATACTAAATAAACTGGCGGCAAGCGGAATCAGCAGCAATGAACCACCAGCGACACCCGACGCACCGCAAGCACTAATCGTTGCCACCAAACTCAATAACAGCGCTGATGCAAACGTCACTTCGATACCGAGCGTATGAGCAGCAGCAAGGGTTAAGACGTTAATAGTAATCGCTGCCCCCGCCATATTAATGGTTGCACCCAATGGAATGGTCACTGAATAAGTGTCTTCGTGTAGACCTAATTTGCGTGCAAGATTCATGTTGACCGGAATGTTAGCCGCTGAACTGCGAGTAAAGAATGCGGTAATGCCTGACTCACGTAGGCAAATGAAAACCAGTGGATAAGGATTCTTACCCGTCTTAACAAGGACGATAAGTGGGTTGACCACCAACGCTATAAATAACATACAGCCGACCAGCACCATCAAGATACGGGCATAACCTGCCAAAGCGGCAAAACCTGTCTCAGCAACTGTATTGGCAACCAAGCCCAAAATACCGAAAGGCGCTAAGGCAATGACCCATTTTACCACTTGTGAGATGGCATCAGAAAAATCACTGACCACGGTACGAGCGGTATCACTGGCTTGACGCAGTGCAAAACCAATGATGATTGCCCACGCTAAAATACCAATATAATTAGCTTCAGCGATCGCACCGACGGGGTTCGCTACTAGACTTAGCAGAAGGTTGGTCAACACTTCTTTGAGGTTGGCCGGTGGAACTTGCTCAATAACCGCATTGATTAAGACCAACTTTGTTGGAAATAAGAAGCTGGCACCTACGGCAGTCAGTGCAGCCAAAAAGGTGCCAAACATATACATAATCAGCACTGGTTTGACAAAAACTTCATTGCCACTGCGGTGTTGGCTAATGGCTGCCATGACCAAGATAAATACCAAAATGGGGGCAACAGCTTTTAGCGCACCAACAAATAGCGTTCCTAATAATCCTAATGCAATACCAACACTTGGTGCTAACCAACCAATCAACACGCCTAATATTAAACCGATAATAATGAGCGGCACCAGCCCTATACGCTGGTACATCGCAATCAATGAACGCATCTATACACCCTCGACTTAGTCAATAAATAAGAAACTTATAACGAAAACGGAAAATTAATCGAAGGATGGTAGCATTTTTTCAGATAAGCGCCTACCTTTAACCCACACCTGACTAGGCTCATGGGGCGAAGAAAGAAGCGTCGTATAAGGAAAATAGGAAGGTTTTTATCGTGAAAAATAAAGAGGTTTGTTTCATTAAACTTTGAAATGGGTCAGCTCATAGCCGAGTTGCTGGTAGCTTTTATACTTGTGACGACCTTCTTGCATGCTAGTTTCGTCAGGTTTTATCAGCTCAAGTACCCGAGTAGGTTGAGCATTATTGGTTGCTGCCATAAAGGTGTTGACCGGATGTATGGTGGTGTTAAGGACAATGCCTTTGAAGTCGGCTGGCATATAGCTGCCAAGCAACACTGGTGCTAATGCTTTATTATTAATATCAGCATTAGAAAAACCAGTATTAGTCACATTAGTATTAGCAACATCAGTATCAGCGCCTAAGAGGCATTGATGTGGTATAAAGCTAGTTGCCTCTTGTGCCCATAATGCCTTATCAAGCGTCGACAGCAATTCATCATCGTCGATAAGAATCAACAAGGACTGATTGCTTTTATTGAGCGCCGTTTGGGTGAGCTGACAAATAAAGCCCAAGAAATCTTGGGCTTTATTCTCAGTTAATACATAAAAGCTAACTTTCATAGACTGATTTTCATTGATTGGTTGTTCATCAATATATTATGCCATATTTGCATGGTTTTTTAGGTATTGCATGAATAATGGCACTGGACGACCAGTCGCGGCTTTGTCTTGACCTGAGATCCAAGCCGTACCAGCAATATCTAAATGCGCCCATGCTTGACCTTCTTCTATAAAGCGCGATAAGAAGCATGCGGCAGTGACAGCGCCAGCACCTTTACCACCGATATTTTGCATATCAGCGATAGGCGAGTCAATCTGCGCTTGATATTCGTCATCCATCGGCATGTGCCAGATAAGATCACCAGATAAATGACTGGCGTTTTCTAAGTCAAACAACACATCTTCGTCATTACTAAAGACCGCTGAGCGGACGTGACCCAATGCAACCACACAAGCACCGGTCAAGGTTGCGACATCGATGATGGCTTTTGGCTGATAATACTTTTGTACGTAGCACAAGGTATCGCACAATACTAAACGACCTTCAGCGTCGGTATTTAGGATTTCAACTGACTTACCGTTCATTGCTCTGATGATATCGCCTGGACGCGTTGCCTCTCCTGATGGCATATTTTCAGCACAAGCTAGCGCACCGACGACGTTGATTGGTAGACGCGCTTCACATAGTGCTTTTAGGGTGCCGAGTACCGCAGCAGAGCCACCCATATCAAATTTCATCTCATCCATCGCCGCACCCGGTTTGATTGAGATACCACCTGAATCGAAGGTAACACCTTTACCGACAAGCACGATAGGCGCATCATCATTTGCAGCATGGGCATTGTCTTCGCTATTCTGTTCAGATTTTTTAGCGGCTTTTTTGCTAGCAGATTTGGTTGGTAATTTATCAGCCAACGCTTTTAGACCACCAGCTACTTTCGCGCTGTTGGTAGTGGCTTTGCTAGTATCTGCAGTAGCACTAAAATTAGACTGACCACGATATTCCATCAACACCAGCTTACCTTCTTTGGTAGAGCCTTGCGCGACCGATAAGAAGCAGTTCATACCCAGTGCTGACATCTCTTTCTCACCTAATACGGTGACTTTTAATAGGTCAGGATAAGTGGCTGCCAATTCCTGTGCTTGCTCAGCCATATACGCTGGGAAACAAATATTGCCCGGCTCATTGGCGACATCACGGGTCAAGCTCTGACCAGTAAAGACCGCTTGTGCAAAGTCTAATGACTCTTCTAAAGACGGCTCTGCCAATAAGTAGATGTCCGTTAAAACAGGCGTTTGCTGCTCAGATTTGTACTTGTCAAAACGATAGCTTGCTGCCAGTAAACTCAGGGCAAATTGACCAAACTGGTTTTCTTCTAACGCATCACCCAAGGCCACAGTGATAGAGTCGACGCGTTTTTGGGTGCTCTTATAAATGGTATTAGCAATTTTTTCTAGGACGCTATGACGCAATTTATCAACATTACCCACACCAACCAATAACAGCTGTACCGGATTTTCTTTAGTGGTTTTTTTATCGCCAGCCAGCGCATAATCAGCAACGGTTTCACAAGCTTTGCCATTAAAGTGCGATACTTCGATCAATTGCTCAATACGGGTTTGATAATCGCTCAATACCGACTCAGCTAAGATATTTTTTTTATCATCGATTAAGACGACGAGGCAGGCGGCGTCTTTACTTTTGGCTTCTTTTTTGAGAATTTTTTGTGTATGGGTTTTAGGTAAACTTTGCGTTAATTTAATATTCATATATTGTTATCCTTATTAGATGAATGCATTATTTTAAAAGCGTGAATACAGTAAGGTATCAAATTTAAACTGCTAACGTGTTTGAATCGATATTGTGTTTAAGCTGCTACCTATCTTA
The DNA here is from genome assembly GCF_028895345.1 of Psychrobacter sp. DAB_AL62B. Taxonomy (NCBI): domain Bacteria; kingdom Pseudomonadati; phylum Pseudomonadota; class Gammaproteobacteria; order Moraxellales; family Moraxellaceae; genus Psychrobacter; species Psychrobacter sp. DAB_AL62B. Next base: position 44,804 of record NZ_SAXC01000002.1, read on the forward strand.
AATAGCACGCCCATCGAGCAAGCGTTAGTAGTGTAGCATATCAGCGCAAAGTACGCAGTTAGCAAGGGTTAGGTAATGTTTCTGAAGCTATTTCCTGCATTATATTAGCATTTACAGTTAGCCGTTAGTCAACTTGTCAGTCGCTACTAAAGCGGCAAATCTGTCTTGAAGTGCAGCCATTGCACTATCATGTACAGTGCTAGCCGTTATGACTTGCCCTGTAACGCTAGGCAGGTCGCGAGTGGCACAAGCATCATGACATACAAAATTCTGGAAACCTAAGTCAAACGCTGCTCTAACGCTTGAACTGACACACATATGACTCATAAAACCGGCAAAAACAATCTGCTGTTTGCCAGTAGATTTTATAAGCGCTTGTAGCGGCGTTTCATGAAAGGCATTAGGGTGCATTTTGGTGATGATTTTTTCATCGTTCATTGGCTGTAAGCTATCAACAATGGCAACATTAGCAGAGGATGGATCAAAAATTTTCTCATTGCCGTGATGAGCGATGTGAAAAATAGGGATGTCTTGCTGACGAGCTTTATCAAGGAGTAGGCGTGCGTTTTCAATAGCTTTAGTACCTGCTTGTCCTAAAGGCATCGCACCATCAACGTATTCGTTTTGATAGTCGATAAGGACGATTGCGCAATTTGACCAATCAAGTGTATCAAATTTACCACCAGCGAGTTCGAGTAAGGTAGAAGGCGTAGACATGGTGTGCTCCGTTATGCGGTATGAGTATGAGTATGAATTCTGAGGATTTATCAGTCTAGCAATTAATATGGTAGATGCACGGGCAATGATACGAACGACAAACAAACCTTTCTAAACGCAATATAGCAAAAACTTTATTCAAGAAGCTTGCTTAACCTAATGCTGTTTTATGCTTTATTGTCTCTTTATCCTTTCCTTACTGTAGCTACCATCAGTCCATATTACTACGCCATCAGCAAGATCGACGCAATGTTTCCAAACACATTTTACGGTCATTTTTTAGCAAAATATGCTAGGATTAGCGGTTATCTTTATCGTTAATATTTATAGTAGGGTATCGCTAATAAGTGACTCAGTTCTTAAACGACTAAGCCATTAAATTGCTTTTACGCCTGTTCGAATATCTGACTGAGCAGCGCTGCGTCTATAATACTTAGCTGTCGCGCTAGCATTTATCAATCATCTGTCAATAAGCCGGTGATGAATTGTACGAATACCAACCCTTTTTTAAGAGTGCCTATTGTGATATTACGCCGCTACATGACCCAACAAGTTGCTTCTACTACCGCTTTGGTATTGGGTTTTTTAGTGGTGATGATGCTTGGCGGTCGTTTGATCCGTTACTTTGGCATCGCGGCTGAAGGCAATCTTGATATCAGCTTGTTATTTACCATTATTGGTTATAATTTGCCGTATTTTTTAGAGTTGATTCTACCGTTAGCATTTTTTATCGCCTTAATGTTGGTATTTGGGCGGCTGTATGTTGACCAAGAAATGGCGGTGATTAATGCCAGTGGCGTGTCGCGCGGTCGGCTTGGGCGCTTGATGACCCCATTGATTCTGGCATTGTTTGTCGGTGAAGCGGCTTTATCCATCGTTGGTAAGCCGTGGGGGGTGCGTTCATCCGAGAGTGTTTGGCAGCAGCAAGCGTTGACCAGTGCATTTGATTTAATTCGGCCCAATCAATTTATCAGCAGTGGTAATTATCATCTGTATGTGGGCAGTTTGAGTGATGATAAAAAACAATTGCAAGATGTGATACTCATCCAGTCTGAACCTGCAAAAAAAGGCAGCACGTCTAAAAATGTCGGCACTAATAAAAGCACTGCCGTTGATGTTAGAAACAACGTCGATCCTGAAACTGCCGAGCAATTAAATATTCCAGAGCTGCCAAAGGCGCTTATAAATAATAGCAATATTAGCAAAGACACCATTACGCTGGCCAAACGTGCTGAGCAAGTAGAGACGGGTAATAGCGGCGTGACTCAATTGGATTTATTCCAAGGTCGCCGTTATGAAGTCGGCGCGGGTAGTCTAAAATACAATCAAGTGGGCTTTGATCGTTATCGCATCACCTTGACGGAACCCTCCGAAGCAGTCATTACCGAAGACAATATCGAAACGCAAGCGATTGGACCGTTATGGCAAGCCGCTACTGGCAATGCACAAGTCGGCAGTAACAATGCAATGCGTGCGGCACAAGGTGAGCTTGGTTATCGCTTGGCGTTACCCTGGTTGATGATTATCGCGCCTATGCTGGCGGTGCCACTGGCGCAAGTACGTCCGCGCCAAGGTCGTTGGTTGCGTCTATTCCCCTCTATTTTATTATTTGTCAGCTGTGCGCTGGGCATTATTTCTCTCAAAAATGCAGTCGGTAAAGGTAGCGTTAGCGTTTGGGCATACGCATGGCTGATTTTAGGGTTTATGGCGTTGGCGCTTTATATGAATTGGGGTAGCCGCGTGCAGCATCGATTGCGCTTTCGCAAACAAGAGAATGAGCCTTTAATAGTTAATAATAATCAAAACAGTGGCTCACAAGGAGGGCAGTCATAATGCGCTCTTTATTTGCAAAATCTCCAGCGACTCATCACTTGGCTGCAAAACCTACCAACTTAAAAGTGCTTAGCCGCTATGTGAAACTCAATGCCTTGCTGGCGATTATCGCTGCGGTCATAGGCTTGTGGGCATTACAGCTGATATTTTCTTATTTATCAGAGCTTGATTCGTTAGATGACAACTATACGATGGGTGAGGCGATTAAATATATCTTTTATCGCTCGCCCTACTTCTTAGAGCAGTTTATGCCAACTGGCGCGTTACTTGGTGCAGTGGTAGGCTTGGGCTTGCTGGCTAATAATAGTGAGCTGGTGGTGATGCGCGCCGCAGGGGTCAGCGTCTATCGTATCGTCGGTTGGGTATTACAGCCTGCGTTGATTTTCGTGATATTAGCATTATTCATTAACCAATTCGTTTTACCTTATTCCAATCAATTGGCGAAAGCCATTAATAGTGAAGATAACAGCTCATTAGTCACCTCAGTACGCGGTTATTGGACAGTGCAACCACGTTTTGAGAATACAAAAGATGGCAGTACAAAACCGGATGGCAGCGATATTTTATATATCGATTATGCCGATGTTAAAGGCAATATTGGTCAGGTAAAGCGTTGGCACTTGGATAATAATGGCAACTTGCAAACTGCCATTCATGCGGAAGGCGGGCAATATATTGGGCGCGAGCCGCTTGATACTGCTAGCAGCAAACCGAGCGAGCAGTATCGTTACGAGTGGCAGCTGAACAATATGACCAAGCTCACTATCAATCAAGGCTTTGAAAGCAGCCAAGCCATATCGCCCACAGACACATTAAGTTTACCGTTTGCGCCTGAATCTGTGTATTTGCTAACGCGCCAAGCTGAGGATTTATCGTTGACCCAGCTATATGAGCACCGTCAGTTTATGCGCCAACAAGGTCAGCGTTCTTTAAGTCATGAGCTGGCATTTTGGCAAAAGCTATTATCACCGTTGTCCATCTTATCGCTGGTGATTGTCGCCTGCTCATTCGTCTTTGGCTCGCTACGAACCCATAGCTTAGGTTTGCGTATTGTTGTAGCGTTATTGTTTGGCCTGCTATTTAGTTACGTTCAGGATTTAGTTGGCTTTGTTTCGCTCGCGACTGGCTTTTCGCCGTTACTGATGGTGCTATTACCGATTATTGCCAGTGCGATATTGGGTGGATATTTACTGAAACGGCAAATGTAATTCTAAAAGTTTAGCCATAAAAAAGCACGCTAAATCATAATGATCTAGCGTGCTTTTTTGTTTGTCTAATTCTAGCGTTTAATCTTTGGTTGCCATGGTAATGGTATAAGTCTTGCCCTGTTTTACTTTTTCGCTATTACCAAACACTTCGGTAAATGAGCGTTTCATAAATTGACGTAAGCCATTAATCGTCACCACATAAAAGCGTCCACCTTTACGCATCCGCGCATGTGCATCGAGGAAATAGAGATAATGCTGCTCTTTACCTACTTTGGCTGGCAAGTTCGACATCACAAGACTAAAATCTTTCGCTTTATCCACATGATTAAAACCGTTTGATAAATGTACATCGACATTATTCAGACCATTCTTTTCACAGTTGCGGCGTGCATATTCTACTGCCATAAAGTCTTTATCAATTAAAGTATGCTGACCATTTGGACATTCGCGCGCTGCTGCCATACCTAGTACACCATAACCACAGCCCAAATCTATCGAATCGTCATCCGCTTGAAAATCCACATAATCGAGTAGCATCAAGCTACCGTCGTCGAGCTTTTGTGGTGAAAAAATGCCCCACGTGGTGGCAAAGTCGAAAGGCTTGCCGAGCACATCTTGACGAAAATTGATGTCTTCGCGCCAGTGTTTTGCTTTTTCTAATAGGTCAGCAGGAGGTCTATGGCTCATAGTTTTCTCGAATAATGGATAAGTAAAAGGTGATTCGCTGCCCAATCAGGCAATATGCATATTATGACGAGTATTGTAACGATAAAGGGGGAGGTTTGCAGCACCCTACAACTAATTTTGTAGTGTAAGATTGGTTTGTAACGATATAGCTTATGAGATCACTATGAATACGACAGAAAAAGGCGATAATTTTGAAGATAAAGTGCTAACACTTCTTATGAAAGAAATAGAAGGTTTTAATACATTTATAAATCCTAAAAACCATATAAAAGTTTTCAAAAAGAAGAAGTATTATTCAAGATTTAGGAAAAATGATATAGAGTTTGATATTGCTATTGAGGTATATCAGGATGAAAAAATTCCAAACTATTCATCTCTAATACTGATTGAGTGTAAGGACTATAAAGGACCAGTTGGTGTTGATCAGGTTAATAAGTTCTTACAAGATGTCAGAGATTTAAGTGAAGGTAATTTTAGCTATAATTTAAAACCTATAATGGCGATTAGCTCTAATTTAGCAAAATCGGCATTTAATGTAGCTTTAGAGAGAAATGTAGGACTCATCAAAATAAACGAAAGTGATGGACTGAAATGGGTATTAAATAGAAGTTTTGAAAAGTATGGTATTAATCAAGCTCTTAGCTCAAAGGGCGTATTTGTGGATAGTGACCAACCAAACTACTATAATTCTAGTTGGTACTTTTATTCTCATAATAGATGGTTTAGTGGTTTTAAGGACTATCTAAGATACATCACGGGACAGAAAGACGAAGGCCTTAAATCTCAAGTGAAATATTTTTCTAAAGATACTTTGGAAAGCATGGCTAAAGACATACTTATAAACATTGAGTATTTAGACGGTGTTGTTTGCTTATCTGACTTACTATCTTACGAGGTATTAAAGAGCGTAAAGTTATATAAAGACGTTATTCCATCTATACATGAGAAGAGTCTACTAGGTAGAGTTGATTTTAAAAGTAATGAAATTTTTATGTACAAAAAAGAAGTTGAAGATGGAAAAAGAGATAGATTCACTCTTGCACATGAACTGTCGCATATCTTATTAGGACACAGTCAATATCTGGATAAGGATTCACTTGGAGAAGATGACTTAGCCAGTATAGAAATATTAGATAACTCTATGGTTGCAAAGCTTGAGTTTCAAGCAAATTATTTAGCAAGCTGTTTATTAGTCCCTAATGAGCAATTAGCAAAAGTATTTTCAAAAATATATTCTGAGTCAGGATTAAAGCGAAGAGGTGCATTCTGGATTTATTTAGATAACCAACCCGAAAATAAAATGATAGCTAATAATATTATTAGCAAGCTGGCTCGTTACTTTGACGTCTCGAAAAGTGTTATTAAAATTAGACTAATAGGTTTTGGGTTACTTCATGACGAAAGATTGAAAGTACTCTAAACTTTTAGATTATGCTCCGCGCGCAATTTCTACAATCTAGCCATCGCCACATGAGTATAAATAAAAATTAGTTCAGAACTCCCTAAAGGTTAAATAAGGCTATTCAATTATCGCTTAGATGATAAAAAAGTCGAATTACCTTTCGCATGTGTTTTTCAGCTATTTAAAATCACTTATTTACGCATTTATATCGCAAATGCTATAGCATACTTATTGAAGCTATGGAATACTTAGAAAGCTAACTCATTGGTCAACTATTCATTATAGTGACGTTTTAGGATGAGGACTTCCTGTCATAATAGGAGGTATACCAGCTCACTAAGCTTACATTCGCTAAGCTTTACTTAAAAAGAAAGGATGCTTAAATATGAAGTCTAAGAAAATAAATCCAGCACAAGAAACGTTTATCCATATCGTACATAGTAAGCGTATTAAGCCCCTCAAGAAACAGCCGGGTGTCAAATGTGTTGAAGCGGTAAAAACCATTGATAAAGCTTACCTCGCTGAGCTGTCTGGTTCTGATGAATATGTGTCTATCGCTTTTTGTTATAAAAACTATAATGAAGAGACAAAACCACGTCTTAGTGAAAATGAAAGCTGTGCGGTGATTAGTGTGGCAAAAGCTAAAGAATTACTACACACTGAAGAGTTGGCTGAAGAGGCATTATCCGCTGTCAGTATTATTCTTTTTAGCGCTGTATCGCAAACGTTTGGTGGTTTCCTGACCGATGGTGAAACCAATAAGCGTTATGTGCTGTCAAAAGGCACCGAATACGCAAACTTATCCTCATTATCACTATAAAAATATAAGTTAGAAGTTAGGACAGTTGTCTTAAATATCAATAAGATCACGTTTCTAATAGGTATGAAAAAACGGCAGTATTATGCATAATACTGCCGTTTTTTTTGCTTTAATTTATAAGCTGTCAGTTTTTATAGACATATTACTATTGAATCGACCTAAGCCGGCTTAAGTTGCTTGTCTTGATATCATCTCCAATAACAGCCTCATCCCCTTGGATGATGTTCAGCATGTAACTTCTGCAATCTTGCCGTCGCCACATGGGTATATATCTGCGTGGTCGATAAATCACTATGCCCGAGCAATAGTTGTACGCTACGCAAATCCGCGCCATGATTCAATAGATGCGTGGCAAAGGCGTGACGTAAGGTATGCGGCGATAAATCTTTATCAATACTGGCAACTTTGGCGTATTTCTTTAGCAGATACCAAAAGTTTTGCCGCGTCATATAGCCGCCTTGCGCGGTTAGAAACACCGCTTGGCAATTTCCTGCTTTTAGATGCGCAATCAAATCACCACGTCCATGCGTTAGATAATCCTCTAACGCATCTGCTGCGTATTCTCCTAATGGCACTAAGCGGGTCTTATTGCCTTTACCGGTAATTTGTAGCCAGCCTGAGTTTAGATTCACTTGTTCTAGTGATAAATTAACCAACTCACTGACTCGCAGACCACAGGCATAGAGCACCTCTAACATAGCTTTATCACGTAGTCCGAGCGCAGTGCTACTATCAGGCGCAGCCAGTAGATTATCAACGTCAGTTTCGGCTAAATCTTTCGGTAGTGGACGACCAAGCTTTGGGCTTTTGATACGCTCGCAAGGGTTGTCTTCACGTAGATTACTGGCAATCATCCAGAGATAAAACTGGCGCAGACTTGAGAGCATTCGTGCTTGGGTGCGTGGAGTTTTGCCATCTTGAGTGAGTATAGATAAACAATGCAGCACTTCATCGGGTTGCCAAAGTGTCAGTGCTGTATGACTGGTTAGCTCGCAAGAGCGCAAATCGCGCACATAAGCATTACGGGTACGCGTTGCCAAACCACGCGCCAGCATCGCTTGACGAAATTCAGTCATATAAGCCGGCTCATCATCTACGGCTAGCGCTTTTGGCTGTCGCTGCTGTACGGCGCGATCACGGCTCATAAGACAATACTCGGTAGTTGTATAAGAAAGGATGGGTTGGCTCATTTAAACGTTTATCACTTGATAATGCTAAGTAATTTTTACTAAATGACTTTTATGCTTCAACTACTATTCAGGTATTACTTCAACTATCAAAAGGCACTAAACACCATAATGAGGTAATTTCCGCACTGCGCGCAGCAAATAGTGGATCCGTATTGTCTTGGCTGCGACCGTGTTTAGGTTGGGTATCGAGACGGTATTTTACCGCTAAACCGGCATCCGAAAACCAGCCTAATAACTCATCACGACTACGCAGCTGTAAATGTTCAGCCAAATCCGACAGGATCAACCAGACCTCTCCTTGCTTGGCTAAGTGTTGTTTTGCGCCCTGCAAAAAACCACGCAACATTGTGCTATTGGCATCATAGACGGCATACTCCAAGGGCGAAGTTGGCTTAGCAGGTAGCCACGGTGGATTACAGACGATCAGATTAGCCAATGGCGCATCAGTTGGAAACAAATCTGCTTGCTGCAACTGCACGGTAGATAAGTCTAAACGTGTAAAGTTGTCATTGGAACAGGCTAAAGCACGCGGGTTTAAGTCTGTCGCAATTATCTGTTTTACGCCACGCTGCGCTAAGATAATGGCCAGCAAACCGGTGCCGGTACCAATATCAAAAGCGACATCACAAGTATCTGGCAGCGGCGCATCGAGTAGCAGTTGCACATATTCATGACGGGTTGGCGCAAAGACACCATAATGAGGAAAAACCGATAAACCTAAACCTGTAATTGGCACACCTTTCTCGCGCCATCCCTCTGCGCCTAATGCCCCTTGTAGGTCACGAAACGACAGCACACATGTCTCATCTATCGCCTTATCCAACTTGCCAAAAGCAGCAGTACAGGCAGCACTAACATCAGGGGCACGGCGTAATTGGCTGATATATCCAGCATCAAGCTCTAATAGTAAGCGGCTTAATATGCGCGAACGCTGGGCTTGCATTTGGCGTTGCTGATGGAACAAGTTGGGTATTTCTTTAGTAGTAACCGATTTATTGGCCGCAGACTTATTCGCGGCTTTTTTTAATTTACGCTGCTCAGAGCGTTCATTAGTGCGATCAATGCGCCGACCAAGCGCTTGTAGCAATTGCCGTGCATTATGAAAGTCACCGCGCCATAGCAATGATGTACCTTCACAAGCCAAGCGATAAGCCTCATCTGCTGTTGTTTTGTCATCGACTAAAACAATACGCGTAGGCGGCACTTGATTGCTTTGGGACAACCAGCAGGCATGATGTAAGGTTTCGTTTTCGTGCCACTGCACATACTGCTTTTCTATTGCTAACACGCTGCCTGCCTTTAAATGATGGATGAGATACTGCCTATAACACTACCGCCTATTAAGCGCTCTTTTTCTTAACCAAATAGCGATAGGTTGGCGCGTCATTTAGCGTTTCTTGATGGACAAGCGTGTGCCCTAAATGACGGCAAAAATTAGGAATGTCGCGCGTGGTCGCCGGATCGGTGGCTAATATTTCGATAATATCGCCACTATCCGCTTTGCGAACGGTCTTATGTAGCATCATCACTGGCTCAGGGCAGATTAGCCCTTGAGTATCTAGATGATGATTAATAGAGATGTCTAATATTGAAGTTGTCATAGTCATTTTTTTAAATTGAATGAGTTAAGTAAGATTTTGCTGCCCAATACGCTTACTTATGATGGTGTATTTTCTACTTCAGTGGCAGTATCGATATCTGCTGCTAACGCTTCATCAGCTTCAGGCAAGTCTGCCACTTCTAAAAAATTAAAGAAACGCTTAAAGCTCACTTTAAATAAAAATGCCACGCCAAGCCATGAGGCCAAGCCGAGCCAAGCGGTATCAGCAAATAATAGCCCGCCAATAAGGATAATACTTGAGACGCCAATCGTCATTACAACCATTGAGGCCTGATTGAGACGATAGCGATAAATAATAAATGCATCGTATAGCGTCATTGGAATGGTGAGAGCAATTAGGGCATACGGTAGATTAAAAAATAACCGGTAGAGTAGCTGGTTATCATGAAACATCTTTATGCTGGCAATCGTACCAAACACCATAAACGCAATAATCGCTGCATAAATGAGGTAAATCGCTATTTGATTCGCTCGCTGTGCGCCCTTAATTCGAGCGATAGCTAGCGGCGAAAAACCATGTTGAGAGTTATTTGGCAAGGATTGGTTTGAGACAGTGGTCATAGTAATCAGTCATTTATTCGTTCAGATTGATGATATATCAGAAAGTGATGATCATTTGAAATAACGTTATCGCTTAATTAATCGGCTTTGATCGCGTCAATGGCGATACTGCTATTAGGATCAGCAAAGTAGGTCGACATTAGAATACAGGCAGAGATATCATCAATTGGGTCGCGCTCATTCTGAATCCAGCCGTTGTCCCACGCTATCTCACGCGCTGCGACGGATGTTAAGCGCTCATCGCATAGAGATACGGTCACAGGTAAATGCTGTTCCATTATTCTATGTGCTAGACGACGGGAAAATTTATGCGCCCTTTTTGATAGCATTGAACTGCTGCCGTCCATATTTAGCGGCAGTCCAACCACTACCTTTGCCACGCCCCAAACTTTGATAATACCCAGTAGATTATCCCAATCAGGCTGACCATTATTCATCGCCAAGATATCAAAAGCGCGCGCTGTCTCGGTAATACTATTACCCAGCGCCATGCCCATTTTTTTAACCCCATAATCTAAGGCCAAAATAAGATGCGGCTTAACGGCTGGTTCAGCAACGCTAGTATCAGTGCTATCTGTTATAAGAGTGCTATCTACCATAATAAGGCATATTTCCTATTTTCATTTCTGTACACGTTGAGCATATGATGCTCAGTATATAACGCTAAGCATGACCTATGTCGCTGCTTAGATAGTCAAAATTAACCCCAATTTTATCGGCGGCAATTTGCCAGCGCTCTTCAAATGGCGTATCAAATAATAAGTTTAAATCAGCAGGGCATACCAGCCAGTCGCCGTTATCAAGCTCACGCTCGAGCTGTTTTTTACCCCAACTGGCATGACCCAAGCACAGCTGATAATGACCAACGCCTTGACCTGCGGCAATACGTTTGAGGATATCTTGGCTGGTGGTAATACAGACATTTTCTGAAATACCAAATGATGACGCCCATTCTGGTTGCCCTGTATGCAGCACAAAGCCAACTTCAGGATACATAGGGCCACCTTCTAATGCCAGATCTTCCATCACCTGCGCATCGGTAACTTCAATATCTAAATCTTCTAGCAATTTACCCACCCGAGATTGCTCTAAGGGGCGGTTGACCATCAGACCGAGCGCACCGTGTTTGTCATGACGACAGATATAAATCAGCGCCTGCTCAAACCGTGGGTCTGACAGCTCTGGTGCTGCAATTAAGAAATGATGGGTCAAATTAGCTTTAGACATAGAGACAAGCACAACCTACTAACAAAGGTGAGAGACCACTATATGGCGATAATGAGTATAAAATCAACTAAAGCAAATATTTAGCAGCTATTAGACACATTTAGGAGCTTCTAACTAGGAGCTTCTAACGCTTATTTTACATCAGTCAATAAACTACGAGCATGATCACGGGTGACGTCGGTAATGATCACACCGCCAGACATGCGTGCCAGTTCATCGATTTGTGCGCTATCGGTTAAGATTAACAGCTCACTCTCAGTCTGCTGGTCATGGTGTTTTTGCACCAAGATATGCTGATGCGCTTGCGCTGCTACTTGTGCTTGGTGGGTAATAGCGAGCAATTGCTGCGTTTGCCCAAGTGCGCGTAGTAGCTCACCGACCACTTGTGCCGTACCGCCACTGATACCGACATCAACTTCGTCAAATACCAGCATAGGTTTTGCCGCATTATTATCAGCATTGGTCGCTTGCAAAACTTGCATCACTAAGGCCATACGTGACAACTCACCGCCTGAGGCGATTTTATGTAACGGCTGCATCGGCATGCCGACATTAGCGCTAAATAATAAATCAATATCATAGCAACCTTGCGCATTATATTGGCTAGGTTCTATTTTTTTGGTAAAAACAAATTCGCAGCGTGCATTGGGTAAGGCAAGGGGTTGTAATTGCTTAATCAGCTGTTTGCTGACAGTCGGTGCTGCTTTAGAGCGCTCCTTATTTAGCTGCGTTGCTAGTGCGAGATAATCTTGCCAAGCTTGCTCAATTTGCGCCGCCATCGCATCACTGCTCGGCTCATTTTCTAACTGCTCTAATTGCGCTTGCCACGCCTTTGCTTCATTGATCAAGTCGCCAGCTGGCAAGTTGTGTTTACGTGATAAGCGATGACCCAAGCTGATTAAACTGTCTAATGACTGCAAGCGCTCAGGATCAGGCAGTTGCTGCTCAGCATAATCTGACAACAAGCCAGTCACCTCAATTATTTGCTGCTGTGCTAAATGCAGCTGTTCAGACGCTTGCTCAAAGGTTTGACTGACGCCCAGTTGGTTATCACAAAGTTTAATCGCTTGTCCTAGCATGGTCATCACATCTGGCTCGTCGGTATCATTGTCGAGTAAATGTAAGCCATGACTGGCTTCTTGCATTAGCGCTTCAATATTGGATAATTCTTCGTGCTCTGCTTCGACTTCCGTATAATCAACGACCAGTAACGGCGCAATATCGGCAAGTTGGCTGTGCAGTAATTGAATTCTATCCTGACGTTGAGCCTCGCGGTTAGCGATATCATCGGCACGGCGTTTGAGCTGTTGATAGCTTTGATAACTGCTTGCCGTCTGCTTAGCAAGAGAAGTTATCTGTGCCATCTCATCAAGCCATTGCACCACAAACTGCGGTTTTAGCAAAGCTTGTTGAGCGTGCTGACTATGAATATTGACCAGCAACGATCCTAAGCTTTTTAGCTCAGCCAAACTGACAGGTGTACCATTTAGCCATGCTTTTGAGCGCCCAGTATTACTGAGTTGACGGCGAATCAATACTTCTGGTTCTTCTAGCGGTCTATCGTTTTTTGCAAACCACTCAGCGACGACGCTGTTGTTTTCCACATCAAATTGCGCGTAGATATCGGCATGCGCAGCGCCATGTCTGACCATCGCACTGTCGGCGCGCTCGCCTGCACATAAGGATAACGCATCAAGTAATAGCGACTTGCCAGCACCCGTTTCACCGGTGATGACATTGAAGCCTTCAGCCACACTCAGCTCATGCTGAGCGATCAACGCAAACTGATGTAAAGTTAATGATATTAGCATCAACGCCTCTCATGACAGACAATAAACCTCACATACAATGCAATGCTGGGAGGTCATCTCTACAATAGGGTAAATAAAGGAGTGGAATGGTTCATTTAGTACTGCTAAATATATAAATGCGATTGGCAAATAGTATGGTGGCAAAAAGCCTTAAATACAAATTTTAAAGGTAATCAATAACATCCATCACTGCTTTAATAATAAGCGCAACTTTCATAGTCGCTGTAACAAACTTTATAGATATAATGTGGTAGCATAATCTCACATAATGATAAACTCTTACTACCAGATTTTCATACATCCTAGTACATAGCATGTATCTCATACATGATTATGCAAAGCTATCCATAAGTAAGTGTCAGTAATAATTCATTATTTTAGAAAAATCTAACTTGGTCTGTATATACAGTCAACGTATAGCGGTGTAAGCCTGATATAGAACAGATGGTTAAAAGAGATGTACGACAACTGTAATCTATTCAGTTACTTATTTTTCAGTTAAGTTTTTCAACTCGGTTTTTCAGTTAAGTTTTTTACTTTGGTTCTTTAGTTTGGCAATAATTATTTGATAAGGAAGCCACTATGACAGCGGCGCAATTTACCAATGTAACAGTCAATGCCCAAGCCACGATATCATACGATGGACGTTGCTCAAGCCATACCATTATGTTCGAGGACGGTCGCCATAAAACCTTAGGGGTTATCTTGCCTTGCGACAATTTGGTCGAACATTATCATTTTAGCACCAACACTTCTGAACGTATCGAAATTATCAGCGGTGAGTGTGAAGTCAAAATAAACGGTGACGAAGAATTCAGCTACTACCGCGCCGGACAATCATTCGTGGTTGAAGGCAATAGTGGCTTTAACTTACGTACAGAAGAAATCGTCCAGTATATCTGTCACTTAGAAGGTTGATAGTGTTAAAGGTGTCATTAGATGGTTTATGACACCTAACAACCTATCATTTAAAAAGAAATAAACCCTATCGGTTGGATAAGGTTTATTTCTTTTTTTTATTATCTTATCGATATGAAATTATTGATTTGTTGCTACAATGATCGTCATATCTTTTTCTATTCTATCGCATGACGCGATATCCACTTTATAATCAGCAGGCCTATTATGGCAAAACCCACCTATTTCTATGGCATTCATGCAATTGATGCTTTGCTCGAACATCGCCCTCTTGATGGGCTTAGTTTATTTGTGCAGCAAGGACGTGAAAGCGATAGCAGTGTACAGGCTATTATGGCGCAAGCAAGCGCTAATGGCATTAGTATTCAACCGACCCAAAAAGACAACCTCACTCAACTTTGTGGCAGCCCGCAACACCAAGGTGTGGTGCTTAACGCTCGTCCGTTAGGCTTTGCTGATGAAGGCTTGCTTGACATCATTGCTGGGCGCGATGAGTGTTTGCTGCTGGTACTAGATCAAATCACCGACGCACATAACTTCGGTGCTTGCTTGCGTACAGCAGTGGCGATGGGCGTTGATGCCGTTATTTGTCCAAAGCACCATGCGGCAAGCCTGACCCCGACGGTCGCCAAAGTATCGGTTGGCGCGGCAGAGATGATGCCTATTATTAGCGTGACCAACCTGGCACGTACACTGTCAAAGATTAAAAATGCTGGGGTATTTGTATTTGGTACCGCCCTCAATGCGGACGCTAAACCAATACATGCAGCAGATTTGACTGGCAAAACTGCTATCATTATGGGTTCGGAAGGAGAAGGGATGCGTCGCCTAACAACAGAAAGCTGTGATGAGCTGGTTTATATTCCGATGTCAGGGAATGAGCATGGCAATCTACAGAGCCTAAATGTGAGTGTTGCTACCGGTATGGCTTTATACGAGATTAATCGACAGCGAACTTTAGCTGCTGGGCAAGCGTAAGATAGTTTTGATGCAGTGGCTCTAGTTGTAAATATAGAGCCGCAAGATCATGCTCGTTTAACACCACATCATCAGCATGACGATTACGCTCTTCACGACCCAGCTGATTCACCATAATGGCTTTAATTTTCTGTACGCTTTGAGCATCACGCTGACTGGCACGCGCAAGCTGGGTGTCTTCGGTAGCATCCATTACCAATATACGCTGGCATAAATTAGCTAAGCCGGCTTCTGCTGCTTCAATCAGTAATGGGGCTGACAACACTACATAAGGTGACTTACTCTCTGCCAACTGTATTTTTGCTGCTTCACGTATTGCAGGATGGGTAATTGACTCAAGCTCAATTAAGGCTTCAGGATGGGTGAATACATGCGTCCGTACCGCTGCACGGTCCATCTCTCCATCGGCATTTAACACCCAGTTACCAAATTTTCTCTGGATTTTGCGTAGGGATGAGCTGCCTTTAGCAACCACTTCATGAGCAATCACATCCGCATCAATAATATCAATCCCTTGCTGGGCAAACCAGTCACTGGCAGCAGATTTGCCACTGCCGATACCACCGGTCAAACCTACTACCAGAGTCTTACTTTTGGTTTGATGAAGCTGTGGTTGATGCGAATAAGGTAAGGATGTTTCTGCATATTTTGACATAGTAAGGACTTATCTGACCGATAGAAGGATAATGGTATTAATAAACCATAAACCTGAAAAATGGTTATTAAAGGTTAAAGATCATTATGGATAAATAGCTAATTTTCTCGCTTAATTATACATGTCAAAGCGTACATGCTTAGGTATAAATGCTTAAGTATACATACCTAAATACCAGCTGACGATATCTGAGCCGTACAGTAAAGCTACGATACCGGCAATAGCGATATAAGGACCGAAGGCAAAAGGTCTGCTCTCGCCTTGTTTCTTCATGAGAATGATTCCAACGATTGAGCCGAGTAAAGATGATAATAGAATAATTAGCGGCAACATCATAGGCCCAAGCCAAGCACCCAATACCGCTAATAATTTAAAGTCTCCTTGTCCCATACCATGCTTTTTAGTGATTAAATAGAACACTTTAACCACTATCCACAATGATAAAAATCCAAGCAATAAGCCCCAAATGGACTGAGTAGGGGACACGAACCAACCCTGCGAGTTTACGGCCAATCCTAACCCTGCTAATGGGAACGTTAAGCGGTCAGGTAGTAGCTGAGTATCAAAATCAATACCGGTTAACGCAACAAGTGTCCATACCAAAACTAATGCCGATATCCCAGCTGCACTGACGCCAAACTTATAAATGACCAATACAGAGAGAAGCGCAGTCACCAGCTCAACAATGGGATAACGCAGTCCGATAGCAGCTTTGCAATCTGAGCAGCGTCCGCGTAATACCATCCAGCTAATTAAAGGTATATTTTCGTACCACTTGATTTTATGTGCGCAGTGAGGGCAGCGTGATGCCGGTCTACTTAAAGTAATAGGCGTATCAGTGGCTACTATATCGGTTAGAGGCACAGTATGTTCATGCGGCATATCTGCTTGTTGAGACATAAACTGGCTACACTCTTGTCGCCAAGCAGAGATCATCATGAGCGGAATACGGTGAATGACCACATTTAAAAAACTGCCCACACAAAGACCTAGCAGACCAAATATGATTAAAGCTAAAGCCATATTTTCTTGTAATAATTGTATAAACTGCATTAATTAGCTGTCCTTTAATTAGCCGTTACCCTACCACTGCACCCATTTGGAAAATTGGCAAATACATAGCAATGACTAAGCCACCGATTAATACCCCTAACACTGCCATAATCATTGGCTCCATTAAGCTGGTCAGACCATCAACGGCGTTATCAACTTCGTTTTCGTAATAGACTGCTACTTTATCTAGCATCTCTTCTAAGCTACCAGACTCTTCACCGATACCGACCATTTGAATAGCTAAACTTGGAAACAAATTGGTTGAGCGCATTGAAAACTGTAATTGTTGACCCGTAGAGACATCATTTTTAATTTGCTGAATAGCGTTATAAAAGACCACGTTGTTGGCCGCACCAGCAGTAGAGTCTAGAGCATCAAGTAGTGGTACACCAGCAGCAAAAGTAGTCGATAGTGTACGAGAGAAACGTGCAATAACCGCTTGATAAGCAATATTACCAAATATTGGTGCCTTCAATACCGCACGGTCTAAAACATCACGAAATTTCTTCGAGCGCTTTTTAGCTTCTGAAAAACTAATGATGGTACCACCAATAATAATAAGCAAAAGGAACCACCATGCTTGCATCCACTCAGACATACCCACCACCATTTGGGTAAAAGCAGGCAATTCTGCACCAAAAGACTCGAATAATCCAGAAAACACTGGAACCACTTTAACCAGTAGAATAATAGTAACAATAAGAGCGACCACCACGACGGCGATAGGATATTTCATAGCTTTCTTTATTTTTGCTTTAAGCAGTTCACTTTTTTCTTTATAAGTCGCTACTCGCTCTAACATGGTTTCTAATGCGCCTGACTGCTCACCGGATTCAACAAGGGAACAAAATAGATCATCGAAATAGCGTGGGTGTCTACGTAATGCCGAAGCAAAGGTACCACCGGCTTCAATATCTGCTTTTATTTGTAGCACCAAATCTTTCATACTAGGGTTATCAAGGGAGTCAGCAACAATCTCAAAGGATTGTGTTAACGGCACCCCAGCTTTCATCATCGTTGCCAATTGACGGGCAAAAATAGCAATATCGATAGGCTTGATGGATTTTTTCAAGGTGTATAAGGGTTTCGGTTTTTTCTTAATACCTTTAACCGTGATACCTTGTTTGCGCAAAGTGGCTTTTGCTAGCTCTAAGCTTCGACTGGTCGTCTCGCCTTTTACCTTTTGCCCACGCCGGTTTACCCCATCATAGACAAAGTCTAACAGCATGTCGGTCTTAGCTTTTGCCATGTTCCTTCCCTCAAAAAACTGTCTGATATAGTCGAATATAGATAATGCAAGCTCGAAAAATATACCTGATTCATCTTTCGAAACAGACTTACTTTATTTTAGCGCAAAAAACCAGTATATATCTGTTTTATTTTCTATCACGACTAATTGTTTTTTACTGTTGGTAAAGAAGCAAGATATAAACTTTCTGTTTTTAGCATTATTTTTTCTTACTTTTAAGCTATGCATATTATTCAGAGGTGACGCGCATCATTTCTTGAATACTGGTGACGCCCTGTAAAACTTTTAAAATACCAGAACGGCGTAAGTCTCTAAAACCATTTTTAACTGCGGCATCTTTGATATCTATCGCGTTACCGTCTTCCATGATGATACGCGAAATATCAGGGCTGACTTTCATGACCTCATAGATACCGACACGGCCCTTGTAGCCTTCGCGGCATTCATTACAGCCTACGGGTTCATAAATAGTATGGTCTGGATTGTCCAAGTCAGCATCGTTAAAGCCAAGCTCAAGCAAGCTTTGACGTGGAATGTTGATAGGCTTTTTACAATTCTTGCATAAGCGCCTTGCTAACCGCTGGGCAATCACCAAATTCACGGAAGTCGCAATATTAAAAGAGGCCACACCCATATTTCGTAAACGCGTTAACGTCTCAGGTGCTGAGTTGGTATGGAGGGTTGAGAGAACCATGTGGCCTGTTTGCGCGGCTTTGATAGCAATCTCGGCCGTTTCAAGATCACGAATCTCACCAACCATCACAATATCGGGATCTTGGCGTAAGAATGACTTAAGAGCACTGGAAAAAGTCAGTCCCACTTTCGGGTTGACGTTGACTTGGTTAATCCCTTCAAGGTTAATCTCGACGGGATCTTCAGCGGTTGAGATATTAGTATCACCGGTATTAAGTATGTTAATTCCTGTATATAAAGAAACTGTTTTACCCGAACCCGTTGGGCCAGTAATCAGTAGCATTCCTTGCGGTTTGTGCAGTGCCTCTAAAAACATCTCTTTTTGATCGGGCTCATAACCGAGCGCTTCAATACCGAGCATGGCTGAGGATGGATCTAAGATACGTAGGACAAGTTTTTCACCAAATAGGGTAGGTAGGCAGCTTACCCGAAAATCGATGGCTTTATCTTTAGATATTTTAAGCTTAATCCGTCCATCTTGTGGGACACGGCGCTCTGAGATGTCCATTTGTGACATAACTTTTAGGCGTGCAGCAATCTTACTGGCAAGTTGTACGGGCGGGTTGGCCATTTTTTGCATGACACCGTCGACTCGGAAACGTACCCGATAACTCTTTTCATAAGGCTCGAAATGTAGATCTGATGCTCCCATACGAATGGCATCAACCAGCATTTTATTCACAAATTTTACTACCGGTGCTTCCTCGACACTATCAGAGAGTTTGGTTTCGCCTTCCTCTTCTTCGCTTTCATCAAAGCCAATATTTAAATCACTATCAGAAAAGCTATCGAAACTTTGCATCGTATCAGCGTAAAGGCTCTCAATACGCCTTTTCAACTTATCTTCTTCGACTACAATCGTTTCAATAGATAAGCGTGAGTTAAAGGCAATGGCGTCGATAGCGTCGATACGTGTTGGATCACTTAATGCCACAAACAAGCGTTGTCCACGCTTAAAGATTGGCAAAGCATTAAACTTGCGGACAATTTTCTCATCAACCAAATCTTTTGGGATGACATCTGAGCTTAGCGCATCAAGATCAAATAAAGGATCGCCAAAAGCTTGCGACAGCATCTGTGCCAATTGATAAGCGTTGGCAAGTTTATGCTCTACTAGATAAGACACCAGCCCTATTTGCTGCTGTTGCGACTCAGTCTGCGCCGCTTTCATATGTGCTTCGCTCACGATACCTTCGCTGATCAACTGCTGCGCTAAGCCACCGTATTTACTGGTTGTGATAGACATTAAGACTTCTCCTTACTCGATATCGAATATGCGATATATTTACCTAAACCACAGGCTATCTGTTTATCACGTTCAAATAACAGCCAATCTAGCGATGATGTTTAAGCGATTTTTTTAAGATGTGTATGTTGAGGTATTCATTTAAAGGTATTGATTTTAAAAAATAGTTTGAGATATAGAAATAACTAATTGTCTGCACTTTATTCTATATTGATAGCATCATATAGGAATTTACGTGAGCTTAAAGGTTTTATAGGGGTAAAGGGCTTTTGAGCAGTTAAAAATATCCGCTTAGCGAAATCTACTAAACAAGCTGTTAAAGCTCAGTTTTTATTTTGGACGCACTATACTATAGCACTTGCGAAATATTTGTTATACTTGCGCGCATATTAGCCACATTGGCAGTCATACATAAGACAAGGTAGATGAGAATGCAAGCTTGGATAATTGGAAATTGGAAGCAGAATCCAGCGACGATCCATGATGTCAATGCGCTACTAGATGACTTACTTACTACCATGAATGCGACAGAGCAAGCTAATACAGAGTTTACCGCTCGATGTCAGTTGATGTTAGCGCCAAGTCTGATTCATTTAACTACTGTCAGTGCTCGTTTAAAAGGCACCTCAGCACTGTGCGCGGCGCAGGATATTAGTGCCCATAGTGCTACTGTTGGCGCATATACAGGTGATTGTTCAGCGCAACAAATTGCTGACGCTGGCGCAACGTGGACAATCCTTGGTCACTCTGAGCGCCGTCAGTATCATCAAGAGTCTCATGAGGACTTATTGCAAAAAGTGACTCACGCACTAACGCAAGACTTGGGCGTCGTATTCTGTATCGGTGAGACCCAAGCACAATATGATGCTCAGCAAACGTTGGAAGTCATCGACAGCCAGTTATCGGTCATCAAAGACTTACTCGCGCAGCAGCCAAAACTTATTGATTCGTTATCGACCCGTCTAATCATTGCCTACGAGCCGGTATGGGCAATTGGGACTGGCAAAGTGCCTACCGTGGCAGAGGTTAGCGCGACTCACCAACATATCAAGCAATCGGTTGCAGGCTTTACGGAGTCGCTATCTGCTATTACTGTCTTATATGGTGGTAGTGTCAATGCTGATAATGCCGATAGTTTTGCTGCAGATTCTATGATTGACGGCGCCTTGGTTGGCGGCGCTTCACTAAAAGCAGAGAGCTTTTTAGCGATTGCCAACGCCTTTAGTCGAGCCAATACTTAATAAGTAAAAAAAAGGATTAAAGACTTATTATTTGCTTTATCCGTAAAATGTCTTTATCAGTTGGCAAAAGTGGCTTTAACAGTGCCCTTGCAATCGTGTACAATGCGCCTTATTTATAGCATTGGTTTGGCGTCATCACACGCTGATCTTTATCACTATTAAACCTTACGATTTATTTTTCGTTATCAGTCGTCATTACGCGGCAAAAGAGGCCACCATGTATACGTTTATATTAGCCCTGCATATTATCGTGGCGATTGCCATGATTGGCTTGATTTTGATACAGCATGGCAAAGGGGCAGATGCTGGGGCTTCTTTTGGCGCAGGCTCTTCTGGCACAGTATTCGGCGCAGCAGGCACAGCAAACTTCTTAACTCGTGCGACGGCCGTGCTGACCCTCATATTTTTTATCACCAGTATGACGCTCGCCGTCCATGCTCGTAAGCAAGCGGAAGATCAGTTTCGCCTAGATGCACCAGTTTCAGCACCACAAACGCCGCGTCCTTTGACTCAAAATCCTCAGTAGCCGTCTTTAAACAGCGTTTTCTAAGCAGGCAGCTCTTGCTATTTTAAGACGTTACATTTACAATGCTTTTCTGTTTTTATAAGTCTTTATCTATCGATGCCTACCTTAAGCATTAATTATGATAGACGAGATGTTAGAAAACAGAGCAGTCAGAAAAATGCGATTGTGGTGGAATTGGTAGACACGCCATCTTGAGGGGGTGGTGGCGCAAGCTGTGGGGGTTCAAGTCCCCCCAATCGCACCAATTTTTAAAGTTGTATCGTATTAAATGAGTGGTTATATAGGTAAAATTTTTATTTTAAGTTATTTTCAAATAAAGATTGACAGTTCTATAAAACCTCCCTATAATACGCGTTCTAGATTGATGCGGGGTGGAGCAGTCTGGTAGCTCGTCGGGCTCATAACCCGAAGGTCGTTGGTTCAAATCCAGCCCCCGCTACCACTTTTTATACTGATATTTTGTACACTAAATCTGTCAGTGCCAATTAGCCCACCATTATGCTTGTGGGTTTTTTTGTATCTGAAAGTCGGTGTTATCGCGGTATCTATCCTATTTATGCTAAGCTCTATGCCTATAGAGTACGTTGATATCCGCTATTTGCGCGATTGATCGTAAGCAACACTATCTTCTACTTCATACTCTTTTGCTGATAGTTTTGCTTTATGAATAATAATAGCACTAAGCTTTTGAGCTTGATATCTATTGGTTGTGCCCTTATAAAGAAGCAAAATCCATATAATATCGGGTTAGGTTTGTAGTAAAAAAAATACAATATACAACGATTATACTGCCTGTTATAGATATACGATTAAGACGATGCATCTACAACAGATAGGTAAATAGGACATTATTAATAGATTATGAAACTTTCTACCAAAGTTACAGAGTTAACCAGTATTATTGCCCCTGCGGTCGCTGCTTGTGATGTAGCGTTGTGGGGCATAGAATTTGCACCACAAGGCAATCGCTCTTTGTTGCGTATTTATATTGAGGCGTTGCCAGAAGAGCAAGCCCAGAATAAGCAGGTAACGATTGAAAATTGCGCGGCAGTGAATCACCAAGTAAGTGGTATTCTTGAGGTTCATGATCCGATTGCTGGTGAGTTTATTTTAGAAGTATCTTCACCTGGTTTTGACCGTGCCTTTTTCTCAGATGAGCAGATGCATGGCTATGTGGGTCAAACAGTGAGTTTGCGTTTGATACAAGCGATTGGCGAGGGTGACAAAAAACGCCGTAAAGCCACGGGAAGATTAGATAGCATAGATGCCGTCTCTTTAAAGCTGACTGCCACCGACGGTGAGCAGTTCGAGATTGCATTAAGTAATATCGATAAAGCCAATTTAATTTATGAAGATGCTTAGTTAATCAAAATGTTTAATTTATAAACATGGATAGTTTAATTTGATAGGTTAAGTCGCTCATTATAAATTGGTATTTTACGCTCCAAATAGCTTAGATAGCTGATGGTGAAAATATACAGTAATACACAAATTATAAAATTTAAGTCAATTAAAAATGATAGGACAGGTATAGCATGAGTCGTGAAATCTTAACGGTAGTAGAAACTGTCAGTAATGAAAAGGGCTTAAATCCTGAAGATATCTTTGAAGCAATTGAAGAGGCTTTAGTGGTTTCGACCAAGAAAAAAGTATATACCGAACAGCCAGAAGTGGCCGTGCGGGTTGCCATCGATCGTACGACTGGCGATTATGATACTTATCGTTACTGGACAGTGGTTGCAGACGAAGACCATGAAATGCCTGCTTGTCAGCTTGCTATTACTGATCTTGATCAAGATGAATGGTCAATTGGTGATATAAAAGAAGAGCAAATTGAGTCGATCGAATTCGGTCGTATTGCGGCCACACAAGCCAAACAAGTTATCATCCAAAAAATTCGCGAAGCTGAGCGTGCGCTTGTAGCTGATGCTTTTGAGCCACGTGTTGGTGAAATGATGTATGGCGAAGTGAAAAAACAGACACGCGATGGTTATATCATCGATTTAGGTGACAACGCAGAAGGTTATCTTTCGCGCGATCAAATGTTGCCACGTGAGCAGCTACGTGCAAAGTCACGTATCAATGCCATCTTATATCATGTGAACCGTGAAAATCGCGGCGCACAGTTGCTATTGTCACGTACCCATCCTGAAATGCTTTCGGCACTGATGCAAAAAGAAGTGCCTGAGATTGCAGAACAAATCATTGAAATTCGTAATGTCGCTCGCTTGCCGGGTACTCGTGCTAAAATAGCCGTGAAGACCAATGATCATCGTATCGATCCTGTTGGCGCTTGTATCGGTATGCGTGGTACACGTATCCAAGCTGTACAGCAAGAGCTTGATGGTGAGCGTATTGATGTGGTGGTTTGGTCAGATGACCCAGCCCAATTTATCATCAGCTCTTTAGAGCCGGCTGACGTTAGCAGTATTATTTTAGATGAAGATACCAAAACCGCTGATATTATCTTTAGCACCAATGATCAGTTGGCGCGCGCGATTGGCTCACAAGGTCAAAACGTACGTTTAGCTTCTGAGCTGACCGGCTATAAGCTTAATATGATGCTAGAAGAAGAGTATCAGCAGCGTCAAGAAAACGAATCTAAAGCCTTTATCGAATTATTCTATGAACGTCTAGAAGTGGATAAAGATTTAGCACAAGCGCTTGTCGATATTGGTTTTACCAGTATTGAAGAAGTGGCTTATGTGCCAGTTGAAACCTTTTATGATATCGAAGGTTTAGACGATGAAGCGATTGATATGATTCAAGAGCGTGCTAAAGAAGTGGTCATCGCTGACGAATTAGTCAAACAACAAAACATGAAAGAGCCAAGTCAAGAACTACAAGATCTTGAAGGAATGACGGTCAGTTGGGCTTATAAAATGGCACAAAAAGACATCATTACGGTTGATGACTTGGCAGAACAAGCCGTCTTCGATTTAGAAGATATCGAAGGCTTAGATACCGAAACCGCAGGAAAACTCATCATGAAAGCTCGGGAATCTTGGTTCAATGAATAAGCGGTAACTGCATATCGCTGTCTTTTGGTGATATGCTATCGATAATAAAGTGCTGGTATGACTGCAATACAAATACTAGCCTTACCCCAATCATTTGTAGCCAACAACTGAATTGAACATATAGCAAATAATAGACAGTAGGTGATAATAAATGGCAGATAAGACCGTCAAAGAACTGGCAGATATGGTAGGCAAAACCGCAAGTGCTGTAAAACAGCAACTGGTAGATGCTGGACTGCCTGCTCGCGCAGAGGATGACCTAGTCACCGAGCTTGAGCAGGAAAAGTTGGTGACGTATTTAAAGCAAAGTCATGGTCAGCAAGACAAGCGTCGTATTAGTCTTAAGTCTAAGACGACTAGCACCGCGCGCGTGACTGGCTCTTCAGGTAAATCTAAGAGCGTTAATGTTGAAGTGCGTAAAAAGAAAGTATTCGAAAAGCCTGATCCAGAAAAGATGGCTGAAGATTTGGCTGCACGCGAACAGGCGATGATTGAGTCGCAAGAGCGTGCTGCTAAAGATGCTGAAGACCGTGCTGCTACTAAGAAAAAATCTGAAGATCGTCAGGCGGCTACTCTAGCCGCGATGCGCGCAAGTTTAGGCTCTAGCAAAAAGTCTGATGATAAGAACGACGATATCTCAACGTCAGTGGTTGTGAAAAAAGGCGGTAAGACCACAGTTGAGGTCAAGCCGAAAGAACAACCTAAGAAGAAAGTCGCTGCGACCAAACCAAAAGTTGAAACGGCAGCGGAGCGTAAAGCTCGCGAAGTGCGTGAGAAAGAAGAAGCTCGTTTACGCGAGATTGAAACAGAAACACGTCGTACCCAAGCTGAAGAAGCACAAAAACGTACGCTTGAGCAAATGCGTAAAATGGCCGGTCAATATACGGATCAGCCTGCTGCTGAAGTTCGTAAAGATGAACCATTGGCAGAAGGTTTGGTGGGTGATGCGCTAGAAGAATCGTTTGAAAAAGAGCGTCGTGAAATCAAGCGCGGCGCAAGTAGCACTAGTGCCCGTGGCCGTGGTCGTCGTAAGAATCAAGACGAGCGTGAAATTAAAAACCGTAAAAACGGTTTACGTTCAAGCCAGTCGGCACAGCATAAGTTTGAAAAGCCTGTCGAAAAAATCGTTTATGATGTAGAAATCAGCGAACAAATCACTGTTTCTGATCTTGCTCAACGTATGGCAGTGAAAGCCCGTGAAGTAACTAAATTACTCATGAAAATGGGTGAGATTGCTCGCGAAAACGATACGATTGATCAAGCAACAGCCAGTCTAATCGTAGAAGAGATGGGTCATAATCCAGTACCAGTTAGTGATACTAAAGTTGAAGACGACTTACAAGATGCTGTTGATGAGCGCAGCAGTAACGTGCAAACGCGTCCACCGGTTGTTACTATCATGGGTCACGTTGACCATGGTAAAACATCACTGTTAGATAAAATTCGCGCAACGAAGGTCGCGACTGGCGAAGCGGGCGGTATTACCCAGCATATCGGTGCTTACCATGTGAAAACAGATCGCGGTGTTATCACATTCCTTGATACTCCAGGTCACGCGGCCTTTAGTGCAATGCGTTCACGTGGTGCTCAAGCAACGGATATCGTTGTAATCGTTGTCGCTGCTGATGACGGTATGATGCCACAAACTGCAGAAGCGATTGATCATGCTCGCGCCGCTGGTACACCTATCATTGTTGCTATCAACAAAATGGATAAGCCTAGTGCTGATCCTGATCGCGTACTGAATGAATTAACGGCTAAAGAAGTGGTTTCAGAAGAGTGGGGCGGCGATACCCCAATGGCTCGCATCTCAGCCAAAACCGGTGACGGTATTGACGAGCTTTTAGAACTCATCAGCCTACAAGCGGAACTGATGGAGCTAGAAGCGCCGTTAGATGGTGCAGCTCAAGGTGTGGTCATCGAGTCAAGACTTGAGAAAGGTCGCGGTCCTGTTGTTAGTGTTCTAGTTAAAAAAGGAACGTTAAAACAAGGCGATCTAGTCTTAGCCGGTGAGCATTATGGTAAAGTCCGTGCGATGACCGATGAACATGGTCAGCGTATTAAATCAGCTGGTCCTTCAATCCCTGTAGAGATCTTAGGTTTACCTGAAACGCCAGCTGCTGGTAGCGAATTCTTAGTCGTCACTGATGAGAAAAAAGCCCGTGAAGTTGCGGACTTTAGAACCAACCGTGAGCGTGAGCGTCAGCTTGAACGCCAGAATGCGATGCGTTTAGAGAGTATGTTCGATCAGATGGAACAAGGTAATGTGTCATTCTTAAACATTGTCCTAAAAACAGATGTTCGTGGCTCACTTGAAGCCCTACTTGCAGCACTGAACGAATTATCAACGGATGAAGTTAAAGTCAGGGTCATTAGCTCAGGTGTTGGTCCTATCTCTGAGTCTGATGTGACATTGGCAGAATCTAGTGAAGCAGTATTGTTAGGTTTCAACGTCCGTGCAGATGCAACCGCCCGCCGTAAAGCAGATGCAGCTAACATGGATATTCGCTATTATAGTGTTATCTATGGCTTGATTGATGATGTGAAAGCGGCCATGAGCGGTATGTTGGCACCTGAACATCGTGAGAAAATCTTGGGTGTTGCGGATGTTCGTGAAGTATTCCGCTCTAGTAAGTTTGGTGCAGCTGCCGGTTGTATGGTGGTTGAAGGTACAATTTATCGCAACAAGCCTATCCGTGTATTACGTAATGACCAAGTTATCTTTACTGGTCAATTGCAATCATTACGTCGCTACAAAGAAGACGTCAATGAAGTACGTACTGGTATGGAATGTGGTCTAGCCGTTCGTGGCTATGATGTAGAAGATGGCGATAAAATCGAAGTCTTTGAGATCCAAGAGTTCGCACGTACTATCTAAAGTTGCTGTTCGATAGAATGATATTCGATGATGCAATACGCCTAACCAGCTAAGCATGTCCGATATCCTCTTAATATCCAGCTGTACTTAGGCCTAACAGGTACACCCTGCTAGGCCTTTTTTAACAAATATTATTCATTCAATCTATTAAGAATACCGTTCCCAAAAATTAGAGTAGCTAGTAAAATAAGTGTAAGTACTACTTTTTGCAGGCTAAGCAAGTTGCACACAGCTCATTGTATTTTTTGGGTTCAGTATCAATAAAGATAAGCCATATTAAAAACAAGGTAATACCATGAACCAACGTTTACAACGTTTAGCTGATCAGATTCAGCGTGAGCTTGCTGTCCTTATCCGTGACGCCGTCAATGATCCGCGTCTGACTGGTTTTGTCACCATCTCCAGTGTTAAAGTCAGCCCAGACCTAGGTTATGCTGATATTTATGTCACTATTATGGAGCCAGAGCTCAATGACGCCATGACCAAGTCCAATCATGAAGAGAGTATTAAAGTCCTTAATAAGGCAGCAGGCTTTTTGCGTACTGAACTAAGTCATAGTCTAAAAACTCGTACGACGCCGCGTTTGCGTTTTCATTATGATGAAGTCACTGCTCGCGGTAATTATATGATGGATTTAATTAGTAAAGCCGTCACCAAAACTGAGCTAAATGAGTCTGACGAGCAAGAAAACCAAGAGTAAAAGGGTAAAAAGCCATTATGTCGATTGTCTCTACAAAAGCCTCTACGCAAGCTGATAAGAATGCCAATAAAACGCTCACCAAAACTAAAGTGTCGGGCGTTATATTAGTAGATAAGCCTCAGGGTATGACCTCACAGCAAGTGGTATCAAAGGTGAAATATTTATTTAAATCACCAAATCATGACAGTAAAAAAGCAGGTCATACTGGCACGCTTGACCCAATGGCAACCGGTTTACTGCCTATTTGTTTGGGAGAGGCGACTAAATTTAGTCATTATCAGCTTGATGCTGATAAATCTTATCAAGCGACTATTTTACTTGGTAGCCAAACTGATACTGGTGATGCCGATGGAAAAATTGTCGCACAGGCTGTAATACCAACGTTTGATGAGGTACTATTAAACAAAGTTGCTCAGCAATTTTTAGGCGCTCAGCAGCAAATTCCGCCGATGTACTCTGCCTTAAAAAAAGACGGTAAAAAGCTATATGAATATGCACGTGCGGGTATAGAGATTGAGCGCGCGCCAAGGGATATTGTACTCAAAGCAATCGACCTAAAAGCTATCGATGATAAGCAGATTCAGTTGACGGTGACGTGCTCCAAGGGCACCTATGTACGTGTATTAGCAGAAGATATCGCTAAAACGCTGCACACGCTAGGACATTTGACTGCATTGCGCCGTCTACAAGTTGGTGGTTTCAAAATAGACGAAGCAATTGCTTTGGCGGATTTAGAAGCGCTAACATTAGCGAGTCGTCAGACACATTTATTGCCAGTGGATGCTTGTGTCAATATTGATGCTGAGCTTACGTTGTCAGCAGAACAGTGTGAACGTGTACAAATGGGTCAACGCCTAAATGTATTTGAGCAGCTGACTGATGATTTGCAAAGCTATATTAAAATGACCATAGCTCAACAGCCATGTATTGATGATAATAAACAAAATATTGATGATAGTAAAAATGATACAGAAGCACCATTATTGCATGAGATAGCGGTAGATATCTGTCTCATAAATGAGCAGGGACAATTTATTGGTCTCGGCGCTGTGAGTCTCAATGGTCGATTGCAACCTAAAAAATTGATTCAGTTATAATATTAAGTTCTTATTTTATCCCTATTTTTATAACTGAAAGTCTGTAAAACTTACTAAGAATTTACACTAATCACATATCGTCACATTTTATTGCAGGTTTCACCTATAGTGAAACCTGCTTTTTTTGTATCGTAGTTTAGTCAGCTAGGGAAAGTTGTACAATAATAAAAAGTAGAAATATTAATATAATAAAAAATATAGTTAATAATAAATTTTTCATATAAAAATAAAAAGATATTAACTAATATAAAGCAATTTCTGAGATTTTAAATTAAATACCATTATAAGAAAAACAAGAAAACTAGCCTATAAAATATTAAAATATAAGGAATGTTATGAAAACTATTGCTTTTTTATTACACAATAATTTTGAACAAGCAGAATATGAAGAGGTTAATAACCAGCTAAAAGATAAAGGTTATAAGACCCTTCTTATTACTACTGATAAACAAAAAGAAGTTCAAGGCATGAAGCAAGATGTCAACAAAGGCGATACTTTCAGCGCCGATATATTTGCTAAAGACGCAAAAGTTGCTGATTACGATGCTTTAGTGTTGCCAGGTGGTACGGTAAATGCGGATACCATACGCGGCAATAAAGAAGCGCATGGCATCATTAATGCTATTAACGATGCCGGAAAGCCATTAGCTGTCATCTGCCACGCCCCTTGGGTGCTTGTTAATACAGGTATTGCAAAAGGAAAAACACTGACAGCTTATCAGACATTACAGATTGATTTAGAAAATGCTGGGGCAAAATTTGTAGACAAAACGGTACAAATTGATGGTAATTTGATTACCTCACGCAACCCAGACGATATTAAAAATTTCGTCGAAGCTATCGATAAAGCTCTATCATAATTTCAATTATCATTATTGATTTTCATAGCCAATTACAATCATAAAAAGGAAAATAATATGTCAAATTCTAATCCAAATGATACTAAGCTCGAACAACAACGTTCTGACGCAGCTGAAGCCTCATTAAAAAACCAAACTGAAAGTAATTATACAAAAGATACTGACGCGGCAGCAGATCGTATCGCTAATAACGCAGAAGAAGCTAAAAAAGATAAAGAAGATAAATAAAATTTAATTTAGGTTCGATGTGTGTTTTAAATTTTTAATTAGTAAACTAAAAATGCTAACTGCTCAAACGGTTAGCATTCCTAATAATATACTTCACATTTAAATTTATTAAGATTATTTAATTTTGAATTCTAATATTAATATACTAGGAGAGCTGTTATGGATAAATCACAGAAAGATATGGATAAGCAAGAACAAAAGATACAAAAACTAGCTGACGATATCAATCCTAGCCAAGACGTAATTCCTGATAGTTTAGCGGAAGCAACCACAGTACCGTTAGATGATGATGCACTTGGTGGCAACGCGACTGAAGATGACGTTAAGAAAAATAAACATAAATAAGGCTTTTGTAAACAAATTATCAAGCTAAGTTTATTTCTTAAAACTGTTGAAACTAATACGGAAAACTGCTGTTAGTTCAGCAGTTTTTTGTTATAATCGCTTTCAAGTTAAACAACGTGTTTGTCGACCACTAGGTCAACTCTAGTAATGCAGGGTTGTCCCGAATGTCATACAGACTATTTTATTTATTCTATCATTTTACACTCATTAAAATTTATTGATGAATTGTAGAATGTTTAGCATTGCCGGAGAGATTTATGCTAACTAATGCCGATCGCGAACAAATCATTGCTCAATACCAACGTGGCGAAAATGACACAGGCTCACCAGAAGTTCAAGTAGCCTTGTTAAGCGCTCGTATCAACGATTTGCAAAACCATTTTAAAGCGCACAAAGCTGATCATCACAGCCGCCGCGGTCTTATCCGTATGGTTAATACCCGCCGTAAACTGCTTGATTACCTAAAAGGTAAAGATCTTGGTCGCTATACCACCCTTATTAGCCAGTTAGGTCTACGTCGTTAATTTGACGACAGTAGTACAAGTGGTCGCTAAAACAAAATATGCTTTAATAAGGCAATATTTCGGATTTTTGGTCAAGCCATTTGGAACTTGCTTGTTGATATCGATAAAATAGATTTTTCTAAAACGGTGTGGAATAGTTTCACGCCGTTTTTTTATGCTTATTATTGTGGTTAAGTTAGCTTACAGGCTCCAAGCTCATATTATGTGATTATTGCAGCGTAAGTGCTAAAGACGCAGAGTTAAATTATGATGGCTTGCGCTAAACCTCAGTAGTCATTATTAATAAAGAATTGTTATTGATAAGTATTTACTATCAATAAATAGGCAGCTTTGCATTTAATTGGTCAATGGTCATAAATCACTGTAAAATAATGCCTTGTAAGTTTTATCGCGCTATTAGTTATACAGCTGATCGTTATATGGCTAACCATCTATCAAATATCTACTTATAAAGTATCTATGCTAAGCATTAATATTTTATTAAAGAAAGTAACCAGTATCATGCATGCATGGTTTCGACTTGGTAGCGTTTTTGGTGTCACTTTTGATAGTACTTATATAAAACCGAATTCGAAAAACTGAACACACGTAAAAGTATTGTGCTCATGATAGGTAAATGCATAGACAGGCAAATACATAAGATAAATAGGTAAGGATATTAGCCCTAATTGACGCGACTTTTTAATCGACTAATGGTTAATTAGGGGCTATGTACAAAGAAATACAAAGAATTTTTAATGACAGGTATCAGCTTTTATAACGCTGATATTACTTTCGTCAGTCAATATTAGGAAAATTATATGACAATGTTTAATACCATTAAGCGTGAATTCCAGTACGGCAACCAACAGGTTGTGATCGAAACAGGTCGTATCGCTCGCCAAGCCAACTCTATTTTAGTTCATATGGGCGGCGTAACTGTACTAGTAGCAGCCGTTGTTAAGTCGGAAGCGAAAGAAGGTCAAAACTTCTTCCCATTGACAGTTAACTATCAAGAAAAAATGTATGCAGCGGGTAAAATCCCAGGTGCTTATGGCAAACGTGAAGGCCGTGCGAGTGAGTCTGAAACCTTAACCTCGCGCCTGATTGACCGTCCGATTCGTCCACTGTTCCCTGAAGGCTATTTGAACGAAATTCAAATCACGGCGACGGTTGTATCATCAGATAAAAGTCAGTCGGCAGATATCGCGGCATTGATTGGTGCATCAGCTGCACTAGCTATCTCTGACGCGCCATTTAATGGGCCTGTTGCCGGTGCACGCGTTGGCTTTATTAATGGTGAATATGTTTTAAACCCGACTCTTGAAGAACTTAAAGAAAGTGATCTTGACTTGATCGTTGCTGGTACTAAATCGGCAGTATTGATGGTTGAGTCAGAAGCTAAAGAGTTGTCAGAAGATCAAATGTTAGGCGCAGTATTGTACGGTCATCAGCAGCAGCAAATCGTTATTGATAACATTGCCTCACTAGCAGCAGAAGTAGGTACCGCTAAGCAGCAGTTCACTTCTCCTAAGCGTGACGAAGCATTATCGAACGGCATGAAAGAGCAGTTCGGTGCGCAGGTTTCTGATGCCTACACCATTACTGATAAACAAGAGCGTTATACCAAGCTTGATGAAGTTAAACAAGCTGCTCTTGCTGCGCTTGCTGGTGATGCAGAGTCAGAAACTTATAGCGATACAGTATCTGAGCTAAAAGAAATTTATAACGATCTAAAATACCGTACGGTTCGTGACAATATCTTGTCTGGTAAGCCACGTATTGATGGTCGTGATCTTGAAACAGTTCGTGCCATTGATGTGCAAGTAGGTGTATTACCATTTACTCATGGTTCAGCGCTATTTACCCGCGGTGAAACTCAGGCTTTGGTAACGACGACGCTTGGTAACAGCCGTGACGTCAATATGATTGACTCGCTAGCGGGTACGATTCGTGACCATTTCATGTTGCATTACAACTTCCCGCATTTCTCAGTGGGTGAGACTGGTCGTGAAGGCATTCCTAAACGTCGTGAAATCGGTCATGGTCGCCTAGCGCGCCGTGGTGTACAGGCGATGCTTCCTGATAGCGAACGCTTCCCGTATGTTATTCGTGTGGTATCAGAAATCACTGAATCAAACGGTTCATCGTCTATGGCTTCAGTTTGCGGCGCAAGCTTGGCATTGATGGACGCTGGTGTACCAATCAAAGCACCAGTTGCTGGTATCGCAATGGGTTTAGTAAAAGAAGGCGAGCGCTTTGCTGTACTGTCTGATATCTTAGGTGATGAAGATCATCTTGGCGATATGGACTTTAAAGTTGCTGGTTCTAAAGATGGTATCACCGCCCTTCAGATGGATATCAAAATCGAAGGTATTACGCCAGATATCATGGAGCAAGCGTTAAAACAAGCCCATGCTGGTCGTATCCATATCTTAGACGCGATGAATAAAGTATTGCCTGAGAGCCGTACTGAAATTAATGCACATGCGCCTAACTATGCCGTTATCGAAATCAATCCTGACAAAATCCGTGATGTTATCGGTAAAGGTGGCGCAACTATCCGTCAGCTAACGGAAGAAACTGGTGCCGTTATTGATATTGATGACGCTGGTACTATTCGTATCTTTGGCGAAAATAAAGCAGCAACCAAAGCGGCTATCGGTAAAATCGAAGCCTTAACTGCTGAAGTTGAAGTGGGCAAAACATATGAAGGTACGGTTGCTCGTATCGTTGACTTTGGTGCCTTCATTAACGTTTTACCAAACACTGATGGCTTAGTTCATATCTCACAAATCGCAGATGAGCGCGTAGAGAATGTATCTGACTATCTAAAAGAAGGTCAAATCGTTAAAGTATTGGTACAAGACGTTGATAACCGTGGTCGCATTA
Source organism: Psychrobacter sp. DAB_AL62B (assembly GCF_028895345.1). NCBI lineage: Bacteria > Pseudomonadati > Pseudomonadota > Gammaproteobacteria > Moraxellales > Moraxellaceae > Psychrobacter > Psychrobacter sp. DAB_AL62B. The sequence goes on from NZ_SAXC01000002.1 coordinate 78,963, forward strand.
AATTGACTATGAAAGGTATTGAGCAAAGCTAAGGCTCGATATTTGATGTAATAAGAAATAAAAAACCGCTTTGAGTCACTTATTATCAGTGCTCAAGGCGGTTTTTTTATGGCTTTAAAAAAGAGCGTACAAGATAGGAAGGTAATTAAAGAGTGATATCTTTAGGAAGATGAATATCGATGCGCAGCTTAGGTAAATCTTGTAACTTCTGCGTCAGTAGCGGTAAGCAATCGGCATACCAATCTAGAGGAACTAGATTTTCTAGGCTAGATTCATCGATCGTATCTTGTCGCGGATGATTAAAAATAAGTGGACGTGCTAGCAGCGCAACTCTACGAACACCTTGATAGCGTATCAGCGCTATAAGCTGTTGCTGCAAATCAACCAAAGCTGCCGTTAACCAGCGCAATCTTGTCGGATGATAAGGATGGTCTGAGATGACGAGGTTGGCAATATAACTGGGTTGGTTACCATTGCTACTAACAGCCAGCCCCGCTTGCTCACGGGAGCGTTTATGAAGTAAACAGCTACCGACTTCCAAGCTACCATCACGGCAAGCACGATAGTAGCGTTGGTAATTATCTGGATATAGACGCTTGGTTCGTGTAAGGATAGGGTCTAAAAGCACACCTGCGGTATTGACTGGCAGAATTAATAGCTGCGCACTGCTATTTAAAACAGGGGCATGAGTGAGTTGCAACGTTGCCATCATCATCCCCTTGATAAAAATTTATGTTATTTAGCGCTGGTTTTAGCGTTTGTATCTGCCTCTAGCTGAGCGATTTGCTGTTCGAGCAATTCGATTTGCTCAGCTTTCATCTCTGTCAGTTGCTTAGTCATAGTAATTTGTTCAGTGGCTAGCTTTTCCTGTTCAGCCAAGCGTTTACGTTCGTCCTCTAAGCGATCAATCTCTTCTTTAGCTAAGCTATCCGTTTCCGGTAGAGGCGCATTTAAGATAGTCTCGGGGTCAGGTGCTTCAGTATCTGTAACAGCAGCGATAGCTTGGCTGTCATCTAAAGTACCATCTTTTACCACATTGTCTAATGATGTAGCAGTAGACGGTACAGCCTCAGTTTGTTCAGTAGTAGTCGGTAAGCTTTCTACAGCGGTCGTGTTAGCTGCAGGTAGAGAGTTTTTCCAAACCAAATAACCAATCAATAACGCTATCAATATAATAGCAAACCACCATTTTTGGCGTAGCTTAGTAGGATTGGTAGACTTTTTTTTTGATGCTTTGGCAGATAAAGGACGTATTTTTTTGTTTTTCATACCACAGTCGATTTATGTAAAAAATATAAGTAGCCATACTATAGCAAACTCAAAATAAAAAGCCTATCTATTGCTAGATAGGCTGAAAATACTATTAATGAATGACGCAAATATTATGCTCTAAACGGTGATGTTAAATGCTTATAACTTAAACTTCACTGTACCACTAGTGCCGGTGGCCATCGCATCACGAGTTAGCTGATCCTCAGCATGATTTTTGGCACTAATAGCATCAGGATCGGGGCGATGCTCTGTATGACCACACTGAGTACATTCGATATATTCATCAGGCGTTGGCTCAGTGATATTTACTTGTACTACCGCATCCATTGTCTGACATTTGGGGCAGCGTACCCCTGCTAAGAATTGCCGCTTTGGTCGTGACGACTGATAACGCATTTAGATGACCTCGTGTGTCGTTTTGGCATTTGCAGCCTCAATGTTTTTGCCATTGCTAAAACCGCTGTGACGTAATAAGGCATCAATACTGGCGCTACGACCACGGAAGTTCTCAAAATTGGTTTTGGCTGGGAAGCTACCGCCAACGGACAAGACAGTCTCACGGAATGCTCTACCTGTGATTGGATTAAAAATACCCTCTTCTTCAAACTTACTAAAAGCGTCTGCAGATAATAGCTCCGCCCATTTATAAGAGTAATAGCCTGCTGCATAACCACCGGCGAAGATATGGCTAAAACCATTGGCAAAGCGGTTATAGTCAGGCGTTTGCATAATAGCAATGTCGCTACGCACAGTATTTAAAGTTGCTAATACACCTTCGTAATCAAGTGCTGGCGTATGCGCATGAATTAATAAATCAAATAAGGCGAACTCGATTTGGCGTAGCGTTTGTAATCCGCTTTGGAAGTTTTTTACTGCCAGCAGTGCATCGAGTTTGTCTGTGGGCAAGGGTTCGCCTGTTTCGACATGGCTACTGATCAGGGCGATACCTTCCGCATCCCACGCCCAGTTTTCCATAAATTGGCTGGGCAGCTCAACCGCGTCCCATTCCACACCATTGACACCAGCAACGTCACCGACGGTCACTTGGGTCAATAGGTGATGGAGACCATGACCGAATTCATGAAACAAGGTCAGCACTTCATCATGTGTCAATAAGCTTGGCTTACCATCAAGTGCTGGCGTGAAATTACCCACCATAAAGCACACAGGTAGCTGCTGATGATCTTGTTCATCATAGCGATAACGCGACTGAAAACCACTCATCCATGCGCCGCCGCGTTTACCGCTACGGGCAAATAAATCAAAGTAAAAGCCGCCAAGTAGGTTATCGTCAGCATCAAATAATTGATAAAAACGTACGTCATCGTGCCAGCGTGATACAGAGTGATTGTCCATATTATCACTACTTTGTTCTAGTGCTTTGATACCGTACAAACGCTCTACGATAGCAAATAGACCACTAATCACTTTTGGCAATGGAAAGTAAGGGCGAATCTCTTCTTGCGATAAACTAAACTCGTTTTGTTTTACTTTTTCAGCGATATAGGCACTGTCCCATGGTTGCAAATCAGTAATGTCGTAATCCTGTGCATATTTTTGCAACTGTGCTAGATCGTGTTTAGCCGTTGGGGTCGCTTGCACAGCTAAATCACGTAAGAAAGTTTCAACTTCAGCCACACTATCTGCCATTTTAGTTGATAGCGATACTTCAGCGTAATGATTAAAGCCTAATAACTTGGCTTTTTGCTCACGTAATTTCAGGATATCACTCATGAGATTGGCATTGTTTAATGACTCGCCTTTGGCATTGGTATGCTCGTCAAATTCAGAAGCACGAGTAACATAAGCTCGATATAGCGTCTCACGTAGACGGCGATCGTCAGCATGAGTCATGACGGCAAGGTACACAGGAATATTTAAGCTTGCCACATAATAAGGGGTTGGCAGAGCATCAATATCCGCTTGCGTAAGCGCACTGCTGGCAAGCTCACGGGTTTTATATTGTTCACCGGCATCTGCCAATAGCGCCAAACCACTGTCAGTTAAGCCCGCTAATTGCTCGTCATTAAGCGGAAGCGCATAGGCTTGGGTGGCATCTAATACATGATCAGAAAATGTCGCTGATAAAGTAGATAGCTTGCTTTGGATAGCCGCAAACTTGTCTTGCTCTGCTTTGGGTAATGCCACGCCTGATAGCTCAAAGCTTCGTAATGCAAGCTCAATGGCGCGTGCCCGTGCTGGCTCAAGCGCTGCAAAAAATGCTTTATCATTAATAATTGTCTGATACCGGTTAAATAGCGGCTGATGCTGTCCTACTCGTGTGCCGTAAGCAGACAGTTTCGGTAGCAGTTCGTGATGGACATGGCGGATCTCATCGTTACTCATCACGCTATTGAGGTGCGATAAAATACCCCAGCTGCGATCCAATGCTAGATTGATATGGTCAAAGCTCATCACATCGGCTAAGGCTTGCTTAGCGTTGAGCTCAAAAGCATTATTATCGCTCTTTGCTGTCATCTCATCCAAAAAATTATTGGCAGCATCGATAGCGCTAACGACTTGGCTTTGTAAGATAGTAGGCGTGGCACTAGCAAAATCGACGAGGCGTAAATCTGGAGCAATGGAAGTCATAAAGGTATCCGGTATAAATAGTTTGGAGAGAAAATAGAGTGTAAATGAGTGTCATACATCAATTATTTTATTTTGGCGCTACTATTGAGAAGCCTTAGTATGAAGGGTGCTAGTGGTTACACGCTCATCACAATGTATCAATGTAATAGTGATAAAAATGTATCAATGTAATAGTGATAAAAATGTATCAATGTAATAGTGATAAATAAGGCTGATATTGTTGGTTGATTTTATAGAGACTATTTAAAAGATGGGTGTTACTTAGCGAAAATACAACCCAGTTATCTAGCATTATCATATTAATACTTAGGTTACGCTTATTAAAGCTGCTGTAGCTTGTTAAAGCACCACTTACAAAGCGTCATCATTTGCTTGCAAATTAACCCTATAGCTAATGAGGTTAAGTTGATAGGGTAATAGTAACGATTGGTACTTATTATGAATACTTATCATAGTTACTTATCATATATTAAAAATTTCAAACGAGTAATAGCTAACTAATACCGAAAGAAGTACTAGAAACTAATGATAATAAAATAAGGAGCAGTATTTATGAAAGCAACTCTTAAAAGCTTACGTGAGACTAAAGCAAATCCAGCAGTCAGTATTTTTGTTAAGACTCACCGTGAGCATCCTGCCAACGAAAAAGATCCTATTGCCCTAAAAAATCAATTAAAAGTTGTCGAAGAACGCTTAACTAACGAATTTGATAAGCGGACGGCGACCACTATTTTGGAAAATATTCACGCTAAAACCAAAGAACTTAATCATAACTATAATTTGGATACGTTAGCGATATTTGCCAGTACTGATGATGTTCAGATTGTCCGTATGCCGATTGATACCACAGAACGTGTTGTCATCTCAGACAGCTTTGCTACGCGTGACTTGGTCCGTGATATGGCAAGCGCGGTTCATTATTATACCGTGGTGTTAACCCGTGACAGTGCGCGCCTGATAGAAGCTTCTAACGATCGCGTCGTGCGTGAGTTTGATAAAGACGATAAAGCGCAAAATAATATGGAAAACATTCCATTCCCTATTGAGAATAATGGCTTGTATACGACAGGCGATGCTGGCTCTGATCGTTCAGCAAACAATGAAAGTAGTTATTTAAAAGAGTTCTTTAACCAAGTAGATAAGAGCGTTCAAGAGCTGTGGGGCGAGCATAAAATGCCGCTTGTCATTGTTGGGGATGCAAAAAATATCGGTTATTATAAAGATGCCTGCGACCGTCCAGAAAATATCATTGCTACCGTATCAAATGCGACCAATTTGGAAGCAGGTAGTGCACAGCATATCGTTGATAGTGTTCAAGAAGCAGTAGAAGGCTATCGGACGTCGCTACATCAAGCTGCCTTGGGTGAGATTGATAAAGCCCGCGGTGCAAACATGCTGCAGACTGATCTACAAGAAGTCTACCGCAGTGCTTTCCAAGGCGTAGGCGAGACGCTATATGTCCGCCGTGGTTACATGCAACCTGCCAAGATTGATGAAGAAGCGCAAACCTTAAGCATGGCTGATGATGCTACTGCAGAAGGCGTCACTGATGATGCGATTGGTGAAATTATTGAGCATGTCATTCATAATGGCGGCAAAGCAGTATTTATGCCGCAAGATATTATGGCTGAAGACCAACCGATTGCTCTGGTAACTCGTTACTAATCGACGGCTGATATTCATGAATGAATTAGCCATTGGTAGCACATAGGTATAATATGAGAGCATTGGTTCGATACGAATCAATGCTCTTTTTATATCTATAATGGTAATGAATAGCTATTCTTTAAAGCTATTCATTACCATTATTTAATCGCTAGGACCAACAATCAAATGAGAAGCATGGCTTATTTTTAGGCTTGATATTTTTGTTTGATACCCATCGCTTTTAACGCTTACTCTATCAATACTGAGTTTATGACTAATAAAATTATGACTAATACCACCTCTTTTGTTTTAACCAGCTACAACATTCATAAAGGCATGTCGCCGATGAATCGCCAAGTCAAAATACAAGGTATCGCCCAAGCACTCGATATCATTGGCTCAGATATACTTTGTCTACAAGAAGTGCAGGGTCAGAATCTCAAACGCAATATGCAATACAACGAGTATCCTGACCAATCACAGCATGAATGGTTTGGTGAGTATCTGCAGCTGCAAAATAGCTACGGCAAAAACTCAGAGTATGAAAATGGTCATCATGGCAATGCGGTGTTGAGCCGTTTCCCATTAGATCCCAAGCATAACGTCAATATTACGGTCAATAAACTTGAGCAGCGCGGTGTCTTGCACTGTGAAGTGCAGCCGATAGGCTGGGAGACGCCTGTCGTCGTATTATGCGCGCATTTAAACTTGTTTGAGCGCGATCGCATTAAGCAATACGAAGCTATTGCTAATTACGTCCGTAATGAGATTGCACCTGACCAGCCATTGATTTTGGCAGGCGACTTTAATGACTGGAAAAAAATGTCTTGCGATAAACTCGCCGCTAATTTAGGTATGACGGAAGCTTTTAAACACTGTCATGGCAAGTTGCTACCAACGTTTCCCGCAAAGCTACCTGTGCTTAGCTTAGACCGTATCTACGTACGTAATCTGAGAATAAAAGACGCTTGGGTACATACGGGCAAGCCGTGGTCAACGTTATCGGATCATCTGCCTTTGAGTGCAGAGTTGGCATTGCCCTAGAATAACGAAGCAACGAAGTAGCAATTCAATGAACGAAGAAATATTAGAATAATAAAAGGATAATAAATCATGTCTGATAAGCAAATACCTACCACTCAACACGCCGTACTCATACGGGAGTTTGGTGAACCTGAAGTAATGATGTATCAAGATGATGTAGCTATTCCTGAGTTAAAAGATAACCAAGTATTAGTGAAAGTTGCTTATGCTGGTATCAATCCTGTCGATTATAAAACTCGCCAAGGTAAAGGTTGGGGTGCTGATGGCATTCAAAAAAATAAATTCGATCACGATCAGCCTGCCATTTTAGGCTTTGATGTGGCTGGCGAGGTAGTTAAAAGTAATAGCGATCAATTTAATATGGGTGATCAAGTAGCGGCTCTTAGCTTTGACGGTGGCTGCTATGCTGAATACGTGGCGGTCGATACTAACCTACTGGCAAAAGTACCAGAGTCTGTCACGTTGGAGCAGGCAGGCGCGCTACCTTGTATCGGACAAACGGCGCTACAGTTTGTAGAGTTTGCTGATATCAAAAAAGGTGAGCACGTCGTGATGAACGCCCCAGCTGGCGGTGTTGGTCATTTAGTTATTCAGCTATTGATTGATAAAGTGGCGCAAAATAATATCAAAGTAACGGTTATTTGCTCACCAGAAAAACATGCTAAGCTTGATGAGTTGATAGATACCAGTAAGCTAGCAGGCTGGATTGATTATACTAAAGATGACACTTTCCCTGATTTGCAAGCGGATGTGCTATTAGATTTAGTTGGTGATGGTGCAGGTGTGCGTGCGCTTAGCGTGCTCAAATCTGGTGCTCGTGTCAATGTGTTGCCAACGATTTGGGTGGATAAACTTAAAGAGGTCAGTGGTGACAGAGATCTGAGCGTGGAAGGCTATGCAGTCAAACCAAATGGTCAAGATATGGCGCGAGTTTTACAGCTCGTTGCTGATAGTAAATTAACCTTACAGATTCAGCAAACTTATCCGCTATCTGAGGTGGTAGAAGCACACCGCGAGCTGCAAAAAGGCGATAGCTTTGGTAAGATTGTTTTAAAAGTAAGCTAAGCTAAGCTAGATTTGATTGATTGCCAGATTTGATTAATTACAGGACATCTGTCTAAATGTTAGGCTAATTCGGCCAGTATCTACCGTTTTAGTCTTAGTAATGGTGTGCTTCCAAAAAGTCTGGGTATCGCCGTGCATCACGATAAGCTGACCTGACTCAAGATAAAGCTCGACTTTATCTTGAGTCTTTTTATGCTTAAAGACAAATTTGCGTGTAGTGCCCAGTGATAAAGAAGCAATAATTGGCTGATAGCCTAGCTCTTTTTCATCATCCGCATGATAGCCCATACCGTCAGCGCCAGTAGGATAATAGTTGAGCAAGCACGAGTTAAAACTAGCTTCGATACCGATATTCAATAGTTGCTGTTCAATATGATGTTTCACATGAAACATCGTATCTGACCATGGAATCGCTTGACGCGAATGACCAGAATATTGGTAACCAATATCACTTTCACCCATCCAAACGATTTGGCGAGTCGTGATATGGGTTTTGCCAAATAAAGTCACAACATCAGCTTGCCAAGGTAGATCGGTCAACAAGCTATAATATAAAGCGCTAGGATAATCAATAATAAGCCCTAAGTCATTCACCTTACCGTCGTAAGGCAATAGATTGTCAGTCGGTGCAGGGGCAAAAAGATCAGTCATATATTAAGCCTTTTTACTGCTCTGATAATGCTCATTGATAACTTGAGCACATAATTCAGGCGCTTCCATCGGTAACAGATGACCATAGTCTAGCAAGGATATAATGCTGTTATCAGGGATAAATTTTTGCCATTGTTTGCGCACTTGATGATTGATAAATAACGTTGGCTTGCCCGTAATAAGCGTATAAGGACAGCTAAGCTGCTTAAGGGCTGCATCAATATGAGGCGCACCAAAATAGTTGGCCAGCTCTTGCTCTGGCGCAAACATCAATGTATAGCTATCCTCAGGATTTGCCACTAAACTTTGCTCAGCAAACACCCGCAAGTGGGCATCGCTGATACGTTTATAGGCACGCTGAGCGCGCAGGCTATCATAATAATCATTGACACTTGCCCAAGTAGATTGCTTGGTCAAAGTGCTTTTAAAAGGCTCGCGGCTAAGCAGAAACTGACGCGGCAACAGATTGTATATCGTCGCTTGTTTTTTGGTGAATGTCACCGGTTCTATTAGGTATAGCTGTGAGAATAGCTCTGGGCGCTTCGCTGCGGCCATCGCGGTAGCAGTCGCGCCTTGAGAATGTCCAATACCAACGATAGGCTTATCTTGCGTCTTTTCCAAAAACTCAATAAGCATATCAGCATCTTGCTCGCGCGTGAGGCGACGGCTCTGCGGCTTATCATACCAATAGCCGCGTAAGGCAAGCGAGCTTATATCAAAGTCAGATACCAGCTCATTTAATAATGGTGCGTAAGTGCCAACGGGAAAACTATTACCGCCATAAAAGTGTGCCGGAGGACGTGAAGTAGCATTTAAATCGGCTACCTTGTTAAGTTTGGCTAGACCGTAATAGCGCGCTCGTTGTCCAGAAATCGTAATATTTTTTGCAAAGTTTTCCATAATAATGCGACATCCCTGTGTTTTTTGATTGAGTGAAGCTATGGCAGTTTAGTCGTCTTCACCTAAGAAGCCACCACTTTGACGATGCCATAAGCGTGCGTAGACGCCATGTAATGCTAGCAATTCGTCATGACTGCCTTGTTCAATGATACGTCCTTTATCCATAACCACCAATCTATCGAGAGCGGCAATAGTAGAGAGGCGATGAGCAATGGCAATAACGGTTTTACCAGTCATGATGTCGTTTAAGCTTTCAGTAATAGCAAATTCAATTTCAGAATCAAGGGCACTGGTTGCCTCATCAAGCAATAAAATAGGCGCGTTTTTTAGCATGACGCGTGCGATAGCAATACGTTGACGTTGACCACCAGAGAGTTTAACGCCGCGTTCACCAACTTGAGTATCGAGCCCCTTATTACCTTTATCATCATATAGGTCTTTAATGAATTCCCATGCCTGCGCTTGTTTTGCGGCAAAGACGATTTCATCATCGCTAGCATCAGGGCGACCATAGGCAATATTTTCACGTACCGTGCGATGTAGCAATGAGGTATCTTGGGTAACCATACCAATTTGCTGACGCAACGATTCTTGGGTCACCTCGTCAATCGCTTGACCATCGATATAAATCTTGCCGCTATCAACATCAAAAAAACGTAGTAGTAAATTCACCAAAGTAGACTTACCAGCACCTGAACGACCAACCAAGCCAATCTTTTCACCCGGTTTAATATTTAAATAAAAATCATCTAATAGTTTTGTGTGCGAGGCGGTAAGGGTAGTGCTAACCGTATCAATTTTTTCACCTTCGATATCGACGCTTTCGTAACTAAAATCAACATGATCAAAAACAATATTGCCCTCTGTGACAACTAGCGCTTTAGCATTGGGTATGTCTACGATGGTTTGCGGTGCGGATAAGGTGCGCATGCCATCTTGAACCGTACCGATACTTTCGAATAAGCTGGCGGTTTGCCACATAATCATTTTGGTGAGACCGTTTAACCGTAACGCCATGGCGGTTGCTGCGGCAATCGCACCGACGCCAACTGCACCACTTTGCCATAAATATAAACCAATCCCAGCGGTAGTACCGACTAAAATGACACTAATAGTATGGTTGACAATTTCGAGTTGCGAGACCCAGCGCATTTGCGAGTGTACCGTACCTAGAAACTGTCCCATCGCATCTTTAGCATAGCTTAGCTCACGGCGTGAATGGCTGAAAAGCTTAACGGTCATAATATTGGCATAGGCATCGGTGATACGACCAACCATCAATGCACGAGCATCAGCCTGCACAATGGCGGTATGTTTGAGCTTAGGAATAAAAAACCACATGGTCAGGCCAAATAACACAAACCAAATCACAAACGGAATCAGTAATAAGACGTCTAAGTTAAATAAAATCACCCCAGTGGTGATAAAGTAGACGAGGACATACAGCAGCATATCAGTAACGGTCATGACCGTATCACGTACCGCTAGTGCAGTTTGCATGACTTTAGCAGAGACTCGACCAGAGAACTCATCTTGATAGAATTGCATCGATTGATTGAGCATACGCTGGTGAAAACGCCAGCGCATCTGCATCGGAAAAACACCTTGAATCGATTGAAAACGAATCAGTGAGGACAACGAAATCCAAAAGGGGCTAATAATCAGCACAGCTAGCATCAACAGTAGCATATCGCCTTTTTCAGTCCATAGCGTCTGCGGTGTATAAGTGCCTAGCCAGTCGACCAGATTACCAATCCATGCAAACAGCATGGCCTCATAGACACCAATACCAGCGGACAGAATCATAAAAAGAAGTAACCAGCCGCGCAAACCTTCGGTACACGCCCACAGAAATTTTATCAGCCCATCACGGGGCAGTGGCATTGGGGTATCAGGAAAGGCGGATAGGCGGGATTCAAAAAAGCGAAATAGAGCGTTCATAGGCGGTAGTAATACGTCAATAGCAATACGTCAAGATAAACGCTAGCAAACGTTATCTTGAGTGGTTACTTATGTTAATAAAATAGCATTCTATTTTAGCAAAACTTAGCAATCGCGCCTGCATGGTAATTGTAATTTGAGTGCTTTTAAACGCTGTAAATCCTTTCTAGTTCAATGTTTCTTGAAAAACTCTCAATGGAAAACTGAAAATCGTATATATCAGTTGCTGTATATGAAATATATTGTTACATTTAATGGTTTTTTTCTAAATATTTCAGCAGTGTCATTTATCAGCAGTGTCATTTAAATGATGATCATAATAACAAAGCAAGGCTGCGATTCAATTAAGGTAGAAACTTATGATGTATTTAACGATTGCGGTGTTATGTAGCGTCGCCGTCTCCGTGCTATTAAAAATATTACGACAAAAAAATATAGATATTCGTCAGACCATCGTTGCTGGTTATCCAGTTGCCTTTTTGCTTACTTGGTTATTATTAAAACCTGATGTCAGCAAAATCGGTGAGCTTGGTGGCGCGTGGGGTATTATTATTGCGCTTGGTATTTTATTGCCCACAGTATTCGTTATTCTTGGTCGCGCGATTGCGGCGGTTGGCATGGTCGCGACCGATGCTGCTCAGCGTTTATCACTAATTATTCCGATAATTGCGGCGTTTCTTTTATTTGGAGAAGTGCTGACAGGCACGCGCGTTTTTGGCTTAGCATTAGGGTTTTTAGCACTTGGGGCACTGGTGTATCGTCCGCAGCAAACCGGACTTGTTAATGAGAACGCTAGTACAGATACTGTGACCAATAACGTGGTTAATAAACAGGCACTACGCACACCGCTGTGGTTATTCGGTGTTTGGGTAGGCTACGGTATTATTGATATTTTATTTAAGCAAGTTGCCAAACAAGGCGCTGCATTTCCGCTCACGTTATTTGTCAGCTTTGGCTTAGCGGGCTTACTGCTATTTATCTATTTGCTTATCACTCGGGTACGCTGGCAAGGTCGAGCATTGGCAGCTGGATTATTATTAGGTGCGTTGAATATCGGTAATATTTATGCTTATATCCGCGCCCATCAAGTGTTATCTGAGTCGCCAAGTATTGTCTTTACTGGCATGAACGTTGGGGTTATTGCGGTGGCTACCATTATTGGCGTCGGCATATTTAAAGAATCACTTAATCGTGTCAACGTGGTGGGATTACTATTAGCAGTAAGCTGTGTAGCGGTACTGTTTTTAGCCTAATAGTTTTAACGTAATAATTTTAGCGTAAGAACAAGTTTCTCTAATTCTTTAACTGACGAGATATAGGCACACAGAGCGTCCTATGGTAAGGTTATCTGCAAACGGACAGACGTGTATAAACTGATAAATATCCGTTTACCTTTGTAACATTTGACTTTGATTAATAAAAATAGGATGCACTTTCAATGGAATACGAAAAACAATTACAGCGTATAAAAAACGGTTCAGGCTTCATCGCCGCTCTCGACCAAAGTGGCGGCAGCACGCCAAAAGCGCTAGAAAATTATGGCGTCACTAGTGACGACTATGACAACGACGAAGCGATGTTTGATTTGGTACATGAGATGCGTGCCCGTATTATGACTTGCACAGCGTTTGATAATGAGCGCGTCCTTGGAGCAATTTTATTCGAAGATACGATGGAGCGTGAAGTTAATGGTAAGCCAACGGCCAACTATTTGTGGGAAGATAAAAATATCGTCCCATTTTTAAAAGTTGATAAAGGGTTGGCGGAACACATGAATGGCGTGCAAGTGATGCGCCCGATACCTAATTTAGACCTATTATTAAACAAGGCTAAAAATTATCCGGTATTCGGTACTAAAATGCGCTCAGTCATTTATGAGCCTAATGTTGATGGTATCGAGCTAGTTGTACAGCAGCAGTTCGATGTGGCGAAGCAAATTATCTCAAAAAGCTTGATGCCAATTGTAGAACCAGAAGTTGATATTAATAGCAGCAAAAAACATGACTGTGAGTTGATACTTAAGACCAGTATTTTGCACAATCTTGAGCGCTTAAATGATGAGCAGCAAGTGATGCTGAAGCTGACATTGCCTGAAGAAGCTGGGTTTTATCAAGAGCTGGTTGACCATCCAAAAGTGCTTAAAGTGGTGGCGCTATCTGGTGGCTATAGCCGTAGTGATGCTTGTGCTAAGCTCAAGGAAAATCCAGGCATGATTGCCAGTTTCTCGCGTGCCTTTACCGAAGGCTTGAGCAAACAGCAAAGCGATCAAGAGTTTGCCGATACCATTAATACTTCGATTGATGAGATTTATCAGGCGTCAAAGGTTTAGTATTTAATTAGGTAAAATACTTATTTAGATTCTCAGTGAGTGCTTTGCTCGCTGAGATTTTTTTTGGAAGGTATTTTTAGTCTCTTGTGAACGTAGGAAATACTATGTGGCGATTTAACGCTTGTGTTGGTCATAACGGTTGGAACGGAGACTTCTCTTACGTAGATGGTTATGACGAGTCGGTTAGAGCAATGGGAGAACACATCTTTAAATCAGGGCAAGCGACTATAGACACTATCGTCTATCCTTATATGTTCTTGGTTCGGCATTGTGTAGAAATTTTTCTAAAGAGATATTTAAAATCTTTCGGAATGATAAAAGGTAACATAATAATTGATGATAAGTTTCTTAAATCAAGCCATGACATATCAAGTTTATGGATAATATTTGAGAGAGCTTTCACGAGATTTGATGAAAGGACGATTGAGGATGTTCATAGATTGAAAGCTTTTGTAAATTTCATAGCTGATATGGATCCTAATGGTCAAACGTTTAGGTATGCGTATAATATTGAAAACAAGCTACATTTGACCGATAGAAATATAATCAATCTAAAAGAAGTTCATGAAGAATATTTAAAATTCTCAGACAATATTAAAAACTTTGAGATGATGTATTGTTATTTAGAAGAAGAATATAGTTGCAATACTTTCACTGAAAATTTATCAAGAGTTAAAATTGAGAAAATTTCCCACCAGTTACCAAATCGTCAGGAATGGTCCGAAAAAAATAATATAAAAGAAATAATTGCTAATATTCGCAGTGATTATAATATTAGCGCTAATGAAATGAACAAGTGTATAAAAATTATTGAAAGTAACTATGAGTTCTCAAACAATATAGGTTTAGAGAAGAAAGTCTCTTTATCAATATCTGTACTGAAAATATATATAAATGAATTTCTAAAAATTTATAAATCTTGTATATTACGGGCTAAAGGCTTCCATAAAACATCTGAAGAAGAGTATAACTACACTATTCAATGTATTGAAGAACTTAAGTTTATGATTAAAGATGAACTTAGTAAGGAAGATGTGCTTGAGCTATATTGCTTATATAAATTTAACTATGCTGAATATCCTGAAAAGTACGATGAAGTGCGTCCAAGCATAGCCCTCAACCCAAATGAAGACGAAGATTATATAAGAAAAGAAATTTCTCAGAGTCACGCTTTTCTTAGGATATGGCGTTCGCTTGAAAGTCTAGGTCAAACCAGCCTTTTAATTGCTGTACACGATACAATCCTAGCAGGAGAGTGGGAGTAGTGCATTTCGCATAACTCTTTCATTTACTCAGTTTTCTTGTACTGTAATAAAAAAGCTTGAACCTAATCAAATTAGATTCAAGCTTTTTCGTATTAGAATATCGTAGCGCTAATTAATTCAGCTTATTCTTCCTTGCTTTTAAGCCCAGTCGCATACTCACGCACGTTTTGAGTGATTTTCATTGAGCAAAACTTCGGCCCACACATAGAGCAAAAGTGCGCTGATTTATGGGCGTCTTTAGGTAAGGTTTCATCATGGAATTCGCGCGCGGTATCAGGGTCAAGTGCTAGATTAAACTGATCGTCCCAGCGGAATTCAAAACGCGCTTTGGATAACGCATTATCACGAGCTTGTGCACCGGGATGACCTTTGGCAAGATCAGCAGCGTGAGCGGCGATTTTATAAGTGATGATACCATCTTTGACATCCTTTTTATTCGGCAGACCTAAATGCTCTTTTGGGGTGACATAACATAGCATCGCCGTGCCAAACCAGCCAATCATTGCTGCGCCAATGGCACTGGTGATATGGTCGTAACCGGGTGCAATATCGGTAGTTAATGGCCCTAAGGTATAAAAAGGCGCATCGGCACACGTCTCAAGTTGCAAGTCCATATTCTCTTTAATACGGTTCATCGCCACATGCCCAGGGCCTTCAATCATGACTTGCACATCATGCTTCCATGCTACCTTTGTTAACTCGCCAAGGGTACGTAATTCTCCAAATTGTGCCTCATCATTAGCATCTTGCAAGCAGCCGGGACGTAAACCGTCGCCTAAACTAAACGCTACATCATACTGTTTCATAATCTCGCAGATATCTTCAAAATGGGTATATAAAAAGCTCTCTTTATTATGAAACATGCACCACTGCGCCATAATAGAGCCGCCACGCGAGACGATGCCAGTCAACCGATTGGCGGTCAACGGCACATAACGAAGCAGTACACCGGCGTGAATCGTGAAATAATCTACGCCTTGTTCGGCTTGCTCTATTAAGGTATCACGAAAAATTTCCCACGTTAAATCTTCGGCAATGCCATCGACTTTTTCAAGTGCTTGATAAATAGGAACTGTGCCGATTGGTACTGGCGAGTTACGAATCAACCATTCACGGGTTTCATGAATATGGTTACCAGTAGATAAGTCCATGATGTTATCTGCACCCCAACGCGTCGCCCACGTCATTTTAGAAACTTCCTCATCAATAGAAGAGCCCAGCGCAGAGTTACCGATATTGGCGTTAATTTTTACTAAGAAGTTGCGCCCAATAATCATCGGCTCAGATTCAGGGTGGTTGATGTTATTTGGGATAATGGCTCGACCAGCGGCAACTTCACTGCGTACAAATTCAGGGGTAATAATAATTGGTGTGTTAGCGCCAAAATTCTCCCCATCGTGTTGGCGCATATCCGTCAGCTCATGCTGTTTTTGGGTTTCGCGGATGGCGATATATTCCATCTCAGGGGTAATAATACCGCGACGCGCGTAATGCAATTGAGTAACGTTGCCTACTTTCCCATCAACAGCTTTAGCACGGCGCGGCTTGTCAATATGAGCAAAGCGTAGGTTTGCAGTGCTGATATCACGGGCGCGCGCCAGACCGTATAAGCTTGATAAACCAGCGAGCTGTTCGGTATCGCCGCGCTCATTTATCCAACCTTCACGTAATTTTGGCAGACCTTTTGTCAAGTCGATGCTGGCATTGGGGTCGGTATAAACGCCTGAAGTATCATAGACATAAAACGGTGGATTTTGTTCCCATTCGCTCTCAGGAACGCCTTGAATCGGTGTGGGATCAAGGGTGATCTCGCGCATCGGTACTTGAATATCAGGGCGCGAGCCTTCGATATAAACTTTGCAAGAGGCAGGTAAAATACGGTGTAAATCACGCGCGTCTTCTTCAAAGCGAGCATCGCTTACGTTGCGATGAGCGGGAGTCTTTAGCGCATCTGTTTTAGCAGTTTTTTTGGCGGGGGTAGTCGCTTGTAAAATAGTCATATGCTGTCCTAGCGTGTTGGTTTTTGAATAAAATCAACACCGCCAGTAGCTGCGGGGTAAGTCTATGTCATACGGACAAATATAATCGTAAGACAAACGCACTATCCGAACGAAATCTAGTGAGTCATCTCTAAAGGATTGATGGGCGCAGCTTATTATTGATAGTCAGGTAGCACTATAAAAACTTGCTAGATATTGACCATAATAACAAGGCATTTCTGCGCGCCCTTTGTACTTGTATAACATAAGCTTAAGACTTCCCTGCGTCGGTACTAACCGCATCAGGTTCGGCGGGTGATATCTCAGCGAATGTATAAAGGCTTTTAAGCCATAATACACCGCACCCCGAGTCTGTCAGTGTTGTAAATCACCTTCATACTAGCAAACTTCGCTGACAAGTCCTAGTCATTTACCTGTTTGTTATGGCTTCAACTATTTTAACAATCACGGTCTTAATATTAGCTTTCTGGCGTCCAACCCTGCGCGCGCTCATAGTCTTCATTATCCAAAAATTTATCACGCTGTTCGATTAAGAATTTTTTGGCTTCCGGATCGAGCATGCTTAAGTGATTTTCGTTAATCAGCATCGTTTGCTGCTCAAGCCATTCTTTCCAAGCCTTCTCAGATACAGTTTCTTGTAGCTCTTGACCTTTTTTATTAGGGAAGGGCGGATGTGGCATTTTTGGTAATTGTTGCTGATATTTACGGCAAAATACGGTATTGGCTTGAGGATTAAAAGTCTCAGTCATAGTAAGTTCCTTATTATTGATATTAAATTATCGAGTCGAATATTTGCATCCATCTATGATAACGGTCTTGGCGGATTTAGCAAAGGGTATCTGATGTATCATTTGGGGATGGTATTACAAATAAAAATACCCGCAATGATGGCGGGTGTTTTTAATTGTACGATTTTACTTTTATTCAGTAAATACTAAGCAAACACTTCTAAACGCGTGCGCGCGCGGCTGACCGCTTGTTTCACTTGATTGGGTGCAGTGCCGCCCAAATGGTCACGCGCTGCTAATGAACCTTCTAAGGTTAGATAATCGAAGACATCATCGCCAATCGCATCGCTAAACTGCTGCAATTGCGCCAAGGACAAATCACTCAAATCCACGCCTTCTTTAATACCCAAAGCGACTGCATTGCCAACGACTTCATGCGCATCACGGAACGCAACACCATTGCGTACTAAGTAATCGGCCAAATCAGTCGCTGTGGCATAACCTTTCATGGTGGCAGCGCGCATATTTTCTTTATTTGGCGTGATATTCGGTAGCATATCGGCAAAGGCTAATAGCGAGCCCGTCAAGGTATCAACGCAATCAAAAAGCGGCTCTTTGTCCTCTTGGTTGTCTTTATTATAGGCAAGCGGCTGACTTTTCATTAGGCTAAGTAGCGTCATCAATTGACCAAAGACACGCGCCGCTTTACCACGAACCAACTCTGGTACGTCAGGATTTTTCTTTTGCGGCATGATAGATGAGCCGGTACAAAAGCGATCAGGGATTTGCACAAAGTTAAATTGCGCTGACATCCATAGAATAATCTCTTCACTCATGCGTGACATATGCATCATCAAAATAGACGCAGCAGAAGTGAATTCAATCGCAAAATCACGATCCGAGACTGCATCAAGTGAATTCTGGCAAATGCCTTCGAACCCTAATAACTCAGCGGTAATCGTACGGTCGATTGGAAAAGTGGTGCCAGCAAGGGCGGCGCTACCAAGAGGCATCTGATTGATACGGCGGCGCGCATCGACAAGACGTTCGGTATCACGGTATAACATCTCAAACCATGCCATAACATGATGACCAAAGCTCACTGGCTGTGCGGTTTGCAGATGAGTGAATCCTGGCATAATGGTATCGGTATGTTGCTCAGCCAAATCAAGCAAACCGCTTTGCAAGCGTATCAATAAAGCAATGATATTATCGGTTTCTTCGCGTAACCAAAGGCGAATATCAGTGGCGACCTGATCATTACGGCTACGTCCAGTATGCAGCTTTTTGCCAACTGCGCCGACGATATCGGTCAAGCGTGATTCGACGTTCATGTGTACGTCTTCAAGCGCAATTGACCAATTAAACTCACCCGCTTCAATTTCACGCAATACCTGTTGCAGACCATCGATAATGGTCGCAACGTCATCAGCTTCTAAGATGCCACATTCTTTCAGCATGGTCGCATGAGCAATCGAGCCTTGAATATCGTGACGCGCAAAGCGTTGGTCGAAGCCGACAGAGGCGGTAAAGGCAGCGACAAAGCTGTCTGTCGCTTCACTAAAACGTCCGCCCCACATCTGTTGCCCCTGACTGCTTGCAGGGCTTTGCGGTGCAGCAGTATTTGTTAGAGAAGCTTCTGTGCTAGAATCAGAAACAGATGAGTTTTTATTTGAATCAGGATTACTAATATTTGAAGAGTTTGCGTTCATATCGGTACAAGACAAGTCAAGAGAATAAGAACTCAAGTATAGCAAATGATGAGGTTGCCTTACTAGCGGAGCGCTTAGAGTTTTTTATACCCAAGTTCATGGAACTCATGAAACCTTGGCAATGGCTGCTGGCAATCTTTTTTTGGTCGTTGTTTGTGGCGATCGTTGATCGCTACAGTGTGGCTAATGAAACGCAATTTATCATAAAGTTTATGGCTAGGTTTTTTCAAATCAGCTTAACGCTGATACCTTCCTTTTATTTAATTGACTATCTGCGCCCTGTTTTTAAACGCCTGCGCATACCGACTGTCAGTATGTATGTTGTGCTAATCCTAACAACAAGCACATTAGTAACCCTCACGTTAGTCCTGCTACTTCTGATGAACTCTGGTTTGTTTGAGTACAGTCTTCAGGCGTTTAGTTCAGCGCTTGTATTTAATATGATCATTACAGCGGGATTCACTATCGCAGCGTTATTGTTCTTTTTACGTCGCCATCGTGAGTTGAATGCGCTCAAGCAATCCTTTGAGCAAAAATTGAGGGCACAAAACGATGTACTTAAAGCCCGTCTCGCGCCGCATTTCTTTTTTAATACTATTAATACCTTAATGTCACTCATTGAATCCAATCCATCTCGCGCCGCTGATTTATTACAGCACGTTTCAGCATTATTTCGTGCCAGTTTTAATGGGGCGCGTGAGATTAGTTTTGAAGAAGAAGTTGCCCTTTGTGAGCATTACTTGGCCATCGAGTCTATTCGATTGGGAGATAAGCTGGTGATAATTTGGCAGCTACCCGATGAGGATGTGATGTATGACATGGTAATCACCGCCTTGACCTTACAAAGCGTGATTGAAAAAATGCTACTCAATGTGGTTGAGATGACCACGGAAACCATTTATATCGATCTTAAAGTTAGGTGGGTGCAGCATCGTGTTGTGATTACCATCCATGTACAGCTTCCCAAAAAGACATTAATGATTAACCATCATTTACGTCAGCATATGAATTTTTATATTCAAGCGGAGCGCTTACGTGCATACTTTGGGCAAAGTAGCGATATCCAAAGCACGGTGACGACGAAACAAATTATCACTATTATTGATTATCCGCTGCAAGATGTCAGTTTATAACCTTTACTTTTTTGATGGTGCATTACTCTCCCATTAACAGTGGCATATTTATTGCAATATCTATCACAATGTGACCATGATAATGGCTTAGTATTAACGAATGTGCTCTGCTAATCTTTAAAGTTGAGTGATTAAATTTTAAAAAGTATCGCCAGACTTTTATATTATGGCAAATATAGGAACACTAAGGCCATATTAACGGCTTGCAAGCTCTAGCCGTTAGGTTTATAACTTAGATCAGGCGCTATTTTATGCTAAATGATAGGCGGTAAGTGCTAATATGTTATTGATGCTCTTAAAATATTTTCTAAGTATGCCCTTAAAAAAAAGGAGTTTGCATGCGGATTGTAGTTTGTGATGATGAGCCATTAGCCCGTGAGCGTTTGGTCAGGATTGTCCAAGAGTCAGGTCATGAGGTCGTTGCTCAAGCAAAAACGGGTATAGCAGCCATTATTGCCGTAAAAACTCAGCAGCCAGACATCATATTGCTAGATATTCGTATGCCCGAGATGGATGGTGTAGAGTGTGCCCAAGAGCTTGCGAAGCTTGCACATCCACCAGCAATCATCTTTGTGACGGCTTATGATCATTATGCGATTGCTGCTTTAAAAGCCAATGCCATAGGTTATCTACTAAAACCTGCCAATAAAGATGAGCTATTAGAAGCGCTACAAAAAGCCACCAACTTAAATGCCGCGCAGTTAAATGAGATTCGTAAGCTTGAGAATCCAACAGCACGGCCGGTGCGTGAACATATTGCGGCACGTACCCATCGCGGTGTTGAGCTAATTAAACTCAAAGATATTTACTATTTTACTGCCGACCAAAAATATGTCAAAGTCCGTCATAAGGATGGTATCGTTCTCATTGATGACACCTTAAAAGAGCTTGAGCAAGAGTTTGAAGAAAAGCTGTTTCGTGTGCATCGAAACGCTATTATTAACATTAAGTATTTGGACTTTTTAGAAACTTTAGATGCTGGACAGTATCAATTGCATTTCAAAGGAATTGATGAAACATTAGCGGTCAGCCGTCGCCATCTACCCGCACTACGTGAAAAAATCCAAAACATATAAGTTTCAAGGCTCTTCTTTTTCGAAGCTCTTATCTCTCGAAATAATCGCGCCATATCATCAAACCCTTATTTATGCTTAAATAGGGGTATTTTTTTGCGTTATTATTTTCTATAAACCGTTTTTAGTACCCATTTTGTGTGACAAATTAACATTATTGTTGAGCACTGACATTCTAGTATCGAACTTATTGAGGCCTTTTATGAGCACCATGAAGCAACCTGCTTTGACTACCTTAAATATCGCCACGCGCCAAAGTCCATTGGCATTATGGCAAGCTGAGCATATTCGTGATCGGCTACTAGAGTTGTATCCTGAGATGACGATTAATCTACTAAAAATTGTCACTAAAGGTGACAAGATTTTGGATACGCCACTGGCTAAAATTGGCGGTAAAGGTTTATTCGTCAAAGAGCTTGAGCAAGCATTATATGAGAGGCAGGCAGATATTGCGGTACATTCTTTAAAAGACGTGCCGATGGAGTTACCGGAAGGATTAATGCTGGGTGTTTATTGCAAACGTGCTTCGCCAACGGATGCCTTTGTTTCCAACACTTATAATAGTATCGATGAATTGCCACAAGGTGCGGTAGTCGGTACTGCAAGTTTGCGTCGTCAGTGTCAAATCAAAGCCTATCGTTCAGATTTGCAAATTAAAACTCTACGCGGCAATGTCGGTACGCGCCTAAGAAAGCTAGATGCGGGCGAGTATGATGCTATTATTTTAGCGACCAGTGGTCTCCAGCGCATTGAGCTTGATGCGCGTATTCGCAGTGAATTGGATATCGATATTTGCTTGCCAGCTGTTGGGCAAGGTGCATTAGCGATTGAATGTCGTGAAGATGATGCTGAAGTATTAAAATTACTGGCACCACTCAATGATGACAAAGCCCGTATCCGTTTAATCGCTGAGCGCGCATTAAATCGACATCTGCAAGGTGGTTGCCAAGTACCGATCGCAGCTTATGCAGTATTACAAATGGCTGGGGCAACAGATACCAGTAATGACGATAATGGTAAGAACCAAAACGCTAATAGCCAAAATGGTAACAATGATGCTGGTGACACATTATGGCTGCGTGGTCGCGTCGGTCAAGAAGATGGTAGCGAGCTGCTTAAAGTTGAAAAGCGCCTGACGTTAACGGGCAGTCAAGCTGAGCAAGAAGCCCAAGCCAACCAGCTGGGCATCGAAGTTGCTGAGATGTTATTGGACGCTGGTGCTGGTGCTATTTTATCAGCGATTTATCATCCTGAATAATATCTAAACTGGATAACATTTAACCACCTCAATCATAGAGTGATCATTGTTTAGATTGCTCTATGATTATGCTAATTCCATCCGCTTTTTTTACGGTATGTTTATGTCTTGGTCATCACCTAAGTCCACGGATTCAAATCAACCTATTGATAAGCCGTCATTGCTGGCGCAAGTTGTCATCAATACGCGCCCAGTAGAGCGTGCCGCACCGCTGACGCAACATCTACAAGCGGCTGGTATGTCAGTCATTGATATGCCGATGTTGACACTGCAACCGCGCCAAACCACCGACGACGATATGAGACTGATGCGCCAATGGCTAGAAGGTGAGTATCAAGCACTCGTCATCGTTAGTCCGACAGCGGCAGCCTCAGGTTTGGCTGCTTGGCAGTTGCTTGAGCGTGAACGTCAAGCTAAGGGCGCGACCAATAAAGACACGACTGATAAAGAAATACTGGGCATAGGCGGCATAGAAGGCATAGAGGAAAACTTTAAGATTTTAGCAGCGCCGAGCGATATCATTGCTGTTGGTGAAGCGACTGCCGCGGTGTTAAATGAGGTAAAGTTACCATTTGCCAGCTATCAGGTACGGCAGCCTACCGTTGCCAATAACGAAGGTATGCTGGCGATGCCTGAGATTGAAAGCCTGCAAGCAGGGGATAAGCTGCTCGTGTGGCGCGGTCTTGGTGGGCGACGATTATTGGTCGATACGCTACAGGCGCGCGGTGTTCATATCGATAGCATTGCTTGGTACGAGCGCACGATGCCTATCGATGCCATGGCGCAGTATCAACAGTGGTTAACACAACTCATTGCGCAACAGTCTTTGCCGCAAACACTATCAGTAGAACAACCAAAGCCCATCGTTATTATAAGTAGTGGTACTGCCTTTGAGCATTGGGAAAGTGTCGTTAAAGCAGTAGCGGAGCAGGGATTAAAATCAACATCAAATAAAGATATAACAGATAATGTAGCGCTTGAACTAGCAGATTTTGCCTATGTAGTATTGGGTGAACGTTTGGCCAATATGCTCGCTGAGCAGCAGTTAAGTTATTGGCGTGTGGAAGATTTAGCGCCAGCAACCATTCTCGCTGCTATTCATCCTACTTATTTATAAAGTTTAAATAGGGTGTTTTTTTTAACTACTGAAAACCCAAAGCGTTTACTGTACTTTATGCGCTTAAAATTATTAATCATGAACGGTGCTGCCTTATGTCAATGAACTCTGAATCGTTATCGAAGGAGCCTTCTGCTATTCAGCAGCGCCGCCAAGCAAATATGTTCTTGGTGCGGCTGCAGTGGGTGGTTATTTTGCTGCTGATTGCCGCATTGTTATGGCTATACATCAGTCAGCAGCGTTTTCAGCATAATATTAATGAGCGCTTGCAAAGTAATGAGCAAATGGTCAGCCGCTTAAACGAGATGGACGACCGCTTATTTGCCGTGAGTCAACAGACGTTGCCGACGCCTAGCACTGCCGCTAGTAGCCAAGCTCAAAACCAGTTGGATTTATTACGTATTCAAATTCAAGCTGCTGATAGATTGTTGGTAGACAATAACGACAGTGCAGCGATTGATTTGTTGCGCGGCCTACATTGGCAGCTGTCCCAAAGCAGTAATGAGATTGCCCCAGCGCTCACCATCGTCATTAAACAGAGCTTGCTAAAAGATATCGAACGCTTACAGGCAAGAAGCTCTCAGCCCAGTCCTTGGCAGCTACAAAATATAGCTATCCAAAATATTCAGGAGTTTTTGCACAGCTATGAGAGTGCTGTTAATTCTGATATAAACTTAACGAGCAGGCAGCTCACGATACACGAAGTCATTATGACATTGAATCTAGCGATTCAAGCCAGCAATATGCGCGAGCGCGAACAGCTGATTGCTTATCTGAGTCAAGCGCGAAAGCAGCTGCAAACGCTAGAGCCCAAAGATCTGGAATCAAAAGCATCAGTACCAAAAACAGCTGCCAGCACAAAAAAAGGCTCTAGCACGAATAACTTGCAAACCAAATCATCGCCTACTGATATCTCAGAAGTCATAGACTGGTTAGATCGGCTGATTGCCAATGCGCCAAAACCAACGCCATTGTTGACCTCTCAGATTTTAAACAAGTCCCAACGTTAATGATTTGATACTTTGATGATTTAATATATTGCTTAAAAAATTTATTAGTATAGTAGATTCATTTTAAAAACGATAAAGTGCTATTGGCTATAATTTTTTTGCAGCCTCTGTCACGCCTGCGAACAGCAAGCAAGAAAAAATTATAGCAATAGCACGTTCTCACAATCGTAGCGCTTTTATTTTGAACTGACTATATAAAAAACAAGAGACAGACAGTTATGGATAGCTTGCATCAAACCACAAATTCAACGCCTGATATCTCGGCTAACCATGAACATGGCCCTGAAGAGCTGTCACATTATCCAATTATTCACCATCAGCCGATTCATTGGGGTGAGATGGATGCCTTTAATCATTTAAATAATGTGGTGTATTATCGCTATGCTGAGTCAGCACGTATTGGCTATTTGCAAGCGTTAGGCATGTTTGATGGCAGCATGGTCACGGTATTGGCACAATCAAGCTGCCAGTATTTACGCCCAGTGACTTATCCTGATACGTTATTATTAGGCGTACGTTGTCAGCGTTTGGGCACAACCAGTATAGTTATAGAGTACAGCTATTATAGCAGTGCGCAATGTGCAGTCGTTGCTACTGCTGAGGCGGTAGTGGTACGTTTAGATAGTGAAGGCAAAGATAAATTACCGTGGACAACTGAAGAGCGTGCACGGCTGCTGGCATTAGAAGCAACCGTTGGTCATACACCTAAATTATAAGTATTGTCTCGTTTTTTATATTTGAATATTTAGTAAAAAGTAAAAAGGCGCACTAACTTAAGTTAGCGCGCCCTTTTTATTAGTCAGTTTGAAAGTAGTATTGGTTACTTAAGTTGGTTTATTCAACCTTATTAATCTTGCTTTGGTGCATGAATAAAGTCTACCACGTTTAAATCAAAACCTGACAAAGCGTAAAACTTCATCGGTGATGACAATAGGCGCATATCACGAACCCCCAAATGGCGTAAAATCTGCGCGCCAACACCAATGCTGCGATAAGGCTGCTGCGCAATGGTTGAAATAGATTCATTGGCAGACGCTTTATCCAATGCATCTCCCAAATCAATCGGTTGATGACTACCAATCCAGACCAGCACGCCGCGTTCTGAGGCATTAATTTCTTTTAGAGCAGATTGCACACTCCAACCGCTACGTCCGGTCGTGTCATTTTTGGCAGCAAACAAGTCACGTAGTGGGTGAAATCCATGGACGCGCACGGTACTAACGCCTTGGCTTACATCACCTTTCACTAAAGCCAAATGGGTCTCGTCAGCACCAAACTCGCGAAAACGATGCAAAGTAAACGTCCCATATTCGGTCTCAAACGGATGTGACTCAATCTCTTCTACCGTTTGCTCATTGGCAATACGATAGTTAATTAAGTCAGCAATCGTACCTATTTTGATGTCATGTTCTTTTGCAAATATTTCAAGATCATCGCGGCGCGCCATGGTACCATCAGCATTGATGATTTCAACAATAACGGCTGCAGGCTCTAGACCTGCCAGTCGAGCCAAATCACAACCCGCTTCGGTATGACCTGCACGGTGAAGAACGCCACCATTTTGTGCCATAATTGGGAAAATATGCCCAGGCTGCACGATGTCAGCAGGTTTTGCGGCTGATGCAACGGCTGCTTGGATGGTACGAGCGCGATCGGCAGCAGAAATACCAGTTGTCACACCTTCAGCCGCTTCGATAGAGACGGTAAAGTTGGTACTAAACTTTGCCTCATTGCGGTCTGACATTAGCGGCAGCGCCAATTGCTGGCAGCGTGCTTGTGATAAGGTTAGACAAACCAAACCGCGTGCATGGGTAATCATGAAGTTAATATCATCAGGACGGACGTGGGTCGCTGCCATGATGATATCGCCTTCGTTTTCACGATCTTCATCATCCATCAAGATGACCATTTTTCCAGCACGAATGTCTTCGATAATCTCAGGAATCGTATTTAAACTCATAGGAAGTCTCAATCTTTTATTATTTATAGATAGGCGTGATTGGTGATATAAAGCATTATCTGCTTATTGTAGCAGTAGATTGGTCAAAGCGCTGTTGTGCTAAAGCAAAGTGCGCTGCAGTCAGAGTAAACTGCCATAAAAATGACTCTTTCAATTAGCTTCTATATATCATTATGAGGTCATTTTAACGCTTTTCATCCCAACGTGCTGCTTCATCTTCCTACTATCTCAATTAGTATGTCAAAAATAGCGATAAGTATTATTAATGGTCACGACGATTCATATATTCAATCAGGTATTAAGCGATGAACCAATCCATATTGTGCGGTATCAGTCATTACTTGCTGCTTGGCTTTTGAGCCATGACATAAACTTCTCGCTATGCTGCTCACGCTGATTATCAGCAAATTCATAAAAGCGTGTACCTAATAAATTGTCAGGCAAATAAGTTTGCGCATAATAATGGTTGGGATAATTGTGCGGATAAGCATAGTCTTTACCGTAGCCTTGTTCACGCATGAGCTTGGTCACGCCGTTCCGCAAGTGTAAAGGCACAGGCGAGGCGTCTTTTTCTGCCAGTGTCATCGCCGCATTAATCGCTTTATAGGTGCTATTGCTTTTAGCGCTGGTCGCAAGATAAACCACCACTTGCCCTAATATAATACGCGCTTCTGGCATACCGATTGACTGCACACTACGCAGAGCAGCGTCAGCGAGAAGCAAGGCGTTGGGATTAGCATTGCCAATATCTTCACTGGCTAAAATGACCAAACGCCGCGCAATAAAGTCTGCTGGCTCACCACCAACCAACATGCGGGCCATCCAGTATAGCGCTGCATCTGGATCTGAGCCACGGACGGACTTTATCATGGCAGATATAATATCGTAATGCTGTTCACCATCTTTATCGTAGCGTACTAGTGCGGTCTGGGCGACGCGGGCGACCAGTGCATCATCAATAACAAGCGGTGATTGATTAGAATCAGCCGTTTGAATCGCCAGCTCTAATATATTTAGCGCTTTTCTTGCATCACCATGCGCCAATTGACTGATAGTCTCTTGCGCTTGCAAATCAACCGTTAAGTTTTTCAATACTTTATCTTCTAAAAGCGCACGCTGTAATACCGCGCTGATTTGCTCAGGCGTCAGTGGTTCTAAGCGATATACTTGGCAACGTGATAATAAAGCGTTATTGACGCTAAAAGATGGATTTTCGGTCGTTGCACCAATCAAGGTTATATCACCAGATTCTACCGCACCGAGTAATGCATCTTGCTGCGCTTTATTAAAGCGATGAATCTCGTCAATGAACACGACAGGCGACTCAAAGCTTAGCGAATCCTTACTATCTAGCACCTCACGTAATTGTTTTACCCCTGTATTCAGGGCTGATAACGCATGAAACGGTCTGCCAACCGCATCTGCTAATAGCATTGCTATAGTCGTCTTTCCAATACCAGCTTCGCCATGCAAAATAATAGAGGGCAGGTGTCCTTGCTCTACTAAGCGCCGTAATGGTGCGCCTGCTGCCAATAAATGCTCTTGACCAATAATAGCATCGAGCGTCGTAGGGCGCATGCGCTGAGCGAGGGGAGTATCAGCATGAAAGTTAGGCGGCATAAGGCTCTCTATTATAAAATCGAATGGTTATCAATTGGCTACAGCGGCATGAGAACTTAAATTTTTTATATTAATAAACACTATTTTTAGGTATATCTCTTTTATCTTGAATACACTATACATAATTAATATTGTCATTAATGGCTATCATATGGGCTAGGCTAACGCAGATTTACGTTAATAAAAGTCAGCTAAATGTACAGCTTATGTCTTTAAGACTTTATTTTTTAGATTTTTACCCTTATTAAGGGATTAACTCTCTCTATCAGCCTAATATATCAAACATAACGGATGATATTAATAATGTTGCAGTCAATTTTTAAACGCTTATTCAATCATGATCCAGCTACTAGAGCTGCAAAACGATATTCCCGTAAGCTAACTGCTGGAGAAATAGTACTGGCACGCTCAGTATTTGGTGACAGTCTCAGCTTTGATGATATTCAGCTAAAGACAGCATGGTGGGTACTCAAAAATTATGCTGTTAGCCCGAATGGTCATATTTATTTTCATCCGGCAGACTGGATCGAAGACTTTAGTGAGGCGTCATTGGGTAAACAAAGCTGGCTTATACATGAGTTGACGCACGTTTGGCAACTACAGCGTGGCTTAAAAGTGGTACGCGGCGCTATCCTTAATCGCCGCTATGACTATGTGTTAGAGGTGGGTAAATCTTTTTTTAAGTACGGTATTGAGCAACAAGCACGTATGGTTCAAGATTACTTTATTCGTCGTCAGCGTGGACAAGACTGTCAGGATTTAGAAGCCTGTATTCCATTTCTAGCTGGGCAGTCTGTTAATAATACTCAGCATAGCGACAACTCATTCAACGTTTAATTTTTATGTTTACTCTCTATATTGCTATTTAATATTCTGCTTTTAATAAAGGATAGGTACTCGGATGTTTAAATTTTTGCTCGCAACACCTCATACGGGTGCCCATCATAACCTTGCAAATCAAGGCATCATGAGTCCACGTCAAGCCCCAACGTTACTTGCGGCCACACTGACAGGCATATTGTTTTTGAGTGGTTGTCAGCAACAAGCAGCAAACGAAACTGTGCCGGATAATGCTCAAAGTAGTGAGAAAACCAGCGAGCAAATGAGGGCTGAAGATAGCCAGCCTATGCCGAAAAGTGACTCAGCTGCAGCACGTATAGAGCAGTTTCAGCCTTTGTATGTGACTCAATTTCAAGGACTACAGCAGCGTTTGCAAGCAGAGTATGAGTCGTTGCAAGCTGCTGATGCCTCTGGTAATGGAAGCTCTTTATTGGTTGATAGCGCAACTGATCCTGCTGACAGTAATACTAAAAATAACAATGAACAAACTACCGATAGTAATAGTTTGCCTGCAGCAGGTACTAATAATAGTACAGCGCTTGAACCAGCTGCGCTTGATTCAGCAGACCCGGTTTCAATAGCGGATATTGATAATAAACCTGCTACAGATGCTGAAATTAATACCAGTACCGAAGTTGGTGAGCGCGACTTAACGGTGTTAAAACGTATTAGCTTAGAGCCACGCAAGCCTGTCCTATTGACCGAAGAGCAGATTATAGAACGCTATGAACAAGCGATAGAAGCGCTTTATCAGCCAGTCACCACGCCACTAAGTGCAGAAGATGTTGATACGTTGATTAATATCGCAACCTTAGTGCCACAGCTTTTTGAAGATGCGGAAATTGCTGGTAGAGTCAGCGCCAAAAGCCCAGCACTGGCGCGTTTGATTATTCAGCATCAAGTGTGGGAGCAGATAGAAGCGCAACAAGTGCTAGATATGCAGCAAATGAAACAGAGTCAACAGCAAGAGTTTGAGATGCTGATGTCGAAGTTTAACGAGACTATCAAAGGCTATGATGAGCAAATCGCCAAATATGAGCAAACGCTAAAAGAGTTTAAATAATCTGTCAAATCTAGCCATAAAAAAAATCTCGCACATGGCGAGATTTTTTATGCATTGCTAAAAACTATTTACGGTCTTCTACTTTAACAAATTCGCGTTGTTTCTCACCAGTATATAACTGACGTGGACGACCGATTTTGAACGGTGCGCTGTGCATCTCAAGCCAATGGCTGATCCAGCCAGAGGTACGTGCCAATGAGAAGATTACGGTAAACATTGAGGTTGGGATACCGATGGCCTTTAAGATGATGCCAGAGTAAAAGTCAACGTTTGGATACAGGTTACGCTCAATGAAGAACGGGTCTTCTAACGCAATTTTCTCAAGTTCCATCGCAAGTTTAAGCTTTGGATCGTCAATACCTAGAGCCTGTAGGACCTCGTCACAAGTCTTTTTCAGTACTTGTGCGCGTGGGTCAAAGTTTTTGTAAACACGGTGACCAAAGCCCATCAGCTTCACTTCACGGCTTTTTACTTTTTCCATGAATTCAGGCACATTTTCTACAGAACCGATTTCATCTAGCATCTCAAGCACAGCTTCGTTGGCGCCGCCATGTGATGGACCCCAAAGGGCGGCGATACCAGCAGCGATACAAGCGTAAGGGTTTGCGCCAGTAGAACCAGCTAAACGTACCGTAGACGTCGAAGCATTTTGCTCGTGGTCAGCATGCAAGGTAAAGATTTTGTCCATAGCGCGCGTGATGACATCGTTGGTTTTATAATCAACATCAGCAGGCGTTGCAAACATCATATATAAGAAGTTTTCAGCATAATTGAAGTCATTACGCGGATACATGAACGGTTCGCCTTGTGAGTATTTATAACTCATCGCAGCAAGCGTTGGCATCTTAGCGATTAGACGAATCGCGGTAATTTCACGATGCTCTTCATTGCTAACATCTAGTTTTTCATGATAAAACGCTGATAAAGCACCAACGACACCAACCATGATTGCCATAGGATGCGCATCACGGCGGAAGCCTTCAAAGAATTTACGTAATTGGTCATGAACACCAGTATGCTTACGAATTTTTTCAAAGAAATCGGCTTTTTGCTCAGCGTTAGGCAAATCGCCATGAATCAACGCATAAGCCACTTCTAAGTATTCAGCATTATCGGCCAACTGATCGATAGGATAGCCGCGATAAAGTAGCTCGCCTTTACCCCCATCAATAAAAGTAATTTTTGATTCAACAGGCGCTGTTACCATAAAACCTGGATCATAGGTCCAGTAGCCAGCTTTTTGGAAAGCAGCAACATCGATAACTGACGGCCCTAAAGTCCCTTCGGTAATAGGAAGTTGGTAATCCTTACCATCTACGGTTAATGTGGCTTGATTATCAGCCATAATTTAATCTCCAGTGCTTTAACTTGTTAGAATAAAAATATAGAGACGCATACCCTCGCGTCACAAATGGTCAAAATGAATTTAACTCATTTAATATGCAGGCTATATTAGCAGTTATTACTTAGGTTTTGAAAAGACTTTTACCTGCAATGTCTGTGATTGTCGTGGTTTCAGAGTACTTATGTACTGTAAACTTTGTATCAAAATATGTCTAATCAGTAATCTGGCTGTAAACAAGCTTATTTATCATCATGTAATGATTCTCATTAACATTGTAATAGTAAAGCGTTTTCAGCTAGATAATCAGCGCCAATACTTCATCTCACATACGATGAAACAGACAGAGTATGAGTGACCGACAAATTCATTTGGGTTTATAACTCATCAAGCCTGAGTAATACTAATGAATTCATATTGCAAATAGCCAGTTTTTTGTTAATTAATCTCTAATAACCACTATTCAGGGGATAAATTTGTAATTAGGGCTCAGTCATTTTATAATTGTAGGGATTTAACTGGCACTAGCTTTGCGCAAATTGATAAGTCATTTTAATAAATAACGGGGAAAGCTCTGCTTTGCTCATACTTTGTTACGATTGGACAGTCAGTTTATAGACCAAACTTAGCTTATCGCTTGAATATTCTTGTTAACTGTTCTATTTTTAAATAGTCGACAGTGAAGTTTACCTTAACAAAAAAATGATAATATAGAGATGACACAACGGCGTTATCTTTTTTTGTTAATGGCAACCAGTAAAAATAGAATAGTTAATCGATTTACCCCATGCTTCGCTCTTACTGTCAAAAAGTAAGTAAAAAGAGTGTTGTTGAAAGGGTGTATCCATTTAACGAGCTATGTTACACCGTCTATAAAGACCGTATAACCCATGTCCAGCTTTCAAATTTAGTGCAAATTAAACGACGTCAGCTAGCCCTTCCTTACTTTATTCGTCTTGTGTGGTGCTCAGTGTATTTGGCAGACGATTGCTAAATCATAAGTAACTACCAGACATAACCGCAAAAAGGATGCCCGCTGTG
Source organism: Psychrobacter sp. DAB_AL62B (assembly GCF_028895345.1). Taxonomy (NCBI): domain Bacteria; kingdom Pseudomonadati; phylum Pseudomonadota; class Gammaproteobacteria; order Moraxellales; family Moraxellaceae; genus Psychrobacter; species Psychrobacter sp. DAB_AL62B. The sequence goes on from NZ_SAXC01000002.1 coordinate 111,566, forward strand.
AAAAGCAACCGACCTATTGACCTGCCCTTAAGCCAAGTGATTAGCGTGAACCGCTCACCGATTGCAATTGCTTCAATCTTGCATCGTATATCTGGCATTGTTTTATTTCTACTTATCCCTGTCATGTTGTGGTTATTGCAGAATTCTTTGGCGTCGCCTGAGAGTTTTGAAACCGTGTTTGACAATGTTCTCGTTCGCTTTTTGGCGTGGATTTTTGTCGCCGCTATCGCTTATCACTTTGTGATGGGTATCAAGCATTTATTTGCTGATATGGGCATGAACGAAGAGCTAAAATCTGGCCGTGCCGCTTCTATGATTAGCTTTGTAATTGCAGCAATCTTAATTGTCGCGTCATTTGTATGGGTGATGTTCTAATGATAAAAAATGATTCAGGAATCAAAAGCGCAACGGGTCTGACAGGATCAGGCACACGCGATTGGATTATCCAGCGTATCAGTGCGGTCATTTTAGCCGTATACAGCGTGGTATTACTGGGCTTCTTTTTAACTCATGGTGATGTGAGCTTCGTTGAATGGTCACAATTTATGACCAGTTTGCCTATGCGTCTGTTTAGCTTGCTTGCTGTTTTAGCGCTAGCGGGTCATGCTTGGGTTGGGATGTGGACAGTTTTTACCGATTATATTACAACTGGAAAACTGGGCTCAAGCGCAGCAGGACTGCGTTTGGTACTACAGTCATTAATGATTATCGCTATTTTAGTTTTTCTATTTTGGGGCATCATGATTTTTTGGGGTAATGGCTTCGGTGTTGTTGCTGTTTAACCACTAGTCATGAATTTCGATACTTATTTATTTGATAGTTGTTTATTTAATAGTTATCAATAAGAGCGGGTTGATCTGAGAGATTTATTAACGGTTAGATTGTTTTAAAACAGTTGATTTGTCTTAGAAAAGTCCGTTAGTAGCCAAAAATAGTCATAGCCAATCATAGCGTTGGACACCACTGACTTAACCAGTCACTTATATAATAGATGCATCATGGTTTAGTCAGTGAGTGGACCCAATATAAAGATAGATATGCAAATTGAGTGGTTGAAGGTTGTTTGCTTGCTATTTGATGATAGCAAGCAAGTTGATGAAAGTAAGCAGGATTGAAGTAAAAATTTATTCAACCTTGTCATACGATAATTGATACAACAACCTTTTTATTTACTTCTAAGCATTAACAGGCATTAGGAAAACCGTAATGGCAACTAGACAAGATAATACCATTAGCAATATTAAAACCCTGAACTATGACGCGGTCATCGTTGGTGGTGGCGGCTCAGGTATGCGTGCTTCATTGCATTTAGCCGAAGCGGGCATGAAGGTTGCAGTCCTTACCAAAGTATTCCCAACCCGTTCGCACACCGTTGCAGCGCAAGGTGGTATTGGCGCAAGTTTGGGTAATATGAGTAATGATAACTGGCACTTTCACTTTTATGACACCGTTAAAGGGTCAGATTGGTTAGGTGACCAAGACGCGATTGAGTATATGTGCCGTGAAGCACCAAAAGTGGTATACGAGCTTGAGCACATGGGTATGCCATTTGACCGTAATGAGGATGGCACGATTTATCAACGTCCGTTTGGTGGTCATACTTCAAACTATGGCGAAAAGGCCGTACAACGTGCTTGTGCTGCTGCTGACCGTACTGGTCACGCACTATTACATACGTTATATCAGAAAAATCTACAGCAAGGTACTGAGTTCTTTATCGAGTGGATTGCCCTTGATTTGATCAAAGATGACGCCGGTAATATCAATGGCGTGATTGCGATTGAACAAGAAACAGGTACGGTTGCGGTATTCCAATCACCGATTACGGTATTAGCAACAGGCGGTGCTGGTCGTATCTTTGCTGCCTCTACCAACGCTTATATCAATACTGGTGACGGTATCGGCATGGCAGTACGCGCCGGTATTCCATTGCAAGATATGGAGTTCTGGCAGTTCCACCCAACTGGCGTTCATGGCGCAGGCGTGCTATTGACTGAAGGTTGTCGTGGTGAAGGGGCGATCTTACGTAATAAAGATGGCGAAGCATTCATGGAGCGTTATGCGCCAACCGTTAAAGACTTGGCGCCACGTGATTTAGTATCACGTTCTATGGACCAAGAAATTAAAGAAGGTCGTGGTTGTGGTCCAAATGCTGACCATATCGTGATGGATATGACGCATTTAGGCGTTGAAACCATCATGAAGCGTCTGCCATCAGTATTTGAAATTGGTAAAAACTTTGCCAACGTCGATATCACAAAAGAGCCGATTCCAGTTATCCCAACCATTCACTATATGATGGGTGGTATTCCAACCACGATTCATGGTCAAGTGATTGTACCGGATCTAGAAGCGGGCACTGATGAAGATGGTCTATACGCAAAGGGCAACGTCGTTAAAGGTCTTTATGCCATCGGTGAATGTGCTTGTGTTAGTGTGCACGGTGCTAACCGTTTAGGTACCAACTCACTACTAGATTTACTAGTGTTTGGTCGCGCTGCCGGTAAGCATATCGTTGATGAGTTCCATCATGCTGACCATAACTATAAACCACTTGATCCTCGCGTGCTTGATTATACCGTGGGTCGTTTAGACAAGCTGCAACAGTCGACTGAAGGCTATAATGCGCAAGATGTGGCTGATGAGATTCGTGCGACCATGCAAACGCATGCGAGTGTATTCCGTACGCAAGCCATGATGGACGAAGGCGTTGCAAAAATCCTAGCGCTAGGGGACAAGATTGACCAAATCCATTTGGCTGATAAATCACAAGTCTTTAACACTGCCCGTATTGAAGCGTTTGAAGTGGCAAACCTTTATGAAGTGGCGAAAGCGACGATGATATCGGCCGCTAAACGTCATGAAAGCCGCGGCGCGCACAGTGTCTCTGATTATGACCGTCCTGAAGATGATGAATATGCACCAAATGGCCGTAACGATAACGATTGGATGAAGCATACCTTATGGTATTCTGAAGGTAATAAAGTTATCTATAAGCCAGTTCGTAAAATACCATTGACCGTTGATTATATCGAGCCAAAAGTCCGAGTCTATTAATTCTAGACTGCGTGCGCTTGATTTATACGAACAGCATAAATGTTTATCCCTTATTAATTTATTAAAAAGGTGACCGCCAGCTACGAGCTGATATCAGCGCTATGACTAAGAAGTATTAGCGCTGATATATTGCAATCTTTAGGTTGCAAGCCTTGTACGCTCGCCATCACCGACGTGTGGAGTTTAGCATTATGAGCCGAGGTACTCGCACCATCGAGATTTATCGCTACGATCCTGATCTGGACGCAGCGCCACGCATGCAAACTTATACGATTGAGTTACTAGACTCAGATCGTATGTTGCTTGACGTATTATTACGCCTAAAAAAGGAAGATGAAACCCTCACCTTCCGTCGCTCATGCCGTGAAGGCATCTGTGGTTCTGATGGCATGAATATTAACGGTAAAAACGGTCTGGCATGTCTAATCAACATGAATACTCTGCCTGAAAAAGTAACGGTTCGCCCATTACCAGGTTTGCCAGTGGTTCGTGATTTGGTTGTCGACATGAACCAATTCTACGAGCAATATGAAAAAATACACCCGTTCTTGATCAATGACCAGCCAGCGCCAGCAACAGAGCGTTTGCAGTCACCTGAGCAGCGTGACAAGTTAAATGGTCTATATGAGTGTATTTTATGTGCTTGCTGTTCAACCAGCTGCCCATCATTCTGGTGGAACCCTGATAAGTTCTTAGGTCCAGCAGCACTTCTAAATGCCAATCGTTTCGTTTCTGATAGCCGCGATACGGACACGCGTGCTCGTCTGGCTCGTTTAGACGATCCATTCAGCTTATTCCGTTGCCGCGGTATTATGAACTGTGTATCAGTATGTCCAAAAGGCTTGAATCCAACCAAAGCTATTGGTCATCTGCGTAATTTGTTGATCGATCAAGCAGGTTAATATACCTTTTTTGGTCAATTAGCTTTATAATAGCGCTATAAAAAACACCACCTTGTCTTAGGTGGTGTTTTTTATTAGTCAAAAAACCTAAGTATTAACAACTTTACCAACTCAAAAGCTAGTTTTTTTCATAAACGACAGTCATTGTCAAAACATGAAGACATGAACAGTTGGGGATTAATGCTTGAGAGAGAATGATAAAATAAGTTATTGGAAGTAAGGCCGTATTAACAATACGTTGGTCATATGTAAGAAGACCTGCTATATGGTCCGTCTGTCTATATAATTGAAAAAGAAAACCCATAAACGTAGAAAAAATGCGTAGTCAGCCTAATATCATGGACATAAATAACAATCGTAGAATATGTATGATAGTAGGACTGAGAATGACTGTTACTTATATAAGTGACTTATACAAGTAACTTATATTCTACAAGTCACTTATATAAGTAACACGGCGATAAAAAATACCTATAAAAAGTGTCTGTATGAATTGATACAGACCACTTATAAGTCGCTAAAAATGATAATCAATATTCATTACCTAAATACCTAGTATTGAACAAACAAACTATGGCCTATAAAGTAGGCATGTTACGCTATACGGCAATATGTATTTAGCGTAATAATCTTCAAAAAGCTACCGTAGAACGTTGTTTCAGCAGAAATAGCCAATAAATAGGCCAGCTGAAAGAAAAAACGTTCGGTTCAAACCTTATGGTTAATGATTTGGTTATAGCTGAGAGGATTATATATAAATTAATGTTGTGAAACGAGCCATATGAGAAAACTGGACGTTCACAAATAATTATAATAATAGTCTCGGTATTGTAATTATGATTTTTATCGTTAAATGGCAATTAAAATTAATGAGCGTTTAACCTTAAAAAGTCATGATTCGATCATTTCTGTAAAAGACTATGCAGCGGTTGTAACGGTCAATTTTTAAATAATAGTATTAAATAGCTAGCATACAACCGATTAAACAATAATAAGCACGATTCCATTCATTTATCTATCAAATAGACGATTATTATGAATAGTATAACTAAAGAAGCAGTGAGCGTAGACCAAACTGAACTGGCCGCTGATAATGTCAATTATATTGAAGCGCTCTATGAGCAATATCTAGACGATCCTAGTAGCGTCGATACAGATTGGCAAGAATATTTTGAACAATACAAGTCGCCAAATGATGAGCAGCACAATGCCATTAAAGACCAGTTCTTGTTGCTAGCGCGCAATCAGACGGCTAACAAGGTCAGCGTTGAAGCGAGTAACTCAGCTACTGGTAAGTCAGACAATGTTGGCAGCCCTAAAAAAATGGGTGTACAGCAGCTGATCTCTGCCTATCGTCGCCGTGGTCATCGCCATGCTAAGCTTGATCCATTAAATCTAAATCCACGCGCGGAAATAGAAGACCTAACCCTTGCTTATCACAATCTTTCTGAAGCAGATCTCGATACGGTATTTCCTACCAATGATTTAAATATTGGTAAGAATGAAGCAACGCTACGTGAGATTATTGAAATCATGGAGCGCGTCTACTGCCGTTATATTGGCATAGAGTATATGCACGTGACCACCAGCACAGAAAAGCGCTGGATGGAAAAATATCTCGAGAGCAATCTAGGGTATATCAAATTTGATACAGAAAAGCGTTTATCTATTCTTGAGCGCCTGACCGCAGCAGAAGGTTTAGAGAAGTATCTTGCTCGTAAATATACGGGCGTGAAGCGTTTCGGTCTAGAGGGCGGCGAAAGCTTTATTCCTGCTATTAACGAAATCATCCAACGTGCTGGCGGTTATGGCACTAAAGAGATGGTTATTGGTATGGCTCACCGTGGACGCTTAAACCTACTGGTAAATATCCTAGGTAAAAATCCAGCGGATTTGTTTGACGAATTTGATGGCAAAGTTCAGCCAGAAAAAGGCTCAGGCGACGTTAAATATCATAATGGTTTTTCGTCAAACGTGATGACTCCAGGTGGCGAGACACATTTAGCATTAGCGTTTAACCCATCGCATCTTGAAATCGTTGCTCCAGTATTACAAGGCTCTGTACGCGCGCGTCAAGTACGTCGTAACGATCAGCCACTTCATGAAAATAAGACGGGTAATTCAGTATTACCAATCGTCATTCATGGTGATGCCGCATTTGCTGGTCAAGGGGTGGTGCAAGAAACCTTCCAAATGTCACAAACCCGCGCTTATACCACGGGTGGTACAGTACATATTGTTATTAATAACCAAGTTGGTTTTACTACCAGTCGTCAAGAAGATGCACGCTCAACCGAATATTGTACCGATGTAGCAAAAATGGTTCATGCGCCAATTTTACATGTAAACGGCGATGACCCTGAGTCTGTCGTATTTGCGGCACAATTGGCATTAGATTATCGCCACGAGTTTGATAAAGATATCATCATTGATCTCTTTTGCTATCGTCGCAATGGTCACAACGAGGCCGATGAGCCTTCAGCGACCCAGCCACTGATGTATGCAGTGATTAAGAAGCTACCAACCACTCGTACTATCTATGCGCAAAAGCTTATTGAAGAAGGTCTGCTTAGCCAAGAAGATGAAAAACGCTACGAAGATGAATATCGTGAATCTTTAGACCGCGGTGAATATGTTGCCAACTCATTGGTAAGCGAGCCTAACGAAGAGTTATTCGTCGATTGGAAACCTTATCTTGGTCATGACTTGGTCGATGATTGGGATACTAGCGTCGATATCGAAGTGCTAAAAGGTTATGGTCGCCGTATGGCGGAGATGCCTGAAGGCTATAAGCTACAACGCCAAGTACAAAAAGTTGTCGAACAACGCTTAGCTATGCAAACGGGCGAAGAGCCTTTAAACTGGGGTGCTGCCGAGACATTAGCATACGCGTCACTAGTCGACAACGATAAAGTGTTGGTACGTATTACTGGTGAAGATGTAGGCCGTGGTACCTTCTCACATCGTCATAGTGAGCTATATAACATTGAAGATGGCAGCATGTATGTGCCACTTGCTCACATGAGTGAAACACAAGCCCGTTTTGCGACTTATAACTCATTGTTATCAGAAGAAGCGGTATTGGCTTTTGAGTATGGTTATGCGACCACAGTGCCAAATGCACTCGTCGTATGGGAAGCGCAGTTTGGTGATTTCGTCAACGGTGCCCAAGTTGTTATTGACCAATTTATCTCAAGTGGTGAGACTAAATGGCAGCGTGTTTGCGGTCTAACCATGCTATTGCCACATGGCTTTGAAGGTCAAGGTCCTGAGCATTCATCTGCTCGTCTTGAGCGCTTCTTACAGCTATGTGCTGAAGACAACATGCAAGTCATTACGCCGACGACTCCTGCGCAGATTTATCATGCGTTACGTCGTCAAGCGGTGCGCCCAATTCGCAAACCGTTAATCGTTATGTCGCCGAAAAGTTTGCTGCGTCATAAACTTGCCACATCAAACCTTGAAGAATTGGCTAATGGTAAGTTCGAAACCGTATTGCCAGAGATGGATCAGCAAAATGCGGACAACGTGACTCGCATGGTGCTATGTGGTGGTAAAGTTTATTATGACTTACTAGAACAGCGTCGTGCATTAGGTTTAGATCATGTTGCAATCGTCCGTATCGAGCAGCTTTATCCATTACCAGAAAAGCGTTTAATTGCTGAAATTGAAAAATATAGCAATCTAAAAGAAATTGTTTGGACACAAGAAGAACCTCTTAACCAAGGTGCTTGGTATTATTTAGCACCGCATATGTTCCGTATCGTAGTACCGCATCCAACCAAGGCAAAAGTGATGGAGCCGGTAGCGCGTCCTGCTAGTGCGGCACCTGCAACAGGTTCTGCAAAACTACACATCCAACAGCAACAGAATTTGATCGCTGGTGGTCTTGGTATCAGTGTAGATGAGCTGTCTAAATAGTAGATTGTTTAAATAACAGATTATATAAAATAAATGCATCAGGCGATAACAGTCAGTACTTTGTAAAAGAATCTAAGTAATAGACTTTAAAAAGGTACTGACTGCCTATCACGACTTAATTATAAATAGTAATATCCAAATCTAAGGAGTATATCGATGGCTGATATCAAAGCCCCCGTTTTTCCAGAATCAGTTGCCGATGGCACAATCGTTGAGTGGCACGTCACTGAAGGCCAACAAGTTAACCGTGATGACCTATTAGCTGAAATCGAGACTGACAAAGTTGTATTAGAAGTGGTTGCGCCAGACAATGGTGTGGTTACTAGAATCGTTAAGCAAGTAGACGACACGGTTTTGTCTGACGAGCTCATTGCTGAATTTGAAGCAGGTGCCAGCGCGGATGCTGCTGCGCCAGCAGTCGATCCAGATCAACCAGCAGCACCGGTACAATTGAAGCAAGCGACAGATGGCGGCGAGCCAGTACAAGTTACCGATAAAAAAGATGAAGCCGACCATAAAGATCAAAGCCCTGCAGTACGTAAAGCAGCAAAAGAAAGCGGCGTAGATCCTAAAGATGTCGAAGGTAGTGGTCGCGGCGGTCGTGTTACTAAAACTGATATGTCGAACCCAACGCTAAAAGCAGACAGCTCTATCAAATCTGATAGTGGTCGTCCTGTTGCTGAATCAACTGGCGAGCGTACTGAAAAACGTGTTCCAATGACGCGCCTTCGTAAGCGTGTTGCTGAGCGTTTGTTATCAGCATCACAAGAAACAGCGATGCTAACGACGTTCAACGAAGTTAATATGAAGCCGTTGATGGATATGCGTGCTAAGTATAAAGACCAGTTCGAAAAACGTCATGGTGTACGTCTAGGCTTCATGTCATTGTTTGTGAAAGCGGCGACCGAAGCACTTAAACGCTTCCCAGCAGTAAATGCTTCACTAGATGGCGATGACATTGTTTATCATGGTTTTTATGATATCGGTGTTGCGGTATCATCAGATCGCGGCTTAGTCGTTCCTGTATTGCGTGATACCGATCGCATGAGCATGGCGGATGTCGAAAGCAAAATCCGTGAGCTAGGTGGTCTTGCCCAAAAAGGTAAGCTTGGTCTGGAAGACATGACTGGTGGTACATTCACTATCTCAAACGGTGGTGTGTTTGGCTCATTAATGTCAACGCCTATCTTGAATCCACCACAGACTGCTATCCTAGGTATGCATGCGATCAATGATCGCCCAATGGCAGTCGATGGTAAAGTTGAAATTTTACCGATGATGTACCTTGCTCTATCTTATGACCATCGTATGATTGATGGCAAAGAAGCTGTACAGTTCTTAGTAACTATCAAAGAATTGGTTGAAGATCCAGCCATGTTATTACTAGACCTCTAAGCTCTTAAGCTTGTATCAGTTCTGCTGATACAAGCTTTTTAACTTTGTCTAGATTATCTTTTAGTGCCTCTTAGCTTTTTCAGTTCTATCTTATGAGCAACAAGCTAAGAACATTTAGCAGCCATCTTTATCGTCTTTTTAAATGCATCTACTATCTAACACTTAGATATCGTATTGGTTATCGAATAGATATGTCGATTGTTTACTAACGAGATGAAATTGGCTTATATGATACCTAAAATTAGAAATAGGAACGTATTATGAAAGACAGTTATGATTTAGTCGTCATCGGCGGCGGACCTGGTGGTTATGAAGCCGCAATCCGTGCAGGACAGCTTGGTATGAGCGTAGCTTGTATCGAAAAGCGCGTCTATAAAGGTGAGCCAGCACTTGGTGGTACTTGCTTAAACGTTGGTTGTATCCCATCAAAAGCGTTACTTGATAGCTCGCATCGCTATGAAGCTACTAAGCATGATCTTGCTGAGCATGGCATCAGCACCGGCGACGTCGCTATCGATATCGAGCAAATGATAGCTCGTAAAGAAGGCATCGTTAAGCAATTGACGGGCGGTGTTGCAGCGTTATTAAAAGGCAATGGCGTTGACTGGCTACAAGGCTGGGGCACGTTAGAAGACGGTAAGGGCGCTGATAAAAAAGTTAAATTTACCGCGCTTGCTGACGAAGCAGAAACGACTATTACTGCAAAAAATGTCATTCTTGCGGCAGGTTCAGTTCCTATTGATATCCCAGTTGCTAAGACTGATGGCGATCGTATCGTTGACTCTACCGGCGCGCTTGATTTCACTGCCGTACCTAAGCGTTTAGGCGTAATCGGCGCCGGTGTTATCGGTCTTGAGCTTGGTTCTGTATGGCGTCGTCTGGGCGCTGAAGTGGTCGTCTATGAAGCATTACCTAGCTTCTTAGCAGCAGCTGACAAAGACATCGCTAAAGAAGCTGGTAAAATGCTGAAAAAGCAAGGTCTTGATATCCGTGTCGATACCAAAGTGACCAATGCTGAAGTAAAAGGCGATCAAGTTATTGTTACTAGTGAAACTAAAGGCGAGTCTAGCGAAGAAAGCTTCGATAAACTCATCGTTTGTGTCGGTCGCCGTGCTTATTCTGAAAAGTTACTGGGTGAAAACAGTGGTATTGCTTTGACCGAACGTGGTCTTATCGATGTCAATGACCAGTGTAAAACCAATCTTGATGGTGTCTATGCGATCGGTGATCTAGTCCGCGGTCCTATGCTTGCTCATAAAGCAATGGAAGAGGGCATGATGGCTGTTGAGCGTATTCATGGCGAAAAAGCCCAAGTTAACTATGACACTATTATCAATGTTATCTATACCCATCCTGAAATTGCATGGGTTGGCTTAACTGAACAAGAAGCTGAAGCTGCCGGTTATGAAGTTAAAACCGGTTCATTTAACCTAGCTGCTAACGGCCGTGCGCTTGCTCAAAGCGAAGCGCAAGGTTCTATTAAAGTTGTCGCTGATGCTAAAACAGATCGTCTATTAGGTATGCACGCCATCTCTGCTGGTGCTGGCGATATCGTCCATCAAGGTATGATTGCGATGGAATTTGTTTCTAGTATTGAAGATCTGCAACTGATGACTTTTGCACATCCAACGATATCTGAAGCAGTTCACGAGGCAGCTTTATCGGCAGATGGTCGCGCTATTCACGCTATCCAGCGTAAAAAGCGTAAGTAAATTTGAAAAGCTGAAAATATTTTAAGTAACGATATTTTAAGTATTTTAGATAGCTATTAAGTGATGATATGGCTGTCGCACTATTTTGATTAATAGTCACATTAGTGCGTCGGTCTTAAGTGCAGCAGAAAATTTTGCCACGTACTTATTTTCACTTTTTATTAATGGTAAAAAACAAAGGATTCAATCAATGAATTTACATGAGTATCAAGCAAAAGAGCTATTAAAAAGCTACGGCTTGCCGATTCAAGAAGGCATCATTGCCTATAATGGCGACGAAGCAGCTGCAGCTTTTGATAAAACCCCAACTGATATTGCCGTTATCAAAGCCCAAGTACATGCTGGTGGCCGTGGTAAAGCGGGTGGTGTTAAATTGGTTAAGACTCGCGAAGAAGCCAAGCAAGTTGCTGAAGAACTTATCGGTACTAACTTAGTTACTTTCCAAACTGACGCTGATGGCCAACCAGTTAACTTCGTATTGGTTGCAGAAGATATGTACCCAGTACAAACTGAGCTATATCTTGGTGCCGTTGTTGATCGTTCTACGCGTCGCGTAACGTTCATGGCATCAACTGAAGGCGGCGTTGATATTGAAGAAGTGGCAAATGAAACGCCAGAAAAAATCTTCAAAGTAAACGTTGATCCATTAGTAGGTTTAATGCCTTACCAAGCGCGCGAAGTGGCGTTTAAATTGGGTCTTGAAGGCAAACAAATCAATCAGTTCGTTAAATTGATGACTGGTGCTTATCAAGCATTTGTTGAAAATGACTTTGCATTGCTTGAGATCAACCCATTAGCGGTTCGTGAAAACGGCGAGATTGTTTGTGTTGATGGCAAAATCGGTATCGACTCAAATGCTCTATATCGTTTGCCTAAAATCGCAGCGCTACAAGATAAGTCACAAGAAAATGAGCGTGAGCTTAAAGCGGCTGAGTTTGACCTAAACTATGTTGCTCTAGAAGGTAACATCGGTTGTATGGTTAACGGTGCTGGTCTTGCGATGGCGACGATGGACATCATCAAATTGTATGGCGGCAAGCCTGCTAACTTCTTGGACGTTGGCGGCGGCGCAACTAAAGATCGCGTTGTTGAAGCATTCAAGATTATCCTTGAAGACAGCAGCGTTGAAGGCGTTTTAATCAACATCTTCGGTGGTATCGTACGTTGTGACATGATTGCAGAAGCTATTATCGCTGCTATCAAAGAAGTTGACGTAAAAGTACCTGTTGTTGTACGTCTAGAAGGTAACAACGCTGAAAAAGGTATTCAGATTCTACAAGATTCTGGTCTGAATCTTATTTCAGCTCAAGGCTTGTCAGACGCTGCTCAAAAAATTGTCGATGCTGTTAAAGCCTAAGCTCTTAAACGCTTAAGCAAATAAACATCGTAGTCAAAGCGTAATAGCGGCTTGCTGGTATAAAAATAGATCGTTAACATTTAATGGTCGACAAACCATCAAGTGGCTATTACAAGACAACCGAATAAAGGAAAAAATAATGAGTGTATTAATCGATAAAGATACCAAAGTATTGGTACAAGGCTTCACCGGTAAAAATGGTACGTTCCACTCTGAACAAGCTATCGAATACGGTACTAAAGTCGTTGGTGGCGTTACCCCAGGTAAAGGCGGTCAAACGCATTTAGGTCTACCAGTGTTTAACACGATGTCTGAAGCAATGGAAGCGACTCAAGCTGACGCTTCTGTTATCTATGTACCTGCTCCATTTGTACTAGATTCTATCGTTGAAGCAGTAGATGCGGGCGTTAAGCTGATCATTGTGATCACTGAAGGCGTACCTACTTTAGATATGCTAAAAGCCAAGCGTTATATCGAAAAAGCAGACGGCGTACGTATGGTCGGTCCTAACTGCCCAGGCGTTATCACTCCAGGTCAGTGCAAAATTGGTATCATGCCAGGTCATATCCATATGCCGGGTAAAGTGGGCATCATCTCACGCTCTGGGACATTGACTTATGAAGCAGTCGCTCAGACGACTAAGCTTGGTTTTGGTCAATCAACCTGTATCGGTATCGGTGGTGATCCTATCCCAGGTATGAACCAGATTGATGCGCTAAAACTGTTCCAAGAAGATCCACAAACTGAAGCGATCATTTTAATCGGTGAGATCGGTGGTACTGCTGAAGAAGAAGCAGCCGCTTATATCAAAGACCATGTCACTAAGCCAGTCGTTGGTTATATCGCTGGTGTCACTGCTCCTGAAGGCAAGCGCATGGGTCATGCTGGCGCTATCATTTCAGGCGGTCAAGGTACTGCTGAAGAGAAATTCAAAGCGTTTGAAGATGCTGGTATCGCGTATACACGTGACCCATCTAAACTAGGTGACAAGCTTAAAGAAGTTACTGGTTGGTAATATAGGCGTCTGTCTTAACCTATTGCTTAACTACTAGAACTGCCTTGATATACCATAAAGACACCCCTACAATGGGGTGTCTTTTTTTGTTTTAAAAACTGCTTTGAGTGATGGTATGAAAAATAAAATATTGGTAACGGGCGGCGCAGGATATATCGGTTCTCATACTTGTATCGCTCTGCATGAAGCAGGCTACGATATCGTTGTCTATGATAACTTATCTAACAGTAGTCATGAGGCTATGAATCGTATCTCGAACCTTATTGGAAAGCCAATCGAGTTTATAGAAGGCGATATTCGCGATAGTGAATCACTTAAGAAAGTGTTTGCTGATCATCAGTTCTTTGGCGTGATTCACTTTGCGGGTTTAAAAGCCGTTGGTGAATCTGTTGCTAAGCCATTGATGTATTATAATAATAACGTCAGTGGAACGATTACGTTATTAGAGGTAATGACTGAGTATAACGTGAAGCGCTTGGTTTTTTCTTCCTCTGCTACAGTCTATGGTGATCCTGAAACGTTACCGATTGATGAGAGCTCGAAGCGCTCCTGTACCAATCCTTATGGTCAAAGCAAACTGGTCGTTGAGCATATTTTAGAAGACCTAGCCGTATCTGACAGTGATTGGAACCTAATCACACTTAGATATTTTAATCCAGTTGGTGCGCATTCATCAGGTCAGATTGGTGAAGATCCAAACGATATTCCTAATAATTTGATGCCTTATATTTCGCAAGTAGCCGTTGGTAAGCTGTCTCAGCTGAATATTTTTGGTAATGACTATGCGACAATTGATGGCACTGGTGTCCGTGATTTTATTCATGTCACTGATCTAGCCCAAGGCCACGTCGCCGCGCTTAACTATCTAGAGCAACAAAACTCAGCTTTAGGCTTCTTACCTATCAATCTTGGTACGGGTACGGGCACCTCGGTATTAGAGTTGGTGACGGCTTTCTCCGAAGTGTCAGGGCAAAAAATTCCTTACCAGTTCGCTGATCGTCGTGCGGGTGATATCGCCAGTTGCTATGCCAGTGCTGATAAAGCGCAATCTTTGTTAGGCTGGCAAGCAAAGCTGTCTATTACCGAGATGTGTCAAGATACATGGCGTTGGCAAAGCATGAATCCTCATGGTTATGACACAGTTTAAATTTTATAGAATATAGATTTGCCTCCATTCTTCTTTTAATACAGTTTAATAATTATGCAAAAAATTACTCATGCCGTTATTCCGGTTGCAGGCTTTGGCACTCGTATGTTGCCATTGTCTAAATCAGTACCAAAAGAGCTATTGCCGCTTGGTAATCGTCCTGCCATTCATTATGTGGTCGAAGAAGCGATCGCTGCCGGTATTAAGCACATTGTATTGATCGGTCATGCGCAAAAAAGCGCGATTGAAAACTACTTCGATATCAATGCTGAGCTGGATAATCAATTGCGTCAAAAAGGTAAAGATGAGCTGGCAGATAGCTTAAACTGGCTACCTGATGATGTGACGGTCTCTATGATACGTCAGGGTAAGCCATTAGGCTTGGGTCACGCTGTGCTTGCTGCGCGCCCGATTATTGGTGAGCATAATTTTGCTGTACTGCTACCGGATGTGGTACTCGATCCATTTAACGGCGATATGTCTACGGATAATTTGTCCTTTATGATTGATGCTTTTGCTAAAGACAGTCATTCGCAAATATTGGTCGATAAAGTTGCGGATGAGGATGTGCATAAGTACGGTATCGCCCAATTACATGAAGTGTTTAGCGATGCGAGTGCAGTAGATGACGAAGCGGATATGAATGTCAGCTTTAAAGTTGCTGGTTTTGTAGAAAAGCCGAATGTAGCAGAGGCACCCTCAAGACTCGCCGTGGTTGGTCGTTATGTATTTAGCCATCATATTTTTGATTATTTAGCCAATACTGAAGCTTCGGTCGGTGGCGAGATTCAATTGACGGATGCCATTGACGCCCTCATCAGTGAGTATGGGGTCAATGTTACCACCATGCGCGGAGATAGTTATGATGCCGGCGATATGCGTTCTTACATGCAGGCGTTTATTTATTTCGCTCAGCAGCAATTAGCAGATAAAGAGTAACGGATGAACGTTATAAAAGACGATAAAGTGTATGGTAGTGCCCGTCACTCTAAATATTGGCAGCCGCTGCAAACGCTAGCTGAACAGCCATGGTCGCTTGCTCAGCTATTTGCAAAAGACGATGAGCGAACGACTCGCTTTAGTACGCAAACTGGTGCGCTATATATGGACTATAGCAAGCAGTGTATTGATGAGACGGTATTAGCGAATTTATTGAGCTTAGCAGATAGCTGTGATCTGTCTGAGCGTATTAAAGCTTTGCTGCAAGGGGCGATGGTCAATACCAGTGAGGAGCGCGCAGCTTTGCATACAGCGCTACGCTTACCGGCGAAAGCAACGTTACAAGTCGCTAACCAAGAATTTGGCAAACAAGATGTGGTTGCCGATGTCCATCACAGTTTGGCGCAGGTTGCCAGATTATCTGAGCGGGTACGTGATAATACATGGCGTGGCTTCTCAGGTAAGGCCATGACCGATGTGGTCAATATCGGGGTTGGCGGCTCTGATTTAGGGCCACTAATGGCGGCTACCGCGCTTGATGAGTGGGCAGATACCGATATCGAAGTGCATTTTGTCTCAAATATGGATGGCACCCAGCTTGATAATCTGCTCAAGCATTTAAATCCTGAGACCACTTTATTTATCATCTCATCGAAGTCTTTCGGCACCGTTGATACACTATCGAATGCCAAAACAGCATTATCATGGTTACTTGCAACGGCGGAATTGCGCGCAGGTACTGAAGACAGTGTGTTACGTCGCCATTTTATCGGTATCTCAGCCAATAGCGAAAAAATGAGTGCTTGGGGCATTCATCCTGAGCATCAACTACAAATTTGGGAATGGGTTGGCGGCCGCTTTTCTTTATGGTCAGCGATTGGATTGGCTATTGCCATTCGCATCGGTATGTCTGGATTTAAACAGTTATTGGCCGGTGCTCATAGTATGGATGAGCATTTTGCGCAGACTGATTTTGCAGAAAACTTACCCGTATTATTAGGCTTGCTTGCAGTTTGGAACAGTACCTTTTTAAAAGTGAATGCCCATACGGTATTGCCTTATGATGGACGTTTAAGCTATTTGCCCAGTTACTTGACCCAGCTTGAGATGGAAAGTAACGGTAAGTCGGTTACTCAGTATGGCGAGCGTATTGATTATGACACTTGTCCAATTCTATGGGGTGAGATTGGCTCCAATGCTCAGCATGCTTTTTATCAGCTGCTGCATCAAGGGACGCAGCAAGTTTCTTGCGACTTTATCGCCTGCGTACGTCGTTATAATGATGAGGCAAAAAATACGCCACTACAACAACAGCATGAATTGTCTTTGGCCAACTGTCTAGCACAAAGCCGCGTGCTGGCTTTTGGTAATGCCGCTATCGCCGATACTGCAGCTCAGGTAGATTTCAATGCCGACAAATATAAATACTACCGAGGCAATCAGCCTTCAACGACCTTGCTTATCGATGAGCTAACCCCGCATAGCTTAGGAGCGCTGATCGCGCTTTATGAGCATAAAGTTTATGTTATGGCGAGTATTTGGGATATCAACCCGTTTGACCAATGGGGGGTTGAAATGGGCAAGCAGATGGCAGAGTCAGTTCATGACGCCATGCAGCAAGAGGGAAGTGTCCAATTTGACACTTCCACCAACCAGCTTTTAAAACATATTCAACAGTTGTCTTGATAGTTTTACTACGTCAATCATTATTAAAGGTAAAATCATGAGCGCTGATGTCATAGATAAACACACGTACACACCTGAACCAAATCCGCTTAATAATTCTCCTGTGAGTCCTACCGTCTGCGTCCTTATTGGTCATAGTATTGAAGCAGTTACCAGCGCAGTGGTGCTAGCAAGTTTAGGTCAGTGCGTTCACCTATATGCAGATAGAGCGTTATTGACGCAGCAGTTACAGCAATATGCTTTTGAGCATCATTTACAAGCATTATGGCAAATGTATGTGCAGCAGCAAAAAATCGTCATTTATGCGCTGCCTGACAGTGCTGATGCACTTATACAGTCCTATGAAGTTGTCAATCACAATGACGACCATAACAGTAGTCATATAAGCCATGACATTAATAACCAAAAAATAGTTGCCCTATATTGGCTATTTTTAGACAGTATTAAGTTAGCATGGATAGAAGATAGCTGGATTACCGCTTTCAATCATAGTCAGCAGCAGACGCAACCGCTGATTATGAGTGGTATTGAGCAGCTAGGCGCTATTGCCGCATTGGCACAGCGTTTAAAGCGTGCTTGGGTCTATTATTTACCGTTCGTATTTTTAAAAGACGGTGACGCTTATAGCTCGATGTTGCAGCCATCTTTATGGTTACTTGGTGAAAAAACTGCGGACAGTAGCCAGCATTTAGTCATGCTGCAACCCTTAATGCAGCATGCTCGCGCGTCCCATCATGCTGATATTGCGACCATAGAGTTTGCCCGCAGTAGTATTATGGCGATGCTCGCAACGCGGGTAAGCTTTATGAATGAGATGTCGCGCTTGGCTGATAGTCAACAGGTTGATATCCAACAAGTGAGCCAGATCATGGCACTTGATGAGCGAATTGGCAGTAGCTATCTGCAAGCTGGCTGGGGTTTTGGTGGCAACACTTTACCGACTGAACTGGTCAAACTACAGCAGTCGAGTCGAGAGCATAGCTTAGAGATGTCCTTATTACAGTCAGTCATGCACATCAATGAAGACCAAAAAGAGCTGATATTCCGTAAGTTTTGGCAATATTTTGATGGCTTTATCGACAATAAGACGGTGATGATTTGGGGTGGTAGTTATAAAGCAGGATCGGGACGGACAGCGGAATCAGCCATTCATCCACTACTGGCGTTATTATGGTCTTATAATATCCGTACTCTGGTTTATAGTGATAAGGCGCAGGCTGAGCTTGCTGCCCTTTATGGGTCGCAGCCATTACTTCAATTGATTCACCGCCCTTATCAGCAGCTCAGTGAAGCACAGGCGGTTTTTATCATCAGCTGGTCGCCACAAGATCAGCTGGATGTGGCAGCATTAAATCAACAAGCAATGCCTATATTTGATGCACAAAATGTATTAACACGAGCGCAAATTGACAGTCTCGTGGGTGGTTATAGAGGTATTGGTCGCGCTAAATAATATGTTCTATCAACTATAAAATAATCCTATTCAGCTAAAAAATAAAAACATCTCAAAAGATCATAAGTGCTTAAATGACAATAAGCGCCTGTTAATGTCTATATTAACAGGCGCTTATTTTTTATAAATTGATCAATTTTTACTTAATAAAGATAACTACTTAAGCAGGTATAGCACCTTGTGTCATTAGCCATTGCTGAATCTCTTGTATCTTAGTTCGTAATAAATCTTCATCACCGCGACTTTCAATATTTAGCCTAATAAGTGGTTCAGTATTGGAGGCACGCAGATTAAAGCGCCATTCGCCAAAATCAAGACTTAGACCATCAAGCACCGATTTAGCTGGATGTTGCGCGCTAAATTTAGCTTCAATTGCGCTAATAATCGTCGGGGCATCATGAGTGGTAAGATGAAAGTTTAGCTCACCTGAGCTCGGATACGCTTTGATGTAGCCGCTGACCAATTCTGATAACGTCTTGCCCGTGATAGACAATAACTCAATAGTCAGTAACCATGGAATCATACCGCTATCGCAATAGAAAAAGTCGCGAAAGTAATGATGAGCGGACATCTCGCCACCATAAATAGCGCCAGAATCACGCATGACGTGCTTGATAAATGAGTGCCCAGATTTACTGATGACCGCCTTGCCATTATGTTCTTTTATAACTGCTTCAGTGTTATAAATCACACGAGGGTCATACACAATCGACTCACCTGCATGTTTATTTAAAAACGCCTGAGCAAGCATACCGACAATATAACTGCCATCAATAAATTCACCATTTTCATCAAATAAGAAACAGCGGTCAAAATCACCGTCAAAGGCAACACCAAGGTCGGCCTTGTTTTCTAGGACAGCCTGCTGGGTAGCAGCTCTATTAGCCAAAATCATTGGATTAGGAATGCCATTTGGAAAGCTGCCATCAGGTGTATGGTGCAGTTTAATTACTTCAATGGGCGCGCCAGCTTGTTTCAGCTTATCAATCAATAAATCAACCACAGGACCAGCACTGCCATTGCCTGAATTAATAACCAGCTTTAACGGTTTCAATTTATCGATATCTAAAAAGCTCATGACATGGTCGATATAGGCACTTTTATCAGTCAACAGTTGCAACTTTCCGGATGGTTTATCAGTGGTAAATTGTCCCGATTCTGCTAATGCTTGAATCTCTGCTAAGCCATCATCGCCACTAATTGGCTTTGAGTGTTCCTTGACCAGTTTTAAGCCATTATAATTGATAGGATTATGGCTGGCAGTGACTTCGATACCGCCTAACGCTTGATAGTGACTGGTGGCAAAATATACTTCCTCCGTTCCAGTCATCCCCAAATCGATAACATCGACGCCTGCATCTATCATACCTTTGATCGTGGCTTGTTTTAATTGCTCGCTTGAATCACGGATATCGCTACCAATAACGATAGCAGGCTGTAGCGTTGCCATGTCGCTAACCACATTGTTGCTAATCACATTGTCGCTAACCACATTATTGATAATATCATTGTTGCTAGTATCATTATTGTGAGTCTCTACTGCCGCCTGATCCTGATAGCGTTGAAATAAAATCTGTGCAAAGGCACGCCCAATACGATAAGCGATATCTTCATCGAGATTTACTCCAAGCTCGCCACGAATATCATAAGCCTTAAATGAATTGATAATAATAGGGTTAAATTCAGTGGCTGGTTGATAGCCAATAGTCGCAGAAGTGGACATGATAATGAGGTTCCTTGCGCGTGAGCAATGGTAAAATGAGTAAGTAGTAACACAATTATAAGCCAATCAGCGTTCAATGATACACTAACTGCTCCATTGCTATGAACGCCGCTTTATTCTGTTGCCTAATCAATTAAAATATAAGAGCATTCTTTATGAGTATTCTAAAAAAACAAATCTCAGCACCTACAGCTGTGCAAGGAACGCCTGCAGCAAGCGGTGAATTGGGCGATTTATTGGCATTAATGGCGCGGTTGCGTAGCGATTGTCCTTGGGATAAAAAACAAAGCAATCACAGCCTCATTCCTTATGCGATTGAAGAGGCTTATGAGTTAGGTGAAGCGGTACAAAGTAATGATGATGAAGATATTAAAGGTGAGCTTGGCGATGTACTGTTACAAGTGGTGTTCCATTGTCAGATGTATGCTGAACAAGGGCGTTTCGATATCAGTGACGTCATTACTACCTTACAAGAGAAGCTGATTCGCCGTCATCCGCATGTATTTGAAGCTGAAAGACTCACAGATGAAGCGGCAGTGAAAGTGCGCTGGGATGAAATCAAAGCGGAAGAGCAGCAAGCACGCGAAGCACGTGGTAAACCAAAACGCCGTTTAGATAACACCAAAGCCGGTAGTGCACTTATGCAGGCACAGGATGTGCAAAAACAGGCTTCAAAACTGGGTTTTGACTGGGAAGGTGTCAGGGGTGCATTTGATAAGCTTGATGAAGAAATAAACGAGCTGAAGGCTGAGATTGTAGATAAGTCTAAAGATCAGATAAACGCCAATATTGCCGATATTGAAAAAGAGCTGGGTGATTGTATGTTTGCGCTGGTTAATGTGGCGCGCAAATTAAACCTCGATGCAGAAACAGCGACGCTGACTTGTGTGCATAAATTTAAATCACGCTTTGGCTATATTGAAGAACAGTTAGCCGCCGCGGGTAAGTGTCTAGAAAATAGTGATATAACTGAAATGGACGTGCTGTGGGAAGCGGCAAAACAACATGAACGCACATAATAGATCGTCACTCACGCATTTGATAACGAGCACTGCTCTCTATTTAGCGTGCATTTTCCCCATGTTACTTAATAACGCTTATGCTGCGCCGTGTTTTGATAATGCCCAAAGTGCTTATAAATACCTTTTGGAACAAGAGACGACGCTGACCCAAGCGCGTACGCAAACAGGTATTAATATCAATCGGGCAACAGAAGGTGAGCTGACAGCGCTGAATGGAATTGGCAGCAGTAAAGCGCAGGCCATTATCCTATATCGTGAAATGTTCGGTAGCTTTAAAACGGTTGATGAATTAACTAAGGTGAAGGGGATTGGTGCAAAAACCGTTGAGAAAAATCGCGGACGTTTAACCGTGCAAGATTAATAACTGTATTTTGCTTTAATTAACCCCAATATTGACAAATTAGCATGTAAGTAAATGTCTAAATACACCCAGCAAGCTTAAAATTTGTTAAACTAGCAGGTACATCCGCCTGATAGACGCTGTGTTCGTCAGGGTTGGTTAAGAATAAAGGCAAGGAGTAGATGCATGGCCGAGCGTGCCGCCAAGCAGTTAGAACTGAATAAATCTGAATTACCCAATTCCATTACTGAAGTAATTGCCACCCTAACCCGAGCTGGGTTTGACGCCTATATCGTCGGCGGTGGCGTGCGTGATACCTTGCTAGGTCTGCGTCCAAAAGATTTCGATGCAGTCACTGATGCCAAGCCTCATGAGATTAAAGATGTCTTTGGTAAGCGCTGCCGTATTATCGGCCGCCGTTTTCAGTTGGCGCATGTGTACTCTGGGCGTGAGCTTATCGAAGTGGCGACGTTCCGTGGTCCACCTATCAATGATTCCAATACCAATCAAGATGGTATGATTCTGCGCGACAATGTCTGGGGCGATATCAAACAAGACTTTGCCCGTCGTGATTTTTCTATCAATGCCCTTTATTATCAACCGCTTAAAGGTGTGGTTCATGATTTTTGCGGGGCGCTTGAAGATATTGATAATAAAATTATTCGCTTATTAGGTAATGCACCGACGCGTATTGAAGAAGATCCGGTCAGATTGTTGCGTGCTTTGCGCTTTAAAGCTAAGTTAGGCTTTGAATTTGATAAAGAGCTGTCCGAGCAATTTCATGATGGCAACTGGGCGCTGCTAGAACAAATCTCTCCGCATCGCCTTTATGATGAAACGCAAAAGATGTTTACCGGTGGCTATCTAGTACCGTTATTGCCGTTATTGTTTGAGTCAGGTGCGATTGATAGCTTAATTATTTATCCGCCCTCTGAGCCTAGTGCTTTAGTACAGCAAGTGGCTGTTAATACCGATAAACGTATTGGCGCTGGTAAAAGTATCAATCCGGCATTCTTTTACGCTGCTTTGCTGTGGGAAAATTATTTACATCAATTAGAAAAAGCCAAAAAGCGCAATATGCCTTTTGCGGACGCACAAATGCATGCAGCGGGCAAAGTTATTGATCGTCAACGTATTAAGACCGCCATTCCGAAATTTGCTGAACAGTTTATCCGTGATATCTGGATATTGCAGCCAAAGCTAGCGGCGCCGCGTAGCAAACAGATTGTACAGTTGTCTGAGCATCCACGCTTTCGTGCCGGTTTTGACTTCTTGTTATTGCGCGAGCAATGCGGCGATGCTGAGCATCCATTATCTGAATCGACCAATGGTATGGGCGACTGGTGGCAGAACTATCAAACTTTGTCCGAGCAGCAACAAGATAAAGCCATTGACGATTTTGATGAAAATATTCGCCGCGGTGCCTATAAACAAGGACAGCGTGGTCGTGGCCGTAATCGCCAAAACACTCAGACTTCGAACGATACTGCCAAGGTGAATCGAGTAGATAGCGATATCCAAGCATCTGATCATAACAATACTAGAGCGACTGCTGTCAATGACGCTTCAAATGTACCGTCACGTCGCCGCCGTGCCAGTCAGCATACATCTGCTAACCAAAAAAATAAAGGTTATAGCGCGCAGCAAGTCACACAAGACAATAATGAGCTGGCACAGCTGCAGCAACTGTCTTTGGCTAGCTATAATGATGGCACTAACCAGCAGCATACGCCAAAACCTGCGCCACTGTTTGTTATAGAACACGGCAACGTTGTGCCGCCTCTTAAAAAGCAGCTACCAATTGCAGAGAAGGCGAGGTCTAAGCCTACTCAAGCGCCTATGCAGCAAAACGCATCGGCCAAAAAAGCATCAACAGAGACTCAATCACAGAAACAAGAGACAAAAGCTGTTGCTAAAGTACCTGTGGCTAAAGTAGATTCAAACAACCTCTCGCACAATAAAGTATCAGTAGAGACTCAGTCATCTTCGAGTAGCGCACGTGCTGTATCCTATGAGACTCGTACAGTAGCACAGTCACCTGCACTCGTAAGCATGAATAATGAGCCGATACCGCATAAACGCCGTCGTCGTCAGCCTACTGTGATTGAAAGTGCTGACATTGTAGCAGAAGTTAGCAGTGCCAAAAAAGCAACGGTAACAGACGCTAATAGCAATGAGAAAGCAGCTGGCAAGTACGCAAAAAAAGCGCCTAAACCAATTGCTCAACCTGTTGATAAAGTGGTTAGCAAGGCTCAAAAACCTGCTAAAGCATCAACTACAAAGCCTGCTAAAACCAGTCAAGTTGCCAGTCCAACAGTTGTTAGTAATATGAATAATAGTAAAGGGCCTGTGCCATCGAAGCGCCGCCGTCGCCAGCCAAGCGTCAATGACGTTTAACGTCGACAGCGGATATGAGAGTAAAGTGATAACGATGAACACGCGCTTTAATGATACTGATGTTGATAGCAATAATATCGCCACTTGCTCTTGGATTACCTGCTATGTGGGCTTGGGCAGTAATTTAGCAAATGAGCTTGGTTCGCCGGTAGAGCATTTACAGCAGGCGCTTGAAGTGATGACAGAGAATAAAAAAGTGCGCAAGGTGCGTGTTTCTTCATTCTATGCATCAGTACCGATGGGACCACAAGATCAGCCTGACTTTGTCAACGCGGTCGCTGGTTTTGAAACCATATTCACGCCGCTTGAACTGCTGGCATTTTGCCAACAACTAGAGCAGCAAGCAAGACGTGCCCGCCTGCGCCATTGGGGTGAACGTAGTCTTGATGTCGATATATTACTATATGGCGACGCACAAATCGCAGAGCCACAATTGACAATACCGCATGCTGGCTTACATGAGCGTAATTTTGTCTTGATACCGCTACGCGAGTTAGCGCCAGAGCTAATCATTACTGGCAAGCCAATAACGGATTTTCCACACAGTAGTGATTGGACAGGCTTAAAATTATTATCAAATAATGAGCTAAGCCGTAATCAAATATAGATAAGCCAATCGTTAAAGCTATTGATGCTTGATGAATAGTCATAATTATTATAGTTAAAAGTATTGAGGGTGATATGACAACGTTATCTACTTTAAATAAATTTAAAAAAGACGGCACCAAGTTTACTTGCCTGACCTGTTATGACGCGATGTTTGCGCGCATGATGGAAAAGGCACAAATCGATACGATTTTGATTGGTGATAGTTTGGGCATGGTGGTGCAAGGCCATGATTCAACGTTGCCCGTCACCGTCGATGATATGGCTTATCATACGGCCAATATCGCGCGTAGTAACAAGCACGCACTCATTTTAGCTGACCTGCCATTTATGAGTTATGTGACCCTGCCAGAAGCAGTTACTAATAGCCGTAAGCTGATGCAAGCAGGCGCGCATGTGATTAAAATTGAAGGCGGTAGTGAGCTTTGCGAGTTGGTGACAACATTGGCGCAAGCAGGCACGCCAACTTGTGTGCATTTAGGATTAACGCCACAGTCAGTCAACGTTTTTGGCGGTTACAAGATCCAAGGTCGCGGTGATGAGGCTGGCAAGAAGCTAATAGAAGATGCTAAATCTGTGGTTGCCGCAGGTGCTGCCCTTTTAGTACTAGAATGCGTACCTGCTGAGCTGGCCAAAGCCGTAACAGAAGCGGTTGCAGTGCCAGTGATAGGCATTGGAGCTGGTGCAGATACCGATGGTCAAGTATTGGTCATGCATGACATGCTAGGTATGGTGCATGGTCGCGTTCCGCGCTTTGTTCATGATTTTTTGACCGATGAGCGCAATACTGAGCATAGTATCGAAGGGGCATTTGCCCTTTATCAGCAATCGGTACGTGAAGGCCGTTTCCCCACAGAGCAGCACCAATTCAGCTAGGCTGATATAACATTCTAGTGTTTATGCTTATAAGTAGAAGACTATTTAACCATGCCCATTATTCATCATCATATCTCAGCGTTGAGAGCGACTCTACAGCTTTACCGTGCTAAACAACAACGCATTGCTTTAGTACCAACGATGGGAAATTTGCACGATGGTCATCTAGAGCTGGTAAAAATAGCCAAACAGCATGCCGATATCGTGGTCGTTAGTATCTTTGTTAATCCGACTCAATTTGGCGTTGGTGAAGATTTTGACAGCTATCCACGCACGTTAGATAACGATGTCGAAAAACTGGCAAACGTTGGTGCAGATTATGTGTTTGCACCGAGTATTGATGAGATGTATCCCGTATTACCGCCGCCTACATCAGTACTCGCAGGGGAGATTGCCGGTCAGTTATGTGGTCAATCACGTCCTAGCCACTTTGATGGGGTAGGCATCGTCGTCTCTAAGCTGTTTAATATTGTGCAACCTGATGTGGCTATTTTTGGCCAAAAAGACTATCAGCAATTGGCGATTATTAAGCAATTGGTTCGTGATTTGAGTTATGCCATTGATATCATTGGTGCGCCTATTGTGCGTGCTGCTGATGGCCTAGCACTATCCTCTCGTAATCAGTACTTAAGCGAATCTGAGCGCCAAACAGCGCCGATTTTGCAGCAAGAATTACAGTATTTAGCCAAACAAATTGGCGACGGAAAATATGAGCAGCAAGGGTTTGAGGAAGTTTTAGAAGAGTCTCGCCAGCGCATTACCCGTGCAGGTTTTATTATCGATTATCTAGAAATAAAAACGGCTGAACTGACTGCTATCGCTCATAAGCATGCAAGCGTCAGTGATAATCAGACGTTTGTTATTTTAGTTGCTGCATGGTTAGGTCGTGCGCGCTTGTTGGACAATCAGTTAGTGACGGTCAAGCAGCCGTTATGACACAGTAATTTGCGGGATGCAATTTATTAGGATGACGGAACATGAATGTAAGTAATGACGGTAATAACGATCAAGCAAAGCAAATATCAGCTAATGATCGGTTGAGTATATTGGTCGTGTCAGGACGTTCAGGATCAGGTAAAACCTCAGTACTGAATATCCTAGAGGATTTAGGCTTTTACTCTATTGATAACCTGCCTTTGTCATTGGTTCCTGAAGCGGCACAAAAGCTGGTTTGTGATAGCGGTATTAAACGCATCGCACTTGGCGTCGACATTCGTACGCCGCGTGCGGATTTATCGAATTTTGCTGCAACTCATGATATTTTAAAGCAAACCTATGGCGAAGACGCGGTCACCGTGATGTATGTGACGGCACAAGAGGAAACCTTAGTTGCGCGCTTTAATGCCACCCGCCGCATTCACCCTTTGATGGTGCAAGATACCAAAGGCGTAGAGAATACAGTTTATAACTTACCCGCGGCAATCGAAAAAGAAATCAAGCTTTTGCAGCCGATATTTAAACAGGCTGATATCAAAATAGATACCAGTATGCTGAATATTCATCAGCTAAAAGAGCGCCTTCGTGATTATGTCGGCGTTGATAATCAGATAGTCATTAATCTGTTATCTTTTGGTTTTAAATACGGCAGCCCTATCGATGCAGACTTTGTCTTTGATGTCCGGATTTTACCCAATCCGCACTGGAATCCGACCCTGCGAGCTGCGACTGGTCTTGACGCCGAAGTGGCTGAGTTTTTTGCCGATTATCCGGAAGTGTCGGAGATGACTGAAGATATCGCCAAATTCCTCAATCGGTGGTTACCGGATTTTTTACATAATAACCGTCATACGGTAACGGTCGCTATAGGTTGTACGGGCGGCAAACATCGCTCGGTGTTCATTACTAAGCATTTACAAGATAAGCTGACAGCCAGCCTACCTGAGGGCTTGACCGTTGTTGCCAAGCATCGCGAAAAGTATCGTTGGTAGTAGTTAGTAAGCGCGGGCAACACGCTGTTATTTTGAATTGACTGTATAAAAAGCATTATTAACTTTATTATTTATTATCTCGAAAACGGAAAGCTTTTATGATTGACTGGTCAGAACATGATATGCGCGTCTCGCGCACAGAGCTTAAAAAATCTCATGAGCGCTTGCAACAGTTGTCGATACCGCTTGCGAGCTTATCGAAAAAGCAGCTCAAAAACCTACCAGCAAGCGATTACTTTATGGCAGAGTTGATGGCGCTTGCCGATATTACTAGTGCCAATGCACGTAATCGCCAAACTAAGCGCGTTGGTAAACTTATCAGTGAAGAAAACCGCCATGAATTGGTAAAAGCCTTGTTTGATGCTTTTTTTCCAAAAGAGCAGGTGTCTAAAATTGAAAGTTGGCATGAGCGTTTAAACATCAATGACGAAGGCACGCTCAAGCAGTTCGTTAAACAATACAAAGCCTCTGAGCGTAATAGTATGTATCAGCTGCTGCTGTGGATTGAATACGCCAAGCATACGCAAGATGATGAACTGATGGCGGAATCTAAAGAAGACCTAGCAAGCTATATTCGTGAAGTGGCGATATTGTCGCAGTTAAAAGGTTAGTTATTTTATTGTTTTAGAATAGCAACTTTATAAAATATAAAGTCTAAAGAAAAAACAGTAACCTCTAGACAGACCATAAAAAAGCCAATCACTATGATTGGCTTTTTACGTTATATTAGGAATCCAGACGGAATTACTTTTTCTCAGCACGTACTTTATTGACTAAGTAATCAACCACTTTAGGTACAGTAGCACTTTCGCCAGTCACGACATATTTGCCTTGGATGATAACGGCTGGTACACCTGAGATTTGATAACGCTTAGCACCTGCTTGTGAGCGACCGATTTTTGTACCCACAGCAAATGAGTTATAAAGGCTGTTAAATTTCTTTTGGTCAACGCCTTTAGACGCATACCATTTGCTTAATGAGGCTTGATCAAATAATTGCTTGCCATCTTTATGTACTGCCTCAAATAGCGCATCATGGGTTTTGTCTTCATAGCCTAATAACTGAGCGGCATAAAAACCACGGGCACTGGCTTCCCAAACAGGGTTAAGCGCTGCTGGCGTTTTAAAGAATGCCACATCTTTACCCTTGGTCTTTGCCCATTTTTCCATATGCGGATTGAGAACGTTACAATGTGGGCAACCATACCAAAAGAACTCACGCACAATGATAGCATCACCGCTGATTTTTTCTGGGTTGTCTAGCACACGATAGTCTTTTCCTGCGACATAATTGGCGGCTTGAGCGCCCATATTGGCAAGCCCAATAGCACAAGCTAGACCAGTCAATGCGATGATACGTTTCATACTTATTCCTTGAGGTATCGAGATTTAGAGATTTCTTGGGATGTTGATATAGGTTTTGGAGTGAATAAACGACCATTCTTCGATTGAATCGACCTATAGTAGAGTAGCGACTATAATAACGTAAAATGCTGGTACTTGTGAACCTGATTCTTAACTAAAGGTTGTAAAGCTGTGCGCTATTATTTAAGGTATCTTACTGATAACTTTTAAGCTTACGGTTTTTAAAGCTTATCATTGCTCAAGATTCTGATTACTCAATATTAGTACTTAAGAATGTATCATGTGAGACGATTTAAAATAATTAAAACCACTGTCATTCATCACTTATTATAAAGAGTTGATACTCGATAATGGTAACGCCTAAGTATACAGTCAGCCGATTCACAATCGGTGACGATGTACGCACGACAAAGTCGCCGCTCCCATGCTAATATTGACTGTATAATCATGCACTGTATACGATAATAACTATAATGCCAATAAAGGAAAAATCCTATGAGCCAAGCTTTATCTTCTGAGCAGTCTTTGAATACTCAAGCGAACCGTGGGGCAGACGATACCATGGCTACCGCTATCAATGTAGATGCAAGCGAAGTTGAAAAATTTAACAACTTGGCTAGCGAGTGGTGGAATAAAACCGGGGCTTTTGCTACCTTACACGAAATCAATCCGCTGCGTCTTAATTGGATAGAAGAAAACGTTAAGCGCGGCTATATAAGTAGCGACCATACGAAAACTGCAGGAATGGGTTTGACGGGTAAAAAGGTGCTGGATGTAGGTTGCGGCGGTGGTATCTTGTCGGAATCCATGGCACGTCGCGGCGCAGATGTAACCGGTATTGATCTCGGTACGGAAAACCTAAAAGCTGCTAGCTTACACGCTGAGCAAAGCAACTTAAATGAGAGCTTGCGCTATCAACATATCCCGATTGAGGCATTGGCAGCTACTCATGCCGGGCAGTTCGATGTGGTAACCTGCATGGAGATGCTGGAGCATGTGCCAGACCCAAGCGCCATTGTAGAAGCTTGCTTTAAGTTACTAGCGCCAGGTGGCGTTTGCGTCCTATCGACCATCAATCGCAACCCTAAATCGTATCTGTTTGCCATCGTTGGTGCAGAGTATGTCTTGCGCTTACTTGATCGCGGCACCCATGATTACGCAAAATTTATTACTCCAGCTGAGCTAGATAAAATGGCTATTAATGCAGGGTTTATACGCCAAGACATTATTGGACTACATTATAATCCATTGACCAAGCGCTATTGGTTAGCTCAAAACGTCGATGTCAATTATATGATGGCAGTGCAAAAACCCCTTGTTTAAAAAAACCTTTGATAACCATAACTAAGAGCGCCCATTATGAGCCAATTTGTGAAAGCTGTTTTGTTTGACCTTGATGGGACATTGATCGATACAGCCGCTGATTTTGTAAGAATTATTGGTAAAATGAGCCGTGAAAATGAGTGGCAAGCGCCATCTGAAGCAGAAATTCGCGAGCAAGTCTCTGCGGGTGCCTCAGCGATGGTAAAACTCATGCTACGTCACAACGACCAAGTTGATTTCAGTGAGGAAACTTTACTTGAGTTTCGTCAGCAGTTTTTAGACGATTACGAAGCAGAGATTTGCGTCGATAGCTGTGTATTTAGTGAGCTTGAAGAAGTTCTGAGCACACTTGAATTAAAAGGCGTACCGTGGGGTATTGTGACCAATAAACCACGCTATTTAGCAGAGCAATTATTAGAAAAAATGGAGCTAGATGGGCGCTGTGCGGTTTTAGTTTGTCCTGATGACGTGTCACGCCCCAAGCCTGATCCGGAGCCTATGTATGTGGCGTTAGAAAAGCTTGGTATCCCTCGAGGTGCTGCTGAAAGTGTACTCTACGTAGGAGATCACGTCCGTGATATCGAGGCTGGTAATGCCGCTGGCATGCCCACTATTTTAGCCGCTTATGGCTATATTCCACCTGAAGATCAAAATAACTTGAAGAAGTGGGGCGCAGATTATATTACTGACACCCCTGAAAAATTGAACAAACTGTTGCTTTCTTCTGGTAAGTTTGACTATCTATAAATCAAATCAGCTATAAATCAAACGCGTTATCAGTCAATGTTTTTAACACGCGCCGCAATGATTAAACATCCCATCTATTAAATGATAAGCAGTGAGTAATGCCATGAGTGACCATACGAATCAGTCAGCGAGTCAGACAGAAAATCAGCAAAGTAACCCACAAACCGTACAACATTCTATGCCATCTTTAACTCACGATGACATTCGGCATTTTGCAGCACCTGATAAATGTTTAGATGGTAAAACTATCTTGGTTACAGGGGCAGGTGATGGCATTGGTCGTGTCGCGGCTTTAACCTATGCGCGTTATGGCGCCACGGTACTGCTATTAGGGCGTACCAGCAGTAAGCTTGAATACGTTTATGATGAAATCGAAAGCTTTGGTGGTAAGCAACCGGCTATGCTACCGATGAATTTAGAAGGTGCTACTTATGCTGAAATGCAAAAGTTAGAAAATTTGATCCATAGAGAAGTGGGTCAGCTTGATGGTATTTTGCATAATGCTGGGATGCTTGGCGCATTGACACCGCTTGAGATGTACGATGTTGATATGTTTGCCCAAGTAATGAAAGTTAACTTTACCTCTACCTTTATGCTCACGCAAGCGTTACTGCCTTTACTTAAGGATGCGCCTCATGGTTCCATTGTTTTCACATCGAGCAGCGTAGGGACACATCCTCGCGCTTTTTGGGGCGCTTATGCGCTCTCCAAGCAAGCGGTTGAAGGTATGAGCGATATTTTCACTCAAGAAACGCAAAACACCACCAATTTGCGTTTTAACTGTGTTAATCCTGGCGGCACTCGTACCAATATGCGTGCCCATGCGTATCCGGGAGAGAATCCGATGAGTCTCAAAACTCCTGATGACATTATGGCAGGGTATGTTTGCCTAATGAGTGATGAAAGTATTGGCGTGCGTGGTCAAGTGGTCGAGCTACAGCCAAAGGATTAGTCACAATTTATCATTGCTGATATATTGAAATTAACGATATACAACCCCATCTATTTGTTATTAAAGCGTTTTATATAAATAATAGGGATGGATTATGGCAGGTGGCTGGTCAAGAGATGGTGCTGAGCATGAACAAATGGATGCGACCGTCAACGATGCGCTAGAGCGCGCACGCCGTGCACTACCGACAGGTAAAAGCGCGGAGTTTTGTGATGAGTGCGGTAAGCCGATTCCAGAAGCACGGCGGTTAGCTGTACCCGGTATACAGCATTGCGTTAGCTGTCAGACGGAGCTTGAGCAAGAAGCAAAGGCCACGGAGTTATTTAATCGTCGCGGTAGTAAAGACAGCCAATTACGTTAAGGTGGAAAATTAGCATATTGCTATCAGCACATGTTTTTATTTTGAACTGACAGTATCTACCATCAAGCAGTTAAATAAAGCCGTAGTTGAATAAAAAAGCAGTCAAAAACCCCCTGTCACAAGTGTGCAGGGGGTTTTTGTACTATAAGAGAGACTGAAAATTTATTAAGTTACAGCGACTCACTTTTAGCAGCTTCTACTTCTGCCTCGTCAGGAACGAACACATAGCCCACACCCCAGACAGTCTGGATATAGCGCGCTTGGGAAGGGTTGTCCTCAATCAGGCGACGTAAACGTGATACTTGCACATCGATAGAGCGCTCCATTGCACCCCATTCACGACCACGGGCAAGGTTCATCAGCTTATCACGAGTTAATGGCTCACGTGGATGCTGCACTAAAGCCTTTAATACCGAAAATTCACCCGTCGTTAAAGTAACAACATTGCCGTCACGTTTAAGCGTGCGAGTCGATAGATCAAGTGTCCACGGGCCAAATTCAACCACTTCAAGCTGATGACTTGGCGCACCAGGGAGCTCGCGATTTTGACGGCGCAATACCGCTTTGATACGAGCCAACAGCTCTTTTGGATTAAACGGCTTCGGTAGATAATCATCCGCACCCGCTTCAAGCCCTGCGATCCGATCCGCGTCGCCACCTTTGGCGGTGAGCATGATAATTGGGATATCGCCGTTATCTTCCCGCAAACGCTTACAGATACTGATACCGTCTTCGCCTGGTAGCATCAAATCGAGCACCACCAATGAGAAAAGCTCACGCTGTAGCAATTTATCCATCTGATTGCCGTCGTGCGCTGTACGGACAACAAAACCATCATCTTCTAGGAAGCGCTGTAACAAAGAGCGCAAACGTGCATCGTCATCGACGACTAAAATACGCTGAGTTAAGGTATCAGGGCTGTTATTATCGGTCATACAGGCATCCTCTTATAAAAATTATTATTAGCAGAAACTCTCAATAAAAAACATTCGTAATAAAAAACGGTTGTTATTTAAGCGTCATTCCATTGATTATTAAAAAAATTCTATAAAAACTAAAGGCTTTTGTTCAATGTAGTAGCATCTAGCAATATTTATGCTATTGATACTTTAGTGTATAAGATTGCAGTCATAAATGCATCACTCATAAGGATAAATGCTGTATGTGTTTGTTTAACAAGGCGCTAGAAATAAGCTTATAAGAAGATTTTTGCTATAAAACACGTGATAAATAACGAAAAGATAAAAAGGATTTTTATTCATGCAGCTTTTGCTATAATGCAAAGCTACATTTCTCAACGATTGATACGTATATGAGTAGCACTGATACCTTAACGCCATCTCAAACCTCGACAAATGCACAGGTTTTGGATGCAACCACACACGCGAATATTCACGACAAGCTTGCTCGCGCGCTTGGCATTAAGACTGCTCAAGTCAATGCGTTTGTGAAGCTTTACGATGAAGGCGCGACCGTCCCGTTTATTGCCCGTTACCGTAAAGAAAAGACTCAGGATCTTGACGATGCGCAATTGCGAGCGTTGGAGAAGTCTCTTAATTATGAGCGTGACATGGCAACCCGTCGCCTCAAAATTACTGAGCTGCTAAGCGCGCAAGGCAATTTGACCGACGAGCTACAGACGCGTATTGATAATGCGACGTCGAAACTTGAGCTTGAAGACATCTACTTGCCATATCGTCCGCGTCGCCGTTCACCAGCTGCCAAAGCACGTGCCGCAGGTCTTGACGTTGCTGCTCAAGCAGTCTTAACGCAAGAAATCACGCCAACCGATGCGCTAGCAGACTATCAAGTTCAATCAAGCATTACCGATGATAGCGGTAATGAGATTGAAGTTGACTTTAGTGGTATCGAAAAGCAACTTGCTGGTGTACAAGCCATCATTGTTGATGAATGGACGCAAGCGCTAGATTTGCTTGATAACTTACGTAGTGGCTTTGCCAAGACAGCCACTATCATCTCTAGCGTTGCGAGTGATGAAAAACGTGAAGTCGGCGAGAAGTTTAAAGATTACTTTGAGCATAGCGAAAGTCTTGCGCGTCTGCCAAACCATCGCTTATTAGCCATGCTGCGTGGTCGTCAAGAAAACGTCTTGGGTCTAAAGATTGAAGGCGAAGACGCGCCATTTATTGAAAAAATCGTTAAACACTTTGAAATTGATGCCAAAGCGCCTGCTGCACGTCAAGAGTTTTTGACAGAAGCGGCTAGTAGCTTATGGAAAGATAAGTGGCGTCCACATATCGAACATCGTTTATTGACTGAGAAACGTCTGACCGCTGAAGCTGATGCTATTGATGTTTTTGCTAATAACTTACAGCATTTATTAATGTCAGCACCTGCTGGTCGCAAAGTTATCTTGGGTGTTGATCCTGGTATCCGTCATGGCGTAAAAATGGCCATCGTCGATGCGCAAGGTCATGTTATGTTAGATAGCGAAAATAAGCCTGTCGTAGCTACAGTTTATCCGTTTGCACCTGACAATAAAATGAATGAAGCAAAATCAGTCATCGATGAGCTATTAAGCACTTATAACGTCGATTTGGTCGCTATTGGTAATGGTACGGCGAGCCGCGAAACAGACGCGATGATTAAAGAGATTTTGGCAGCGAATGATACGCTAAAAGCCAAAGCCGTTATCGTGAATGAATCGGGCGCATCCGTCTACTCAGCCAGTGAGCTGGCTAGTGACGAGCTTGCGAATATGGATGTCTCTGTACGCGGCGCTGTTTCTATTGCACGCCGTTTACAAGATCCATTGTCAGAGCTGGTTAAGGTTGATCCAAAAGCCATTGGCGTTGGTCAATATCAGCATGATGTCAATCAAACTCAGTTAGCAGACAGCCTAGATAAAGTAACTCAAGATAGCGTGAACGCAGTTGGTGTTGATGTGAACACCGCAAGTCCTGCTATCTTGGCGCACATTGCTGGTCTGAATCGTAATGTTGCCCAGCAAATCGTCACTTATCGTAAAGAGCACGGCGCTTTTGATAGCCGTGAGTCATTAAAAAATGTCCCGCGCTTAGGTGCTAAGACATTTGAGCAAGCCGCCGGTTTCTTACGCGTACATGGTGGCAGTAATCCACTTGATGCGACAGGCGTGCATCCAGAAAGCTATGCGCTGGTCGATAGCTTGCTTGTGCAAACAAACAAAGCATTGGCAGAAATCATCGGTAATGATGGTGTGTTAAATAGTATTGATACCACGGCGCTAGCTGCTAACGACGATAACATCAGTGTTAAAGCCATTATAGAAGAGCTTGCTAAACCAGCCCGTGATCCACGTCCTGAGTTTAAGACGGCCAATTTCCGTGATGATGTTAACAGCATTAAAGATTTGACTGAAGGCATGACCTTGGAAGGCGTAGTCACTAACGTAACCGCCTTTGGTTGCTTCGTTGACGTCGGTGTTCATCAAGATGGTTTGGTACATATTTCGCAGATGGCCAATGACTTTGTCGCAGACCCGATGAACCGCGTCAAACCAGGTGATATCGTCTCGGTACGTGTCATTGCTATTGACGAAAAACGCGGTCGCATTGGTTTTAGTATGAAGCCTGAAGCCGAAAAGCCAGCACGCACAAGTGCAGCAGCGAAGTCAAATGCGGCAAGCACTGGCAATGAAGATAAAGCCAGCCGCCCACGTAGCAACCGTTCAAATAATAGCCATCCAGCAGCAGATAAGCGTCCATCGAAGCCTCGTGGTAATCGCCAAGATAAAGACAATGCCAGTAATAATCGTAGCAAGGCGCCAAAAGCAGATAAAGCGGAAGCTCCTAGCAAAATGGGTACCCTTGGTGCATTATTGAAAGAAGCTGGCGTGACTAAAACCAAAAAATAATTTCTATTGATAGCGATAGCAGTAGTAATAAATAATAAAAAAGGCAGCCTAATGGCTGCCTTTTTTTGTGCATGATACATATTTGAAAGTTGGTGTACTAGAAATACGGTAACGTACTTAACTTCTTTATTTCAAATGATTAAAGCTAATAATTTTGTTAGCCTCATCATCTATAGAGCTGCTGTATCTTCGACCTGTGATGAATCTTCTTCTGAGTCTAGCAAAGCTTCTTGCTCTAACAACATGGCTTCTTGTGAATTTTGTACTGGTTGTTGTTCTAATAGCATGGCTTTTGGTTGTTGTTCTAATAGCATGGCTTTTGGCTGTTGTTCTAATAGCATGGCTTTTGGTTGTGCTTGAAGTTCAGTAGCCATCTGTTGTTGGCTAGCACTTTTATTAGCACTTGCTCTTGAAATAGTTTGAGTTTCACTAATTTTAAACGGATTATTTTGGTTTGCACTTAGTTCACCATCGGCATTTTGAGCTTCAGTTTCAAGAGTGGTTGCAGTAGCAGCATCTTGCATATCTACTGGTGCACTATTAGCAGGAGCAGCCATTGCCAAACTGGGGATAGTAAGTGCAGCGCCAATAAGCAAAGATAGAGTACGGTTTTTCATGAATTAATTCCTTAATTTATAGTCTTATAATGTCAGTTTAAAGCGTTCTAAACTTGACTGTTATTTGGTGTTTTTTATATATCACAAATTAATTTAGAATTTTGAATATATATATTTACTATATCTAACATGTAATTTATAGGCAAAATAAAATCATGATAACCGTTAAGCGACTATCATGATCGATTTGGGTAAAGAGTGTTATAAGCCAATCTAAATCAGTTATAAACTCTAAACAGAAGGATACCAACTAAGTAGCTACTAATTATGTAGTGCATAGATTAAAAATCTAACGAACTGATGCTAGTAGGTGATTTTGTGCAACTACTGTATTATTCTTGTCGGATAAGAATATAGAACAGAGCTTTTACTGTATTAAATCATTGCCTTTTTCGATAGCGATAATTGTGCCGTCGGCAGTATTGATATATTTTATTTGATCTTCTGGTGGAATCATAACTTCTTTAACACGGTATTTAGCAGGACGAATAACGTCTGTGGTTTCGACTACTACCGGCTCTAAGCTGCGCGCTCCAGCGATAGCGACTTGTGCGTCTAGCGCTTCAGCTTCTTTCACGTCGCTCATAATAGATGCTGAAAATTTAGCACCAAAGTGATTGTCATATTGTTGCATGCTCAAGCGTACCGGATTGCCAGTCTTGTCCATGTAGACGTTGACGGGCATATCAGCTGCAATAGGAACATACTTGCCAATCAATGCACCCGAAACACCGTAGCGACCGTTTGATTGTTCAACGCTTAAATCACAAGCACCTGCTGAATAATCACTAGCCGTTAAGTTATTACTATCAATAACGGTTTGAGGAATCATAACCTCAGATAAATGCATTTTTTGACAGTTACTTCGCCAGTTTGCAGCTTTGATTTTTGATGGGTATATTGATAGATGTTTTGATGGGTATAAGAAGCATAAAATTTAGCCTAGCCATCTTTGATCGCCATTAGGCATTAAAAAACCGCAGCTTGTTGCCAAGATACGGTTGTTAAAATACTAAGAACAAATTGCTCTATAATTTATTAATGTTAGCTATCCACAACTTCGAAACTAAGACCAGCATGTTCCTCTAGACGTGTTAGCAGCTTATCTCCCATCGCAGAGGCTGGCGTCCAAAACCCACCACCGACTTCCTTTTTACTGATATCTTGCGCTAAGCATAATGCTGCTTGTGATAGCATACGTGAAGTACTGCCATAACCAGGATCTTTGTCACCGGTTACTTTGGTATTGATGGTATCTTTTTTAGCAGTTTGTCCAAAGAGGCGAATGTCGAAATAGCCGTTTTCTTGCTCTTCTTTAGATGGACCCGAGCCTGATTTAGGTAAAACGTGCTTAGATAACAACTCTCGGCTTGGCTTAATCATCATCGCCGTAGCAAATCCTAACAAGCCTACACTCATCGCGTAGCTCGATAATTTACCTTTAACGCCATCTTTCATCCACATCGCTTCATCATACTTAAAGTCGCGACCATATTCATAGCCAAGCAGTTGATTACTGCGATGAACGATACGAGTATTGATGCTTGCCATCACAAACGGCGCAAGCCAGCGCTTATGCTCGCTATCGTATTCTGGTTTGCTGACATTATCTTGACGCACGTTTGGTGCATCTTTATCGTCATTAAGCAAATAAGGGTTTGCCACTTGCTTGCGGCGAGATTTATCTTGTCCGACTTCTTCAAAGATAGTTGCCATCGACGCAATTGTACCGCCTGATAGACCACCTTTCGCTGCTTTTACGCGCATACGGATGACATCGCAAGTTTCGCCAAACTTCTCTTCTGCTTGCTTTTGAGTGAAGTAGACGCCTAAGTCTGACGGAATAGAATCGAAACCACATGAGTTTACGATACGAGCGCCACTTTGTTTTGCTGCGTCTTGATACTTATCCATCATATCTTTAATAAATATTGCTTCGCCAGTAAGGTCGACATAATCTGTACCATTATCCGTACAAGACTTAATAAGAGGCTCACCATATTTGAGGTAAGGGCCGACAGTTGAAATAATGACTTGCGTTTGCTTGGTCATCTCATCAAGGCTTGTGGTATCGTCACTATTAGCAATGATAATGTCTACTTTGCTTGCCAGTTTAGACTGCAACTCATTCAGTTTTTCCTCATCACGACCGGCTATCGCCCAAGTGACAGCGCTATTTTTATCTTTAGCATTGGATAAAAATTCCGCTAAATAATGGGCAGTGATTTGTCCAACAAAACTTGTTGCCCCATATAAAACCACCGTATAAGGTCGTTTTTCGTTACTGCTCTCTTTTTCATCAATTGATGGGGTGGTATTTTTTGACGTATCCGTATTCATCGTTATTTTCCTTGTTAAGTATTTTTATTAAATGCTTGGTGTGATGTATTTATTGCGACGTACCGGTTGTGAAATCCTTATCACAAGTAAATAAGATTAATAAACGATTGGCTTTTAATGCTAATTTATAGGTATGCTTCTTTCTTAAGCCAACGCTATTTATGAGCTAAAATTTTAAAAACTGATGTAAGATAAAGTGCTTATATCAATAGCAGATCTTCTCATAAAAACCCTGAATATTTAGTAAACCCTAACTATCTCTACACATAAGTAATGAAAAGCCAAGTAAAAACCTAGAAATAGTAAGATTTGCTACAAAGTTTACATAACCTATCGACATTATTACCAAAATCAACCTTTTCTAATGAAAATCATTG
The DNA here is from genome assembly GCF_028895345.1 of Psychrobacter sp. DAB_AL62B. NCBI lineage: Bacteria > Pseudomonadati > Pseudomonadota > Gammaproteobacteria > Moraxellales > Moraxellaceae > Psychrobacter > Psychrobacter sp. DAB_AL62B. The sequence continues at coordinate 150,980 of NZ_SAXC01000002.1, forward strand.
CTACTCTATATTTGTAAGCAGTTATAAGTAATATTAAAAACAAAAAGTAAAATTATTAGATTGATGAGACTATTGTCGTAAAGTTAACACTAACTAATTTATTAGTATTTACGGTATTAGTCCCAAAATCTGGTTTTTCAATGATTATTTGAGGAGAATTATTATGTTTCGTTGGGCTATTATTTTTGCCGTAATCGCATTGTTAGCAAGTTTCTTAGGGTTTGGCGGTGTCGCTGGACTATCTGCAAACTTTGCCTATATCTTGTTAGCATTAGCAGTAATTCTATTCATCGTCGCGTTTGTTACTCGCCGTATGTAATAGAAAAGTATACCTGTGATATAAAGAACTTAGCCAGTTAGAAAACTGGCTGGTAAAAAAGTCCTCAACTTGAGGACTTTTTTTATGAGTATGATTTATGGAATTTTTAATTGTTTATAACCAGTCATTAATCTACTTTTGTCACGCTCAGTTAAGTAATACTTTATCAATAAAGATCATAAGTCTTTATAAGCGCTTAGGTTGGACAATATGTTCCATACGTTTCGCTAAACGAATATCATGACTGGTGATGCCGCCCGTATCTCCCGTAGTCAAGCGTACTTCTACTACGTTGTATGTATTGCGCCATTCAGGATGATGCTCGAGTGCTTCAGCATGAAAAGCTGCTTGATTCATAAAACTCATGGCTTCGATAAAATCGCTAAAGTGGTAAGTTTTTACGATAGCATGACCATCCCGTTGCCAGCCGGGCAGTTCGTCTAGCTGTAGATCTACTTGTTTGTCAGATAAACTACTCATGGTGATATCCTTTATTATTATGGTGGATGGATTTATGGTGATTGATGATAGAAAAGTCGATATTAACGATAAGATAAGCAACACGATTACTATTAATCCTATAAGCAGTATAGGACAAAAAACCCACCTATTTCTAACCTCTAATTATATATTTGGTTGCAAATATACAATAAAGAAAATTAGATAAATAGGAGGGTAGTGGTGCGTTAATGCTTAGAATATATCGATAATATAATGATGAATAGCTTTCACTTTTATATCATAATTCTTGTCATAAAACTCAGTTTGTAAGCTTAGCTTATAGTAAATCTTGATATTCAGGATGTTTATCAATATAAGAGGCCACAAACGAGCATTGCGGCACCACCTTTTTATCATTCTCACGAGCATAGTTCAGAGCATATTTAACCAAGGCTGAACCGACACCGCGACCACCTAGCTCCTGAGGAACGATGGTGTGATCGTATACTAATTTATCATTACGCTCTTGATAGCTGATATAACCAGTATGACCATCGATTGATGTCTCAAAACGTTTTGCTTGTGCATCGTGGGCAATGTTCATATCTTGTTTAGCGTTTTCTTTACTCATAAAAACTCTCCGTCATTGGATTTTATAGTTATTTGTACATACTAAGCTATCTTACTAAATTACCCTACTTTGTTTATTGTGAGCCTTTTTAATTTGAGTATCCAGTCATTTACCGTAAGAGTAGATAGGGCAAATGTTAATATCTTTCACTAGCTTATTTTAGCAGGCTTTTGTTTTACAGATTCTATTCAAGCTTAAAGAATCTACTGTCGCTGTTCACAACATCGCATCACGTACAAAACATTAGCCATAAAATATAGCTTGGCGTACGACCTGAGGAAGAAACTTCCTAAAACCGCGTTTAACTTGTTTATCCGATATGGTTGTGTGAGGAGCAGGTGCTGTACCAGTCGCGCTATTAGCGGTAGAATGGTTATTGCTGTTATTATTTGATATCGATTGTGTGTAAGTGTGCCATTCTTCGGCACTTGGTTTACTAAAATGGTGAATACGTCCGAGTACTTGCATAAACTGCGTTCTAAAGTGCCCAGTATTATAGGCTAAATTGTACTTACGGCAGATGGCTTGTACAGCTGGTGCAATCTTCGCATAGTGCCTAGCAGGCATATCAGGAAAGATATGGTGCTCAATCTGATGCGATAAATTACCTGTTAGAAGGTGAAACCATTTATGACCCTGAATATTGCTGGAACCGAGGATTTGACGCACGTACCAATCACCTTTGCTCTCATTGGCATCAAGATGGGTATACATATGCGCCTGCTCGGTAAAGTGACCACAAAATATCACTGCCCATGTCCATAGATTGCGAGCGATATTGGCAGTAATATTACCGCTTAGAGTCGTCAGTGCACTACCAAAATCTAGTGATACACCTGCCACTGCAGGAAAAGCAATGTAATCTTTACCTACTTGTCGGGCGATTTTGCCAAATAGGGCGCGAGCTTTTGGTTGCATTATGTCCGTCAGCTGCGCCGAATCGGCGTACTCTTCAACACTGATTTGAATATCATGAAAAGCGACTGCCCATTCAAACCCTAGTGCCAGTATCAACGTTTTAAGTGGATTATAGCGATCGCTTGGTGTCCAAGGCTGTTCATCAGTAACTCGAATCAAGTGATAGCCGACGTCATGGTCGCGGCCGACGATACTGGTAAAAGTATGGTGCAAATAATTATGCGAATGCTGCCACAAGGGCGCAGGACAAACGATATCCCAAGCAAATTTTTGCCTATTAAGATGTGGATGCTGTATCCAGTCATATTGACCATGCATGACATTATGACCAAGCTCCATATTGTTTAAGATTTTACTAAAGCTCAGCAAAGATGTGCCCAGTAACCAAACGCCAAGTTTGCTACGTTTTGATGATGATTTTTCCGCTACTGCCAGTAGTGCACGTGAAATGACCTCGCTATATACCACCGTCGCATAAACACGCTGGATATAGCGCGCATCATCGTTACCTAGTGAGTCCATCACGCTTTGATACAGTGCATTTAATTCATCAGCGAGGGCTTCGGTCTGCGCTTTTGGTAACGGTGTAGCCGTTAACGTCGGGTATCGCGTGGTCTTGAATTGTGCATCGGTTAACGCAGTTAAAGTAGACACCGCAGATTGAGCTTTAAATATAGGGGGTAACAAGCGCATAGATAATCCTTATCCGAAAGTGCATCAATAAATCACCATTGCAAGGTTCGATTTAATCATTGGTGTAAGTTTTAATACACCATAAGAATGAATATTCTCTGTTTCATAAATGGCTATTTATTTTTGAGAATTCTGCTAAATATCCAATACGACATCGGTCATTGGCACATTAATGCAGGTTTGGATAGACTCATAGCCATCATTACTTATCTTGCCTGTTTGAATGTTTTTGACCCTACCGCTAATTTTATTGCAGCGGCATAACTGACAGATACCTTGTCTACAGCCGTGGTTCAGGCAGATACCAGCGTTCTCAGCGCCCATTAATAATGTCGTGTTGCTATTGAATTGTCGTTGTCGTCCACGTAAAAAAATGGTTTTTGCTTCGCTAGTAACTGCTTTTTCGTCTGCTTCATCTATGTCCAATAAGGTATGGCTAAAGCTTTCTGTCATAATGTTGTCACGCAGCTGCTTGCCGAGTGGCAAATGAATGTCATCGCAAGCGCGGTAAAGCCCTGCCAATAACGCTGGCGAACCACAGGCAAATATCTGTATATCTGACAATGTGGAGTCTAATGACACATTTGATGGCGTGTTTAATGTCGCTTTTAATGATGAGCTTAATGACGGGCTTAATGCAAGAAGGCTTGCCGCACTTAAATGACGACTGCCTGCTAGGTAAGTGCTGGGGTCTTCGGTATTAATAAGATAATAAGTAAAATTTGGATAGATAGTGGCTAACTGCTGCCATTGTTTTTGTAAAATATTTTCTCCTAGTGACATCCGACTATAATGTAACAATGTCACTTTATGCCCATATTTTAGTGCCTGTGTCACCAAGCCTAGCATCGGAGTAATGCCACTACCGCCTGCTATAAATAATAGTGAGGTTTGTACAGAGATAGGCGATCGCTTTTCGCTTGTCTGCTGCCCTAATCTTGCCTGAGCAAGAGTAAATTCACCACTGGGTAAACTACTATCAAATACAGTACCAAGTACTGCGTGATTGGTTAAGTACTCTGAAACCCGACCTTGAGGTTTAATAGCGATAGTCACAGTAGAAGTACCAATTTGCGCTGGCGACTTTTTATCGAAGCTATTATTTAAATTATTATTATTTTTATGAGGTTTTTGCTCGCTGTCCTCATGCCACCATAATGGCTGCTGCGGTAGACCAACCAATGAATAGCTACGTTGATGATAGACACCATCAATAAGTACGCTTAAATTAATATGCTGTCCGCCATGCCAGCCTTCATGCGAACTATGACCTGAGCGATGACTTGAACTAAAAGCCTGCTGTTTAAAGGCACAGTTAGGCTCAAATTGTAGCGCTATCAATTCATCACTAAGTATACGGCGTGCTATAAGCCGCAACTTGGGCACGTTTAAGGACCAAAATGGGTGCAGGCGCGTACTGATAAAATCAACAAACGCACGGTGGATAAGTTCAGGTCGATAGCCAGTCGTCATGGAGTACCCTTTTTATAAAGACGTTTTTTTATAAAACTATTTTTATTAAGATTAACTAATATAGTAACTACTATTGATTAATTTTGCGAAAGATTTGATACTGTTTTTTGTGGCTTTTGTAAAACAGCAATGAATCACAAAGATACGCCAGTAAGCTGAATGATAAGTTTAATACAAGCTTTTATGTAAAATGCTCGCAGCTTTGTATTAAAAGGCATGAAACAAGCGGTAAAACAGCCAGTTAGCTTGCAGGGGCTTCATCACAATGCGATAATGACAGTCAATGAATACCCCTGATTTTGAGGTTCAGCGCGCTTAGCAGTATTGCTAAGTCTGCTTGTTTGCCTCTTTTATGCAGTCTATCGGAGTGTTAATGGCTCAATATATTTACACGATGAACAACGTGTCAAAACTTGTTCCACCTAAGCGTGAAATTTTAAAAAATATTAACTTATCTTTTTTCCCCGGTGCCAAAATTGGTGTCTTGGGTATCAATGGTTCAGGTAAATCAACCTTGCTACGCATCATGGCGGGTGTGGATACTGAATTCAGTGGTGAAGCTCGTGCGCAAACAGGTACCAAAATTGGCTATCTGCCGCAGGAACCGCAGCTTGATAACAGTAAAGACGTACGCGGTAACGTTGAAGACGGGATGCGTGAAGCGTTAGATGCATTATCGCGCCTTGATGCTATTTATGCTGAATATGCTGAGCCTGATGCTGACTTTGATAAGCTTGCTGAAGAGCAGGGCAAGATGGAAGACATCATTCAAGCATGGGATGCTCATAACTTAAATACCCAGCTTGAAAAAGCCGCTGATGCCTTACGTCTGCCACCATGGGATGCTGATGTTAGCAAACTATCAGGTGGTGAAAAACGCCGTGTGGCGCTATGCCGTTTGCTATTGTCACGCCCTGATATGCTATTACTTGACGAACCAACCAACCATTTGGACGCTGAGTCCGTGGCATGGTTAGAGCAGTTCTTGCAGAATTATAGTGGTACGATCGTTGCTATTACCCATGACCGTTATTTCTTGGATAACGTCGCCCAGTGGATTTTGGAGCTTGACCGTGGTCATGGCTATCCGTACGAAGGCAACTATACTCAGTGGCTCGAGCAAAAGAACACGCGTTTAGAGCAGCAGAATAAGCAAGAAGAATCGTTTGCTAAAGCGCTGAAAAAAGAGCTTGATTGGATTCGTAAAAATCAAAAAGGCCAACAGGCTAAATCTAAATCTCGTGTACAACGTTTTGAAGAATTGAACTCGCAAGAATTCCAGAAACGTAATGAGACCTCTGAGATTTATATTCCACCTGGTCCACGTTTGGGTAATAAAGTCATTGAAGTCAACGATATCTCCAAATCATTTGGTGATCGTTTACTGTATGAAAACCTAAGCTTTAACGTCCCAGCTGGTGCTATCGTTGGTATTATCGGTCCAAATGGTGCGGGTAAAACCACGCTATTTAATATGATTACTGAACGTGATACGCCAGATACGGGCTCAGTCGATTTGGGCGAAAGCGTCAAAGTTGCTTATGTTGGTCAGGTACGTGACAACTTAGATGATACTAAAACGGTTTGGGAAGAAATTTCTGACGGTCTTGATATCATTACGGTTGGTGACTATACCACCCCAAGCCGTGCCTATATTGGTCGCTTTAACTTTAAAGGCTCAGACCAGCAGAAGCATGTCGGTCAATTATCTGGTGGTGAGCGTAATCGCTTGCAACTAGCGAAAACGCTAAAGCAGGGTGCCAACGTCTTACTACTTGATGAACCATCAAACGATTTGGACATCGAGACTTTACGTGCGCTAGAAGATGCGATTCAGGTCTTCCCTGGTACGGTAATGGTGGTATCGCATGATCGCTGGTTCCTTGACCGTATCGCGACTCATATCTTGGCGTTCGAAGATGAAGGCCCTGTTTGGTTCGATGGTAATTACTCTGAGTTTGAAACCTATCGTAAAAAGACCATGGGTGATGATGCCAATCCTAAGCGTATGAAGTATAAGAAGATTTCGACCTAGAGCTGTTGTTTAGAAGATAGTTACTTAAAAGACAATTACTTAACAGATAGTTACTTAGAGATTTCATATTCGAAGTAACAAAAAAAGACCTCTAAGCAGTTAGAGGTCTTTTTTTATGCTTGTTATACGAGCTGGCTATTTAAGTCTACTCATTAACGCTTACGGCCAAATTTACGCTGCTTTTTATTACTAATCTCAGTGATTGCATGGGCAATCTCTTCCTCATTGAGGTTGGCAACTTGCTGCAAAATTTGCATCATATCAGGGCTGAGAACATATTTAGCATGATGCGCAATATCATCGATGCGCTGATCAAAGGTTAATAGACCAGTCTCTTCCTCTTTTTGTAGATAATCTAGACGAGTCAAGGCACCGAGGAAACTGGTAAATAGCGCACGATCAAAGAAGTCAGGAATATCATCGGCATAGAGCACTGATAAACGCTGACCAAGTAAATGACATAAATCAACGACTTCGTTTTCAGTCAAATTGCCTGAGCCTTGCTGGGCCAGTAGAGCCAAGGTCATAAAGTAGCGCTCAAGGCTTTGTTCAACAGGCGTGGCAAGCACTTGCAGCTGCTGGTAGCATCTACTATTGGCTTCAGGAACACTCAGCATACCATCACCCAATTCTATAATCAGTCCATGGGCGATGAGAATATCGATTTTTTTGTTAAGGGTATCCGCCAAGCCGTGCGCAGGATAATATAAGAATAGCTCGCTTTGTAAAAATGGATAAAGCTGTTTGGCAATATTATCCAAACGACTACGCTCGATACGACCGTTACGCGCCACCAATGCCGATAAGAACGACAAGAGAATAAACACATGCAAAATGTTATTACGGAAATAGCTGAGTAATGCTGCTTGCTTGCCTGCAATCTGAATGATATCACCCAAGATATGAGGAATACGCTCAATAAGCTTCAGCTTAATCCCGTAATCAATGATTTGCTGTGGCGACATGTCGGTGACAACGGTATCACTTGAATACGGCAGCTGTTGAGCAAGACCTTGATAAAGGGCAATTTGCTCGCGGCAAATGTCTTCATCGAGCGCCGATTTTGGTGCAGATAATAATACTAATGACAGCAGCGATACCGGAGTGACTACAGCAGCTTTATTGATATGTTGCATGACTTTGATGCCGATATTATCAACCATAGCACTGGCTTTACTATCGAGCGGCGTATCGGTACGATCAGCAGGTAAGCTGTTTTCTGGCACGTCAAATTTGGTCATAAAGTCGGTCAGATGCAGCGGCGTACCAAAGCTTAGGTGTACATTGCCAAAGATACGCTCAATCTTCCGACCGACTTTCAGCAGACCAATCAAAGATTCAGACTCTTTTGGCTTACCTTTTAGCTCACCAATATAGGTACCGCCTTCCATAATGCGCTCATAACCGATATAGGTTGGAATAAAGACCACCGGCTTATTGCTTTGACGCAATTGGCTGTGTACCGTCATTGCCAGCATACCCATTTTCGGTGGCAATAAACGCCCTGAGCGTGAGCGCCCGCCTTCGATAAAGTACTCAATAGGTGTATTACGAGTGATAAGGGTATGCATATATTCACGTAAAACGGCGGTATAAAGCGCATTGCCACGGAAGCTGCGACGAATATAAAAGGCAACTGCGCCGCGTAATAAAGGTCCCAAAATAGGCACATCTAAGTTATCGCCCGCAGCGACATAAGGAATGCTCAAACCACGCTTGTAGATGACATAAGACAGTAGCAGGTAATCAACATGACTGCGATGGCAGGGTACATAGACCAGCTCGTAATCTGCCGCAAGCTCCCGTACACGCTCGAAGTGATGTACTTCTACACCGTCATATAGCTGCGTCCACAGCCAAGTTAAAAACTTATAAAAGCCGCGAACAATGGAATGCGAGTAATCATTGACCATCTCATTAGCGTAGCTTTTTGCAAGAATACGAGCCTCACGCTCGCTGGTGCCTGTCTCGGCAGCTTCTGCTTCTATCGCATGTTTGATCGCTGGTGAATAAACCAGCTTATCTACTAAGTTACGTCGGTCTGATAAATCAGGACCGAGCATGCTGGCACGCTGTTTGTCTAAATAAATATTGAGCTGTTGTTGCAAAGACCGCACCAGCTCACGATTGCCGTCAGCCGACGCAACCACCGCATAATTTGGCGCTTCATCGATATTCTTAACAGCACTGTTGTTATCTGCTGAATCAGTATCTTTCGAATTAATATCTTTTAAAGCTTCTACATTTAAATTAGCGGCTACTGATTCAAGTACAGCCGATGCATCACCATCACCTTTGAGGTTATCATTAATAAGCGTGCGTAAGTCTTGTGGTGGATGGAACTGTACAAAGGTATCACGTCCCATCACGCCGATATTAAATAACTGTTTGGTAATGCTGGGGTCTTCCCAGTTATCAGTAGTCAACAGTTTAAATAGTGAGTCCTCTTTTTCTGGAGCGCGTCCCCACAGAATGGAGACCGGCACCAAGCGTACTTTTAATTCTGGATGCTGTAAAACAGCAGATACTAGACGCGATAGGCGCGGTGATAGCTGGGTGTCTTTGGCATGTGGATGATGCAAAAATATAATAGCAGCGTTTTCTTTAATACCATGGGCACTATCATTTACCCCGACCAACGCTGGTGGTAGCTTGTGTTCTTGTGTTTGCAGATCAATCAAAATACTATTCGAGCGCGAATAATCTTGCAGCACATAAAATCTTAGGGTCTTATCGTCATTATCAAACTCGGGTAATTCGCCTAAAAGCTTTGGCTTAACAGCAACATCAAGTACCTGCCCGGACAGCTGACGATACAGCTGATTGAGTGGTGCATTAGAATACGTTTTGGTAGCAATGGGGCTGACATCAGTTGCTGGAGTTACTGATTCTGCAGTTACTGAGGCGTTATCGGCCGCTACTGGCGCTTTAAAAATCCGTTTTTTTAAGAACTTCGGTATCATAATCGGTATCAAAATTAGTCAAATATATTGCCCTTATAATGCCATAAAAGCCATCAAAGCGATATATAGTGTCTGTATATACTACCAATATTAATAAGCTGTGGTTACGATGTCGTAAGTTACACGCTGCGTAAGGCACTCAATGATTTGAAAGTTAAGGTGTTTAGCGTAATAATAGTTTTGCACAAGATATAATACAGTCAATTCACTTTAAAAATAATACAGTCAATTCACTTTAAAAATAATACAGTATTGGTGGTATGAATTTTTTAAAGCTTCTGTCTGGCGAAGTGCACAGCAAGCGAGCACAGTTTATAGCAGCAGAATGTTGTGACAATCGTCCGTATTTTATTTTGAACTTACTATATATTGTATTTCTGCTTACTCATTAACGTTACTTAATTAAGTTAAAATATTATGACTCCAGCTATCAATCTCGCCAAACAACGTAGTCTTGATTATCGATTACACGAATATACTCACGACAGTAATGCCATCTCTTTTGGTTTAGAAGCTGCCGAAAAGCTGGGTATTGATGTGACACAAGTTTTTAAAACCTTGGTCGTATTGACTGACACAGATGTGCTCGCTGTTGCTATTTTGCCAGTGCATAAAACGTTAAACTTTAAAAAAATGGCCAAAGCCCTATCTGTTAATAAAATACTGCTTTGCAAAAAAGTTCAAATGGCAGACCCTAAGCAAGTCGAGCGTAGTACGGGTTATGTACTGGGCGGTGTTAGTCCATTGGGACAAAAAAAGCGATTGGCAACCATCATAGATGACTCAGCGCAAGCACATTTGACCATCTATGTGAGCGGTGGTCGCCGTGGTTTGGAGATTGAGCTACCGCCCATGCAATTAGCGACAACGCTTACGGCTCGCTTTGCTGCTATAACTGATGATTAAAATTGATATTTATGATGTTATTTATAGTAAGTAAATAAATTTACCCTTAGATAGTCGCTTTTTTGCCATTTTTTACTCATATTTATAAGGATAGTGTTATGCCACATTTAACCATCCAAGTGACGCCCAATGTCAGTATTGCTCATGAAGAATCATTTCTAAAAGCATTAAATAAAGTACTATGGGACAGTGGACACTTTGGTAAAGCAACGGATATTAAAGCACGTATAGTTCCTGTTGGAGCGTTTTTAGTGGGCGTTGAAGATGATGAGCAAGTTAATGGCTTTGTTTATGCGCATCTGAAAATAATGACGGGTCGTGACATACTCATCCGTAATCAACTCGCTGATTTACTGGTTGCAACCATAGAGCAAACGCTGGGCGCAGAGCAATCAGGGCGAGTAGCGTTGCAGATATGTGTTGAGGTTGAAGAGATTAGTACGGTATATCAGAAGAAAATGCTGAATGAATAAACGATAATGTGTCTTGTATTGCTTATAAATACTCACATAAAGACTCACTAGCAGGCTTAGGTAATATCATGATTTCAACGGTATAACCGGCAGTTTTACCTTGTGTCGCCATGAGATTGCGCGCAACGCGTAGACGATATTCACCAGTTGCTGGCAAGCAGCCTTGATAAATAATACCGCCTTTGGTGCCATCTTGCGTTCCATTTGGCAAATGTAGCACGCCCACGTTAGCAGTCTCAGATGTGCCAGTACCTTTACCTGCGAGCGGTGCAATATTAATCACGGCATATTGCCAACTGGTCGCATTAAAGCGATACCAATGCTCATTTTCATTGGGCTTCAATTTACCAGTGATGGTGCTAGTCATGGCTCCTTTTGCAAAATGAATAGGTGTATCGTTGCTTTTAGCAACAGCGATGGAGCTATTTATAGTAAAGCTAATGAGTGCTGCACTAAGCAGTAGCGTACGAACATAGCGTGATGATAAAGATGTTTTTTTATTAGTGTTCAACATGATGAGCTCCTAAAAGCGATAGTTGATATCAGTTTGCCATAAGTGCCATTAAACGATTAAAAAACGATAGAGGTTTTATTTAAGCATAAAAAAGCGCCTAATAAATAGGCGCTTTTTATTTTTATAAATTATTGATTAGTTTTAAATTAATCTTAGTCTAAGAAAGCAAAGTTATCGATGTCCATCGCTGTCATGCTGCTGCTTGGTGCAACCATGCTTTCGGCGTGACCTGAGGTACGTGGTAATAGCTTATCGAAGTAGAATTCTGCCGTTTGGATTTTAGCTTTATAGAACTCTGGAGATTCAGTGCCGCCATTTTCAAGCTTGTCATAAGCAACCGCTGCCATACGAGCCCAGTGGTAACCCATCATCACATAACCTGAATACATCAAGAAATCATCTGACGCCGCTGAGATGATTTCACGGTCTTTACGTGCCATTAGCATCAAGCGTACAGTCAATGTATTCCACTCAGCACAAAGCTTAGTCAATGCCCAAACGAATTTACGCATCTCTTTATCAAGCGCATACTCGCCACACCATTTCATGATGCTTGACGTATAGTCGCGAATAATCTTACCTTTAGACTGCAAAATAACCTTACGACCTAATAGATCTAGTGCTTGGATACCGGTGGTGCCTTCGTACATAGTAGCGATACGAGCATCACGAGCGATAAGCTCCATGCCCCATTCTTTGATATAACCATGACCGCCATAAACTTGCTGACCATGCTTAGCCGCTTCAATACCAAGTTCCGTTAAGAAGCCTTTAAGGATTGGCGTATAGAAGCCAAGCTTATCATCCCATTTCTCAAACTCTGCGTCATCACCGTTAGCGATACCTTGAGACATTTTATCCGCATAGCGTGCTGAATGATAAATCATTGAGCGACCGCCTTCAGCAAAGGCTTTTTGCGTGAGTAACATACGGCGTACGTCAGCATGATGGATAATCGCATCTGCTACTTTTTCAGGGTCTTTGGTACCTGATAAAGTGCGCATTGAGCGACGATCTTTGGCATACGGTAGGGCGTTTTGGAATGACAATTCAGTATGTGCCAAACCTTGGATACCAGTACCGATACGGGCGGTGTTCATAAAGGTGAACATGGCTTTTAGGCCTTTGTTCGGCTCACCAATGAGGTAACCAATAGCATCATCAAAGTTTATGACGCACGTTGCTGATGAGCTGATGCCCATTTTATGCTCAATTGAACCACAAGTAACACCATTGCGCTCGCCAATTTCGCCTTCAGCATTTGGTAAGAATTTCGGTACGATAAATAATGAGATACCGCGTGTGCCTTCTGGTGCACCTGGTAGGCGTGCTAAAACGATGTGCACGATGTTTTCGGTTAAATCATGTTCACCGCTTGAGATGAAAATCTTAGTACCGCTAAGCTTATAGCTGCCATTATCTTGTGGAATCGCTTTTGACTTAACTTGACCCAAGTCAGTACCACATTGTGGTTCAGTCAGACACATCGTGCCCGCCCAAGTACCTTCGACCAATTTATGCAGATAAGTCTCTTTTTGCTCATCCGTACCATATTGCATGATGGTATTGATACAGCCGGTCGATAGACCAGGATACATTGCCCAAGGCCAGTTAGCCGTACCAATAAGTTCAGCTTTAATCAAGTTGATTGACATTGGTAAGTTCATGCCGCCAAATTTTTCAGGGTACGAAATACCTTGCCAGCCGCCGTCTACAAACTGATCGTAAGCTTCTTTAAAGCCTTTAGGAGTAGTGACAACACCATTCTCAAAATGACAGCCTTCTGCATCAGCTGGCTGATATAAAGGAGCTAGTACATTTTCAGCAAAGTCAGCCATACCCTGAAGAATCATATCAACGGTTTCAGGATCTGCATTTTCGCCATTGTCCAAATCTTTATAATGCGTCTGGAAGTCAAAAACGTCATTAATTAAGAACTTGATATCACGTAAAGGTGCTTTGTAAGTTAACATAGTCGCTCTCTTTAATTATTCGTTATCATAGACGCTAGGCTCAGTATTTAAGCCACGGTTTATATAAACAGTTATTTAATTATTGGGGTTGAAAGTAGACGGTATCAATGGTCGTCAGGAAGATTTATTAAGAACAGCTTATCCATTTTGATAATCGTTAAGGCATCCTTGATAAAAACAGCTGTTGTGGCATTGATGTCAGTATAAATCTTCTATAGCGACAAATATACAACTAATAACTAAAATTCATGATTATTCAAATTAATGAAAACATTAAGTTATAAATATGTCAGTTAACTTGTTGTTGATATTCATGATTGAGCAGTCACTTACTATCGAATCACCAAATGAACAAAGTAATTTAGTAGTCTATAAATTAAATGTATCTACGAAATGAGGGATGTTAGTTATGAGCGCATCAAAGCGCGAGCCAAATTACAAGGTAAGGCGAGTGACTTGGCTAACCGTATTATTGACTCACATAAGGTCATTGATTGGTGGTGAGCTTGAGCATTTAATAACCGTCAATCGCAGTAAAAGACCGTGGCATATGCCGATTATCGCCGCTATTGCCATTAGCTTCCCTGTATTTGTGGGCGCTTACTTTGATGCTTTGTCATCAGGAATCAAGGCATCGTTAGGGGCTATGGTTATCTTAAACTTACCCTTAGTCGGCAAATTGCCCTATCGCTTAGTGACTTTAATGGTATGGGGCTTTGCCATGTCGCTATGCTTTGCATTCGGTCTGATAGCGCAGCAAGTGCCTATTCTTAGGCTACCAGTATTTATGCTGATAGCCTTTGGTGTGGTTATCTTTGGGCGTTATTATCGCCAGCCACCGCCCGCAGGACTATTTGTAATGATGGCAGGAGCGATTGCGTTATTCATACCAGTGCCGCTAGAAAATATCATGTCAGCAACTGGGCTTGTGATGCTCGGCAGTGGCTTTGCCTTAATCATGGGGCTACTGTATTCGCTGTTTTTATTAGCGACGCGTCCTGCTACGCCTACACCAATCTACAGCTATGAGCCCGATACCATTAGTGAGAGCATTATTGTCGCGGGCTTTGTGAGTTTAGCGCTGCTGATTGCATTGATGCTAAATATGCCTAATCCGTATTGGGCGGCAGTCAGTTGCTTCCTTATCATTCAGGGTATCCATTTACGTACGATGTGGATTAAGCAAATACATCGTTTACTAGGGACATTGGTAGGCGTGGGGCTGGCGAGTTGGATGCTATCTTGGGGCTTGCCAATATGGGGTGTGGCTATTTCGATATTGATTATGATGCTTTGCATTGAATCATTAGTCGATCGTCATTATGGCTTAGCAGTCATATTTATCACGCCGCTGACGATATTCATCGCGGAATACGGCAGTGGTTTGCCGCTTACGTCAGCGGCTTATCAAGAAGTGACAAGCGCGCGCTTGCTCGATACCTTACTTGGTTGCATGGTCGGCCTTGGCGGTGGGGTCGTTATGCATTCAACGAATTTACGCGTACCGCTGCGCCGTATAGAAAAATTGGTGCTCACGCGTTTTGGCTAGTATAAAAAACCTAGATTTTGACTATGTTATGGCTATAGCCAATTGAATATAAAAGAGGTACATTAAAAATAGCGTTATGCTGGGATAAATTTTCCTCGCTTGCTGTGCGCTTCGCACTCCAGAGGCTTCGCAAAATTTATCCCAGTAGCACTGTATTCTTTTTAAATTGAATCGACTATATATTATAGTGGCTACACTCACACGACGTTTTTTATGCTGATGAGTTTTCTAATGTCGCTGTTGCTTGTGTCACATCAATAGCATGTCCTGTCCACCGCTCAAAACTTAACGCCGCTTGCCCGATAAGCATGCCATAACCGTCAGATATCTGGGCGTCACGTGCCGCAAAATGCTGCAAAAATGGCAGCTCACGTCCATACATCATATCGTAAGCGTATTGGCAGTTTAGCTTGTCGGCTAATGGTAAGGTTTCACCTGAAAGTCCGATGGATGTGGCATTGATAATGATATCAAACCCTCCGCTTAAATCAGCCGTCGTACAGGTACGGATGGTGTATTGATTTATCGTTTCGCTTGCGGCGCTAAGCTCAGCAACTAATACTTCAGCCTTGTTCAATGTACGATTTGCGATGGTTAGCTGACTGATACCGGCTTCAATCAGTGGCAATATCACGCCACGTGCTGCACCGCCTGCGCCAATGAGTGCCACGCGTGCGCCATTAAGTGGCCAGCCTAAGCGGCTGATATGATTGACCAAGCCTTGACCATCGGTATTGTCGCCATAGACTGCTTCTGCTATCGTTGCGCCATTTTTCAGCCGCTCTTTATTTAACAGGAGTGTATTGACCGCACCTGCGACTTTGGCATGCTCAGATAGGCCGCCACGCGCCACGCAGCAATCATAAGCGATTTGTTTAAACGGTACGGTCACATTGGCACCCACGCCGCCGCCATGAAAAAATGCCTCGATTACCGCAATAAAACTGGCAGCATCATCGGGGCAATACTGTCGCTGATAGCTAATATCTATGCCTACCTGCGCTGCAAATAGCGTATGAATTTCAGGGGATTTACTGTGGGCAATCGGATTACCAATAACGATAAAATGCTGGGTCATAAATAGTCCGCTGGCTGCAAAGGGTAAAAGGAAAAATAAAAGCGTTGATAAGAAACAGTGCTAATTCAATCATCATAAGGGATAACGCTGTGTTTGACAAACCTAGCGCTTGACTAGTAAGCCTTTCATTAAATAGGTGTTTTTGACAAAATGGGTTTTTAACAAATCTGTACTCTCTGCGAGTGTTATCGGTAACGTAAAGGGTAGTCAAGTGTTAAGCAGTTGGGTAAACTAGAGAGCATGAAAAAAGTGCCAGCATGCTCGAATGATTGCTTAAATATATAAAGCTGGGTTATAAAAGCTTAGTTATAAAAATTATTTTAACAAAAGACATTGTTCATTATCAGCGGCATCTCTGCCTGCTCGTTAATACCATTTTCAGAACCATCTAAAAGTGTGAGTAAATTGCCCATGTGGAATAAGACCTTACAGACCTTTATGGTCAGTACGATAATGGCAGTTGGCGTGTCTTTGAGCGCCTGTGATAGCACCAAGGATAGTGATGCAACAGCTCAAGAAGTGAGTACTGATGCCAGCAAGCAGAATGTCGCTGATACACCTAAACAAGAAAGCGCTGCGACGAATGCCGATTTAGATGGTGCCACCCCCCAAGAAGGTACACCGATTAAATATGATGTCGCGTCGTGGGGCACTCAAAAAGTACAAGCGCTCAATGTCGACCAGTTGGATAGTATAAAATCAACCTTTGGTAAGGTGGTCAGCACTGACGAAAATAGCTTAGACTATGCCAGTAATCCAGCTGCCAAATACCGTTTTATGAATACCGACGCGCCTTATTTAGATCTTATTGATTCTGAAAAATATCTTGAGCTTGGCTGGTACTTTGCCAATCCTACTGACTCTGATAAAGAAAAAGAGCTGAGCCAAAACCATGCCAAAAAATCCTATACGCTTGCACGTCAACTGATGGGTGATGAAGGCGGCAAGCTGGTTGCTGATATGCTTAACGGCCAAATCATCAAAAACAAAGTGGTTGGCGGTCAAAAAGTAGAGTTGGCAAAATGTGAGTTTTATAGCTGTATGCTAATCATCAATAAATCCGCTGTTCAAACAGATAATAAATAAACCATGCTGCCGTCCAATAGCTGGTCATGTTTGTCTCATCTGCCTCATACAGATAAGTCGCCAGATAACTCAACGGTTATCGCCTCATTAGACAATCGCGGACTGGCATATGCCGATGGGTTTTTTACCACCATGGGCGTTATAAATGGGCTTATACTGTGGCAAGATTATCATCATCAGCGCCTCATCTCTCATGCCGAGGCATTGCACCTTGATTTAGACAGCCGCTCACTACTAGCTATCTTGCAAACGCATGCCCAGCAACTAAATCAAGGTATACTTAAGCTAATAATCACTCGCGCCGTGCAAGATATCCGTGGCTACGGCTATACGCTAAGCGAGTCCGGTAGCAAGTGCGAGATTTGGCTAAAATCCTCTGCGATGACTATTGCAACATCCAAGCAGCTGCATTTACCTGATTGTCACTTAATTCCCATGCAGTCTGCCAGCACTGCCGTTTGCTTATCCTCGCAGCTTGCTTGTTTGCCGCCGCCTCTTGCGGGACTAAAAAGTCTCAATCGTCTCGATAATGTGCTGGCAAGTGCGGAGCTACAAGGCATTAAAGCCAATATATTAGCGCCTAATGCAGAACTAGGTATTAGTGAAGGCTTGCTGCGTGATATGAGTGGGTGCTGGGTTGAAGGCACGATGAGTAATGTGTTTTATCAGTTATCAGAGCCGACTTCATCAGAGCAGCAGTCTTCAAAATCCGAAAGCCTTTTAGACCTCAATAAAAATGACTCGAATTATTTAACTCAAGGTCAATGGTACACGCCATCTATGGCACAATCGGGCGTCGCTGGAGTGATGCGCCAAGTAATTATTGATGCCTTGTCTACCACGGAATATCCAGTCGTGATAAGGGCGTTGCAAGATGAGGATTTGCCACAGTTAAGCCAACTATTCTTTTGTAATGCCCTGCGCGGTATTATGCCAATGACCAGTCTGAAGTTATTGACGGGTGAAGTGGTGAGTTTTTAATCTGTTTTATCCTATTCAAAAATATTAAATTTGGTACCAATAAAGTCATCAGAGTATAAAAAAACTTCCTCGTTTCGATACATTTCTTGCGCTTTTAATAGCGCTTCTTGCTCGTTTTCTGCGCCAACTTCTACGATATTACTCAGCATCTCGATAATTTCTATTTGAAATATTTTCAAAATCTGCTCATCTTTTTTATCATAACCATTCTCAATGTTAGTAAATTCTGATAATGGCTCGGCATTGCAATTAGGACAATAGCTTTGATTAGCGACCCAATCTTCGCTTAACACTCTAATGATTTGGCTTGGTGATTTATAGTTTTTGGCAAGACTTTGATTAAAATTTAGATTCATAGCCAGTTTTCGTTATTAGAAGAAAGGATTAAAAGTAATAAGAGGTACTAGTATTAAGCCATATAACTGGGCTTAAACGCTAAGTTAATTGATAAGCTAAGCAAATACCATTGAAAATCGCACGGTTCAGTGCTAAATTCTAGCAATCTTCTGCCTCGCGAGTTGCCATGAGCACGCCCACACCTGAAACGCCTCCTAAAAGCCCTAATGATACGCCATCTAATAACCAAGAAGGCACTGCTGATGAGCGTGTCGACACAGCACCGCTGGACTCAAAACCAGTAGTAGATGAGGCAGTCGCAGAAGAAGTACCGGCGACGGATATCTCACTGATTAGCGGAGAAAATAAACCACGCCATTATAAAGTCGATAACCCATCGTTTTTTATGCAGCGCGGTTATCAAGTGTTGTTGGTGCTGGGACTGATTGCAGTATTTTTCTTAGTGATGGTTTATCAGACCTTGTTTGGACGGATTGAGCAACCAAAGCAGATGGTGACGATTGAACAGGGCCAGACTTATTACGGGCTATTGTCGCAATGGCAGCATGTGCCGTTATTTTCTGCCACTATTGCCAAGCTCTATATCAAGTCGCAAGTCGATGCGCCGTTGCATGCAGGCATCTACCAATTTCCTGCGAACCCAACAATTGCTGAAGCTCTCCAAGTCTTAGAGCAAGGCGAAAAAGCAGCGATGGTAAAGGTGCAAATTATCGAAGGTAAACCGTCTAAAGATTTATATCAGGCGCTACGTGACAATAAAGGCATCAAGAAAGAAGTGCTGACCAGTGACGCGGATAATGCCAGTATTGCGCAAGCGTTGGACTTGGTTGGTATCTTGCCAGATGCGGTAGTGAACAGTAATGACCCTATCGTCAATCACAATCTTGAGGGCTGGTTTGCGCCTGATACTTATTATTATGGGGAAGGAAGTAGTGATAAGCAGGTGCTGACTGACCTATATAAACGCCAGCAGCAAGCGTTGACCAAAGCTTGGGAAAATCGGGCTCCAAATCTGCCTTATAAGAGTCCTTATGAAGCACTGGTGATGGCGTCGATTATCGAAAAAGAAACCAGTGTGGCAGAAGAACGTCCATTGGTATCGGCGGTGTTTAATAACCGTTTGAATAAAGGTATGCGTATGCAAACCGATCCGACCATTATCTATGGTATGGGTAGCCGTTATGAAGGTAATATTCGCCGTAAAGACATCGATGAAAAAACGGCTTATAACACTTATCAAATCGATGGTCTACCGCCAACACCGATTGCATTACCTTCAGCTGCCTCTATTGAAGCGACCTTGCATCCTGCCGATAGCGAAGCGTTATATTTTGTGGCGACAGGTAATGGCGGGCATAAATTTACCAATAGCTTGGCTGAGCACAATCAAGCGGTCAAAGACTATCTCAGCGTCATGCGTGAAAAGAAAGCCCAAACGCTGCCGCAGTAATCAGTTCTTTATGCTTCTTTTTATATTGATTTAAAAACCATCGTTTAATGAGCGTTATAACCATAAACAATAACAACGATAACGATAACGCTCATCAATGACATAAGGTCATATCATGTCAGCATCTACACAGCCTCATTTATCTCATATCAACACTGCGCCCATTCAAGGGCGTTTTATTAGTTTTGAGGGTACCGAAGGCGTCGGCAAGACTACCGCCATTGAGCAGCTATGCTCACGCTTGCAAGCGCGTGGCATTGATTATCTGCGTACCCGCGAGCCGGGTGGTAGTCCGTTTGCTGAACGCTTGCGTGAGATATTGTTAGACCCTAATACCGCTATCAATGATGATACGGAATTGCTATTAATGTTTGCCGCACGTTGCGACCATATGCAGCAAGTTATTTTGCCCGCGTTGCAACGTGGGACATGGGTGATATGTGACCGATTTACCGACTCGACCATTGCTTATCAAGGCTTTGGACGGGCGCATGGCGATGTTACTGTACGCCGCAAAATTGACATGCTTATCGAGCAGTTCGTCGCGCAGTTACCTGAGCTAACCTTATGGTTGGATTTGCCGGTATTAGAAGGTATGGCACGCGCCAATAAACGTAGTGCGGCTGATCGCTTTGAGCAGCAGGCAACTGAATTTTTCACTAGAGTGCATAATGGTTTTAGTAGTCTTGCTGTCGAGCATCCTGAGCGCATACAACGTATTGATGCATTGGGCAGCGCTGATGAGGTCAGCGCGCGAATATGGCAGACGGTTAAAGAGAAATGGGATGTTTAATAGATAGCTTTATTGGGATGTTTAATAGATAGCTTTATAAAGCCATGAGCTTGCCCAAATAAAAAGCCCCGACTTATAAGTTGGGGCTTTCTTTATTGATAAATATTTAAAATGGTTGGATATTTAAAAAAGCCATATTTATTCATTATGCACTTTTTGTTTCAATCGTTTTTACTTGAGTCTTTTTTACCTAAATCTTTGCTCAGTTCGACTTCATTATTAGCGCTATTCGCAGCTTTATCACTACTTGAGTCCGGTAAACGATTGGGGTCAAGGGAGCCTTTTTTGGTTTTAGGCGCGTTACCATTGCCATTTCCACTGCTTTTCCCACTATTTTTACTGTTGCCAGCTATTTTGGTTTTTACAGTTGCTGTCGAAAGATCAGACGCTATCTCTTTATTTTCATCACTCACAGTGTTTTTAGGTGCTGATAATTGAGTCATTACTATTGTAGATGGGGCGGCTGAAGTATTGGTTACGGTACTGGCCAGCGTTTCTTGCTCAGCCTGTATATCCGTCTCTTTATCCGCTTCTACGATAGGCGCTACTAGCGTTGCATCATTGTCACCGTCCGTTAGCTCTATTTCTTGACGCTTTTCAGGTGCTTTAGAGCTGGATTCAAAGTTTGCATCCGCTGCCGCGCGCGCTTGCGCTTGTTTGGGCGTCACATCGACCGGTTTTGGTTGTACCTCATCATCCACTACCAGTGAGATAAGCTTACGATCACGTGGTACAGTACCATCGAACTTATCGGTAATAACGTGCAGCTTGCCTTCTTTGTCGACGGTATAGAGCGGCACGAATTGTTTATTATCGGCTTTATACTGCTCAAAGCTGTAGCTGTCAGTGATATTGGTAATTTTAATACGGGCTTTTTTGGACAGCATACTGGCAAGCTTGGTATAAGTGGCATCATTGCCAAATAACCACTGCGAATGAAAGTTTGCTTGTTTGTCATCGCGTTCACTTTTAACTTTTTCATCGCTGAATTTGAGACGGTATAATTTGCGCTCACCAAATTCATGACGGTAATGAATCTCAGACAAGGTGTTCATCTCTTTATCCATACTCATGGCAAACAGACGACCGATACCGATAAGATCCAAATGATGATCGGCATGGTCAGAGACAGGGTTACCAAAGTAGGTACGCAGACCACTCATGCGCGCACTGGCAATATTGGTATAGTTATTATGGGCGACGATGACGTCGAAGCCCTGATCCTTCAAGGAAGTAGCGACCAACAGGGCGATTGGGTTTGAGCCTACCACCAAAATACCATTAGTTTCAGGCTCACGCACACCCAAAAAGTTACCAACCATTTTTGCGCCCAAACCTTGAATCATCACTGTACCAATAATGACTAAAAACACCAAAGGCACGAGTAGCTCGACACCTTGAATATCATACTCTTGCAAGCGAATAGCAAATAGTGATGAGATAGCGGCTGCGACGATACCACGTGGACCAATCCAGCTGATCATCAGCTTTTCATTGGTTTTTAGATTGGAGCCAATAGACGATGCCCAAACCGATAGGGGACGCGCGACAAACATCACAATGGCCAGTAGCACCAGACCTGCAAAACCAACACTGAGCAGGCTTTCAAGCTCAACGCGAGCCGCAAGAATAATAAATAATACCGATACCAATAAGATGGTTAACGATTCATTAAACTCTAAAATCGTATCACGTGGGAATTTGGGCCAGTTAGCCAGCGCCACCCCAAGCACGGTGACTGTCAATAAGCCAGACTCGTGCTCTAAATGATTCGATATTGAAAATAATACCAAAACAAAAGACAGGGTGAAAACATTACGCAAAAATTCAGGGATCATATGCTTGCGCATTAAGAAGGCTAAAGCCCACGCGCCAGCCAAACCCATCACCGTTGCCAACACCACAATTTTGGCAAACAGCAAGATACTACTGGCTTCACCGCCCGAGATGATATATTCATAAACCAATACCACCGCAATCGCGCCGATAGGATCAATGATGATACCTTCCCATTTTAAGATATTGGAGATAGTTTTATTGGGGCGCACACTGCGTAGTAGCGGCATAATAACCGTCGGACCGGTGACGCAAACCAGTGCCCCGAACAGTAAGGCGATAATAGGATCGACATCAAATAGCAAGTATGTCGACAGCGCCACGATAGCAATCGTGATAAGGACGCCGATCGACACCAGCATCTGTACGACAGAGCCGTGTTGTTTAATCTCATCAAACTCTAAGGTCAGCGAGCCTTCAAACAAGATAATCGCCACACCCAATGAGATAAAAGGGAACATCAGCTCGCCCAATACTAAGTCAGGATCGAAAACCCCTAATACTGGTCCAACAATAATACCAATCAGTAATAAAAACAAAATGGACGGCTGCTTTAAATACCAAGCCAACCATTGGGCGGCAATGCCAATCCCAACCACGCCGGATAATAATAGGGCGGTATCCATAAATTAATCCTTTTATAATCTTGTCATATTCTATATCTATCAAAGTGCGACAGCTATTAGCATAATAACCTGCTATCAAAAAAACCTGCCACTAAAATAAGCGGTCAAAAACACCTGTAACCGCTGGGCGATAACCTATATCGCTACTATTAATCGCAGCATCAGTATCAATCGCACTATCGATCAAAGCATGAATCACAATATAAGTAAGATATGATATATCTACTATATCGCAGTAAAGACAAAAGCTTTGTCAGATTAATAAACATAATCTAGAAAGCAAAA
This sequence comes from Psychrobacter sp. DAB_AL62B, assembly GCF_028895345.1. Classification (NCBI taxonomy): domain Bacteria; kingdom Pseudomonadati; phylum Pseudomonadota; class Gammaproteobacteria; order Moraxellales; family Moraxellaceae; genus Psychrobacter; species Psychrobacter sp. DAB_AL62B. The sequence continues at coordinate 174,360 of NZ_SAXC01000002.1, forward strand.
GATGAAAAATAAGTGTGATGATGGCTAATGTAATAAAAATGACAGCATGTAAAATTAACTTTTGTTTACTGTAAGAATTATTTGGCTTGTTATCATAACATGATTTTATTTTATGTATGTTAAGGCGGACTTTGAACAGACTTGCTGTTTTGTCGTGCATGCTCAGAGTAGGCGACTAGATTAACGCTGTTTATGATAGAAAAGATAAAGTTTTATACCATAAGTATAAAATGGACGGTAAACTAACAAACCACAGCAGAGTGCTATTTTGAGTGACTCTCTTTTATCTTGAACTGCTTATGCAACATTACTATCAATAACGGTCATATCAAGACTGTTTATAACAACGATTCATAACAACTATAAAGCCCATTATAGGGAGGATAATATGCTTATCAATATGTCTAAACTACCGAACACGCTTAATTTAGTGCGCTGTCTACAACATAGCACGCTGGCAATTGCCGTTGCCACTACAATGGTTGCTGGTATCAATATAGCCACTATGCCGAGTGCGCAAGCGGCGGTTACCACCGCAGATTTCTCAGGTTTGGTACAGCAAGTCACCCCAGCGGTGGCACGCGTGAATGTGACCAAAACCGTTAGTGAGGCTGAGCTTGCTAAAGCCCAAACCGCTGAGCTGTTACGTAAGTTCTTTGGTGACCGCCTGCGTATTCCCGATCAAGCAGCGACGCCTGCGATTGAACACGCCTATGGCACCGCCTTCTTTGTCACCGCAGATGGTTACATGTTGACCAATCACCATGTGGTCGCGGGCGCAGACAAAATCAGCGTCACCCTCAATGATAGAACGGAGCTGGATGCCACTTTGGTTGGCAGTGATGAGCGTTCGGATGTGGCGGTATTAAAGGTCACTGGTAGAAAATTCCCAGCGCTGCCGATTGGTGATTCTAATAGCTTAAAAGTGGGTGAGCCCGTACTGGCCATTGGATCGCCATTTGGTTTTGATTATTCGGCATCTGCGGGCATTGTCAGCGCCAAATCCCGCAACTTTTCGCGTGAAACCAGCGTGCCCTTTATTCAAACCGATGTGGCATTGAACCCTGGTAACTCAGGTGGCCCCTTATTTAATCAGCGCGGTGAAGTAATTGGTATCAACTCTCGTATCTTTAGTGGGACGGGCGGTTATATGGGGCTATCGTTTTCTATCCCAATTGATGCGGCGATGGACGTTTACGAGCAGCTCAAAACCAATGGCGAGGTCGCGCGCGCCTATCTCGGCATTTACCCGCAAGATATCGATCGTAATCTGGCCGAAGCTTATAACTTAGCTCGTCCACAAGGAGCATTATTAACACGAGTCTCACCAGATTCACCGGCCCAAAAAGCAGGGCTAAAATCAGGGGATATTATTTTACAATACAATGATATTCAGATTATGGAAGCATCAGATGTATTGAACCTCATTAATCGGGCACGTCCAGATGATACATTTCGCGTACAGATTCAGCGTGATGGTAAGCAATCTATAATCACCGGCAAGCTCAGTAACGCATCGAGCGATATGCAAGCACAAAATAGTACTCAGAAAAATAACGAAATAAGCTTGGGACTGGCACTGCGCAATTTGACCCCAGAGGAGAAAGTAGAGCTGGCATCTGATAATAAAACCGGTGTATTGGTTACCGCGATTGAGCCAACAGGATTGGCTGCACGCTCCGGCATACTGGCGGGTGACGTTATTACCAACCTGCATCAGAAACCCATCAAAGCGGTCAATGATTTTTCTAATGCCGTGTCATTATTACCCCAAAAAGGCGTGGTAACTATTGAGATTATGCGTCAAGGTATCCCGGGTATTATCGGTTTGCGGATTGAGTAGGATTGGATAGTTGATACTACTACTGCTATCAATCACTTCTATCAGTGCTGGCTCAATAATTTATTTGCTTGTATCGTCCAACTATCGGTGTGTTGACGATTGGTTAAGATGCCTTAAAAGGTTTTATCGGTGCTTAGTAATTACGCTAAACTAACTGTTCAGTCTAAAAGCTTTAAACGATTAACTTTGTATTCAATATTTATTGATAGCTGATACTAAAACTAATAGGCATTTTTTCGTCAGACACATCGATTAGGCATTAATTGATTGATAGCGGTTAAGCCAAAATATGCTACACTAGCAGGCGTTTTTATTGCTATCTATCTGTTGGATTTACAGCGGATAAAAACAGCGTTAATAACGTTATGATATATATAAATACTCAGTATTAACATCAAGCAAGATCTTGCCATTGGCGTTTATGAGCACGCATAGTATTCGCGCGGACATAGATATAAGCAGTAAGCATCGAACATTGGCACTTGCAAACGACTTATCATGTGATAGCTTTGATAAAAGCTAAGATAATATAGTAAGGCACGGTTATGAGCACAGCATACGACGAGATCAAAACCCAACTACAAGGCTCAATGGTAGCCTTGATAACGCCCATGCATCCTGACGGCACGGTCGATTATAAACGTCTGGCAGACCTCATAGATTGGCAAATTGAACAAGGCACTCATTGCCTCGTCGCCGTCGGTACGACTGGCGAATCCGCGACATTGTCAATGCAAGAACATAGCGATGTGATTCGCTATTTTGTGCAGCATGTCAAAGGTCGCGTGCCAGTGATTGCTGGTACAGGCGCGAACAATACCATGGAAGCGATCAAGCTGACCAGAGATGCTAAAGAAGCGGGTGCAGACTGCGCATTATTGGTTGCTCCTTATTATAATAAACCGCCACAAGAAGGTTTATATCAACATTATAAAGCCATCGCTGAGGCGGTGGATATGCCGCAGATGCTTTATAACGTGCCGGGACGTACGGTCGTTGATATCGCGCAAGAAACCGTTGAACGCTTAGCTGATATCGATAATATCATTGCGATTAAAGATGCGACAGGTTCGGTTACTCGCGGTGAGCAATTAATTAAAGCCGTTGGTGATAGACTTATCGTCTTATCTGGTGATGATGGCACAGCGCTTGAATTGATGAAAGTTGGTGGCAAAGGTAATATTTCTGTGACTGCCAACGTTGCCCCAAAAGCGATGAGCGAAACTTTTACAGCAGCCTTACGCGGTGATTTTGACGCGGCTAACAAAGCACATGATGTCGTTAAGCACTTACATCGTGATTTATTTATTGAATCCAGTCCTATCCCAGCGAAGTACGCCCTGCATAAAATGGGTATGATAGATACTGGTATTCGCTTGCCACTCGTATGGTTGGCTGAACAACATCATGCAACGATTGATACCGCCCTGGTTCGCGCAAACCTATTATAAAAATTAAGCTTATAAATGCTAAGTCTGTTATTCATGACATCGGTTTAGCAACCGTTTATAAGATTTTGTAAAACGATAAGCTGATTGTCTACATAGGCAATGATTGCTAACTCAGAGAGATAATATGATGAAAGTATCATCAACGACAGTCAAAATATTCCCTGCTATGATGACCTTGATTTTGGGTAGCACCTTAGTATTAAGCGGCTGCCAAGCGACAAAAGAATTGATTGGCAAGCGTGATAACGGTAGCTTAGAGTATCAGCAAAGCAAAAAACTTACGCCAATAGAGCTACCTGTTGCGCAAGAAACTGCGCCGTTTGTACCGCTATACCCCACACCCAATGCGGGTGCAAGTACACTCAAATTACAGAATGAGTCGGGTAAACAGTATCAATTGCCTAAACCTCAACGTGGTTTGGCTGCGGTTGAAGCATCAGAGTAAACCCCTTTTTCATCCCTATCTATACCGCTGGTTTTTTATTAGTGTTAGCTCTATTTGGTTAACACGGTAATATAAAACTCTTAGCGGTCGCTGCGCGTTTTTACCACATAAGCTTGAACGAACAGGAATCCCCATAATGCAAAAGCAAGAACTGCTGTATAAAGGCAAAGCCAAGTCTGTTTATGAAACAGAAGATAACGATCTGCTGATTTTACATTTCCGTGATGATACCTCAGCGCTTGATGGTAAGCGTATCGAACAATTAGCACGCAAAGGCGTGGTAAATAACCGATTCAATGCTTTTATCATGCAAAAACTGACTGACGCTGGCATCGAAACACATTTTGAAAAGCAATTGTCTGAAGACGAAGTGTTGGTCAAGCGTTTGGATATGATTCCGGTTGAGTGCGTTGTGCGTAACTTTGCTGCGGGCAGTTTGGTACGTCGTTTAGGTTTAGAAGAAGGTCAAGCCTTGACACCACCTACTTATGAGCTGTTCTATAAAGATGATGCGCTTGGTGATCCGATGGTGAATGAGTCGATTTCTGTGTCTCTTGGTTGGGCAACTGACGCCCAACTGGCGAAAATGGAAGAGCTGAGCCATCAAGTAAATGTAGTGTTAACAGCTCTGTTTGATGCAGGCGATTTGATACTGGTAGACTTCAAACTAGAGTTCGGCGTATTCCACGACCGTATTGTTTTAGGTGATGAGTTTTCACCGGATGGTTGCCGTATTTGGGATAAAGTTACTAAGAAAAAATTGGATAAAGATCGTTTCCGCCAGTCATTAGGCGACGTCATTGAAGGTTATGAAGAAGTGGCAAAACGTATTGGTGTGCCATTAAGCTAAGTGCTTGATCAAGATTTAAGAAAATAAAAAACTGAGCCACGTGCTCAGTTTTTTTATGGCTATAGGATAAAGTGATTATCTAATGATAAGGTATAAAAGGCATCTAAAGTACGGGTAATTTCTTATACTAATTTCGGTTCCCTAGTGAGGACTTGAACACTAGGCTGCAGGGTAATAGCACAGATGGCTTAAAGTATTAAGGTGCTATTAGTGTACTTGGCAAAGTACATAATGTTAATGTTTTGAGGTTAAACTAAGTGAGATGTTATGGAACATTTAAATCTAGATTTTGAGAACAGTGTCAATTTTATAAAGGTTAGAGGTTTATTCTTTAAAAGCTTTAAACTTTCTTTAGTTGTTGACACTGAGCTGTTTTCCTATCCTAAGGATAGTGAAGGCCAATCTGATATATTCTGGAATATCTCAAGTGTTGAAGATTATAAAGATATTAAATTTCGTTCGTATATCAGTTTTTCTGAGGAAGTAAAGCTAACAATGAATGAAATTCTGTTATGGCTTTCTAGTATTTCCACAAACCTAGATTCAAAAATATATGTTCAAATTGAAGATTCTGATGATATCCTCGGCTATTTTGCAGCATGGTATGTAGATGGTAAAACTAAAAGTATAGTTTTAGAAGCGAAAGAGGTTTTTAAAGAATCTGAATTTGCTTATTGTAAACCTATAATTGACATGTCTGAAAATTTAGATATATAAATCGTAGGTTTTCAACACATAGGCTAGGTGGAGCTTGCGACACTCAACATTCTAAGTGTATACCTATGGCGAACCAATCAGGCGTTCTCACTGGTTTGGTTCCCTATACAGGCATCGAACTGATAGTCTTAGATACGACTTTAATGGCTATGAAATCGATAGGATGGATAATTCCCATTAAGCTATTTGATTGAAATCTCCCAAGTTAGTTTCTGCAAGATTGTCAGCACAGCTCAGACTCTAAAGAGTGGGAGTTTAAGATGGTTAATCGACTAAGAAAGGATGCATCACAGTTTAGTAAGCGCCCAATTAGAGAGTATCTAGAATATTCAGTCACGATTATATTGAAGCTTAGTGGGCTTCGTGTCTCGCGGACATTTAGCCGGTCAAATATTATGCTTTGCGGCTACATACCTTCCAAAATTGTCTAGCACACCCTGCCAATCTGCCCGCTCCTCGTTGCTGGGGATCGCCGGATCAGCGTTAAACGTCTGTCGGACGATAGTGCCAGTGCCGTTTTCGGAAAAATCCACGCGGATAAGGCGGTCATCATCCATCTGCCGCCATTCGATCAGACGGTTTGTTTCTACTTGCGTGTAGATAGCGGCAAAATCGAAACCTGACTTGCCAACTTTAGACTCGATGCGCAGTTCTAACAAACCACCAACCTTCAAATCGTTCGATGCCGTGATCGTATGCCATTCGCCGCAAGAGTCCCATTGTAGGATGTCATTCGGATCATTGAAAGCGTACCAAACGACATCGATCGGCGCAGGAATTTTGGTTTCAGTAATGATTTTCATGAGTTAGAACTCCACGGTGCGAGTAAAGTTTTTTATCTTCCTAGATTGTTAAATTCTAAAAAGTAAGGTGTGTTGTTGTATTCTCTCAAAATGTTGAGCTTCCGACAATCTTAGGGCGGTTTAGTCTTATAAACGTGTTAAATAGGGTATACCCTAATGGAAGCACCTATTTATACCTCTTAATCAATTAATAGACCACTCAAAATAGACCTGTTTAATGGCACTACTTATGACAGACTACTAAGCTTTGTGCGTGTGCTTACTGCTCATGAAACCTCATAATAATTCACCCCCCTGACTATACTTATTTATGGCTGCCCTTAAGCTTGAGCGTGACCATTTCAAGCATTCGTTCTCTCATTTAAATTTCTTATACAGCCATCAAACACAGCGCAAACATTGTCCTAGATACCGCATGTTATTTTTATGCTAACTTATTAGCTGTTAAGAATATAAAAATAATAAAAGGTCGTCATCAATGCTAACGCCTGAACTGCCCACGACTCAGTCTACTATTTTAGAGCCATCGTGGTTTACCCGGCCAACTTGCGTGGTCGCTGCTGACTTAATTGGCAAAATTTTGTGTCGTCAGCTGGCAGATAGCGATGGTAAGCAAAAAATCTTGCGGATGCGTATCTCAGAAACGGAAGCCTATATTGGTGAAGATGATGCGGCGTGTCATGCGCATGCAGGCACACGCACGCCACGCACAGAGGTTATGTACAGTCAAGGCGGTGTGTTTTATGTGTATCTGACCTATGGCACTCATCATATGCTCAACTTAGTCAGCGGACCGATTGAGTCGCCAGAAGCTGTTCTAATACGTGCTGGATTTTTAACAGACGATAGTGACCGCTTGATTGAAGAGCAATTACTAGGATCGATTAAGCAATTAAATCATATTAAACAGCTGGCAGGTCCTGGAAAGCTGACGAAGGGCTTACAAATAGATCGAGCGTTATACGGCAAACCGATCATTCCCGCCTCAAAAGTCTGGGTCGAAGATGATGGTTGTCAGCCACCAGTGTCACTGCGCCCCCGCATCGGTATCGATTACGCTGGCGAGGCGAAAGATTGGTTACTGCGCTATATATGGACCGACCATCCTTCTCTATCGAAAAAATAGCTGCTTTTATGGTTTTCTTTGATTGAATTTTAAAGATACTTGATGAGGTTAATATATGTATAAACTGACCGTTTTTATTCCAGAAGAGGCGTTAGAGCAGGTAAAATCAGCGTTGTTTGCTGCGGGCGCTGGGAAGATTGGCAATTATGAACAGTGCTGCTGGCAAGTGCAGGGTGCAGGGCAGTTTATGCCATTGAAAGACAGTAAGCCGCATATTGGCGTGCATGATAGTTTAGAGACTGTCAGTGAGTGGCGGGTAGAGATGGTGGTTGCTACTGCCAATATTGATAACGTCGTCCACGCATTAAAGCAGGCGCATCCTTATGAAACGCCTGCCTACGATGTCATTGAAGTACTGGATTTTTAAAAGAAGCTCTTTAACATGTGTTTTTAACAGTGGCTCGGCTTTGAACCGAAGTGCCACCTTTAAAATCGCTCAAACCTCTTATCCTAAAAAGCCAGATTATTAGTCTTCTTTTATTTTAATCACGTTATAGCTTGGATAAGCAAGTTCGATTTTATAGTCTTCACCACCACGTCGGGCTTTCACTTTTATTTTGCTGTCGCCTTTTTTATATTTGACGTCTTCAACACGGTAGCCCATGTTACTTACTTTATTAGCCGCCTTTTGCTCAATAGCGGGACGATAAAGATCGTTATCAATGGCCTTGATCGTTTTCTTGTGTTTCTTATAGACGCTACTGTCTTTATAAATATCTTCGTAGAGGTCGCTATAAGCGTTGTAGCCAGGAGCGGTGACACAGCCCGTCGTTATCGTCAATAGCATGGCTGCTATACTGGTCGCGGCGGTGGTTTTTAATAGAGATTTATGGTTCATAATGTAGACTCCTCATTGTCTGTACTCATTGTTCATATCAAGCCATCATTAACATCAAAGGTTTAGTTAAATGTTTTTAAAATACGTCTTAGCAGATATTAAGCTACATTAAACGTCATCAATCTTATAATAGCCGAGTTCAATTTTATAATCTTGGCCGCTAAACGCCTAGCCGTTAGGCCATATATTTCCTTTTTGATGACGTCTCCAAGAGTTTTATTCTATTTATAATGGTAATTGTTATTATTATAACGACCGTTATTATTGTATCGGCCCTTATTGTTTTTATGACTACCGTTATTATTGTATCGGCCCTTATTGTTTTTATAATGACCGTTTTTATTATTGTAGCGATTATTGTTGTTATTATAATGACCGTTATTATTATAATTGCCTTGATTATAACGGCCATTATTTTTATAGAGCCCGTTGCCGTGATTATTACCTTGCTGACGATGGACTTTCTGATTATCGTAGCTTGGTGTCACAGTGGTACAAGCAACGGTGGTGCCCAATAAGGCAACCACAAGACCAGCAGAAAAAACGGTTTTTAGCGTTGAGAAAGTGAAGGTTTTCATAATAAATGTTCCTATTATATTGTTAATATTTCATTCATTATGGTGACTGTATAGATACTCCATAATGAAATGCTATTATAAAAAATGGTCAGATAAACCAAGGGCTGGTTTATCTGACCAAAGGCATCAAATGGTTAACGATGCCAAAATTTTATCTGTTGCCTAAAAGAGTACAATTAACAAAGGTTAGGGTTGTTAATGTTAGTCTTTGTAATATCAGTCTTTTTCGATCTTAATAACGTTTAGGTTTGGATAGCCAAGTAAAATATCATATTCTTGTGAACCGCGTTTGGCCTCAATCTCAAAAATGCCGCGATTGTTCTTTTCTTCAAGCTCTATATCTTTGACCCGATAGCCCATTCCTTCTACTTTTCTAATGGCGCGCTGTTTAATCGCTGGGTAACGCGCTTCTTTCTTTATTCTGTCTTCGACATCATCATTTTTATAACGATTGTTATTATTATATTTACCGCTGTTATGGTGTTTACCATTGTAGCCATTGTTTTTATCTTGCCAGATATTAGACCAAGCTTTTTTGTTCGAACTAATGAGTCTTAGATCTGGAGAAGTGTATTTAAGCTCATACGCTTGATTATTCTTTTTGGCAAATGCGGTAAGCACACGATTGCCACGATTACTGTCAGACCTGATGTCCATTACTTGATAGCCTTGACGACGTAAGTCTTTACGCAGCTGTTGGATAGCTCGATTATTTTCAGCATTAGCATAGCCACTATTATCATTGTATATCGGATAATTATCATAACCCGAACCTGCCACGGCACAGCCAGCAGTTGCTCCTATTAGAGTAATTGCAAGACCTGCAGACAGGGCTGTTTTAAATGAGAAAGGTTTAAGCGTTTTCACGATGGAATCTCCTATGATATGAATTAACTGAATAATGTATTGGTCTTTCAATGTTTGATACTGAATAACGCTTAACAATCATAAATGATGCTAAAACTATTATTGTAGATAATAGATGTTTGTTCTTTATTCTATTTTTTTTGAAATGTTTTCTTACATGTACATAGTAAGACCTAAAACTCATTACCACATGTCATTGGTGTTAATAAGTTGTAAATTTTGCAAATAATTGCGTAAGCATTCGATACTTTAAGTCACCAAGGTGTTGTTAATAACCACAAACATCGCTAACACTTTTAAACTTCAGATTATTTTTATAGTACTTCGATAATAGGGTGTTATGATAAAGCTATAATTATCATAAGGTTATTGATTTATTGGTATTTGGTTTTAAGTTGACGTAAGCATATGCTTACATGCAAAGACGCTTACGCGACTTAACAGTAGGCTAATAATTTGACACTATACACACACGGCATAAGGGAATGTGACTCAAGGATTGAGTTAACCGTATTAAGGATAATACTTCAATCACTAGCATCAGGATGATAACAGCGATTGGAATAAGGACACATAACCCGTGTTGAAGGCAGTTAATGCCAATACTAGTAAGAAAAAATGGGCAGGATGCCCGACTGTCACAATATACTCAATATCTTGCAAGGATGCAGTGATTAGAGTCGTGATAGGTAACATGGATAGTTAACAATAAAGCCGCATAGCAATTCGTTGCTATGCGGCTTTATTGTGTCTGGGCTTTGCACTTTATCTTCCATCACCTATATCTTTCATAAACGCTCACTAATAAATAGAGTATAAAAAAACCGCATTAAAAAATAATGCGGCCTTTGTTTAAAGTGTTTGCTTTTTTACTAGTAATTATTTTCAGTGCGCCATGCGTCTACTTCACGTTCAGCATCATCTTTACTATGACCATAACGCTCTTGCACTTTACCGACTAGCTTGTCACGGCTACCTTCGACATGTAATAAGTCATCATCAGTAAGATCAGCCCATTTTTGCTTTACTGAACCTTTCATCTGTTTCCATTCGCCTTTCAGGGTATGTTCGTTCATTGATATATTCCTTATTCTAGTTATTGCGTTTTTTACACCACCTTTTCTTTAGAAAACTAATCTTTAGGAGACTAAATCAATAGGGTGTATAACGCTTTGATATCCAAGTTATTATTTATGATTCTTATTGCTTACTCTGTACTTTTTTTAAGTACCTTGCTTCTAGCGTTCTAAATACTTCACAATCAGCCAATAGCTAACTTGTGATACCAATATATGAATTTCAAAACACTTTGTCTGTATGGACAATGTTTTTACTGTTACCCGATTATGATAAAAACCATGACTATGTTATGGGTAATAGATTTATGTAATAGTGAGGGCGTTTTGTCAGCGTTGTACGTAACTCACGCGCGTAACTACCGTGCATACATTTGACTATGAGTTAGAGTGCCAGCGAGATATAGTAGAGAATAGACTGTCGGCAAATAAAGTCTTAAAAAGGAATTTATCATCGATCTATTGAGAATGATAATATAAAACAACAGGGAGCGTGACCATGAGCAGTGGATAGACTAAAACCCGTGAACTAACTCATTTTAGAACCTGCAATTTATGCGAAGCGATGTGCGGTATTGTTATCAAGCACGATGGTGAAAAAGTCTTGTCCATTAAAGGTGATAAAGACGATCCTTTTTGTAAGGGCTATATTTGCCCAAAGGCAACGGCTTTACAAGATTTGCATGAAGATCCTGATCGCCTGCGCCACCCTGTTGAAAGAACGGCCAATGGCTGGAAAGAAAGAAATAAGCTGGCCTGACGCGCTTGATAAAGTCGCTGCCGGTATTCAAACGGTGCAAAAGCAATACGGACAAAATGCCATTAGTATTTATCTGGGAAATCCGAATGTGCATAACATGGGCGGCATGCTGACCATTAAACATCTATTAAGCAGTCTGAAAACCCGCAGTCGTTTCTCTGCGACTTCTATCGATCAATTACCGCATCATATCGTTAGCATGCATTTATTTGGCCATATGCTGCGCATTCCTGTGCCTGATGTCAATCGTACGCAGTATATGCTCATCATCGGTGGCAATCCGCTGGCGTCTAACGGCAGCATTATGACTGCACCGAATATGCGCCAAAAGCTAAAAGATATAAAAGCGCGCAATGGTAAGGTGGTAGTCATTGACCCAAGGCGTACAGAAACAGCAGATATCGCCAGTGAACATCACTTTATTCGTCCAGCCACCGATGTGTTGTTATTATTAGCAATGCTCAATGAAATCTACCTGCAAGGCTATGCCAAGAAAGCACAGACTAATAATAGAGCTGTAGCACTCATGCCAGAGATTGAGCGACTGGCAGATTTTGCCAAAGATTACAGCGCTGAGTCAGTTGCCGATATTACCGGTATAAACGCAATCGAAATTAAGCGCTTAGTAAAAGAATTGGTGGTTGCACAATAGTTATCGCTTGGTCAAAGGTAAGCCTCGTTGCATCTCGATGCTGCATCCTGAGACGGCTGCGCAATATGGCATCAAAGATGGGCAAGATGTCAAAGTAACATCGCGCGTCGGTAGCGTGGTTATCGCAGCAGAAATTACTGATGAGCTGATGCCGGGGGTAGTGAGTATTCCGCATGGTTTTGGACATGGTCGTAAAGGCGTCAAGCAAAAGATTGCTCAAGCGCATGCAGGCGTCAGTGTTAATGATCTAACGGATGATACGTTAATCGATCGGCTGAGTGGTAATGCTGCTGTGAATGGCGTACCAGTAAAGTTGGAAGTAATTGAGCCAAAAGTGATTAATTTGGAGACCACCGACTCTGATGTTGATTCCGATATTGATTCAGGAAGTGCTGCATAGAATAGCTTTATAATAAAAGTCTTTAATGTAAATAAGAAAGGCGCTTATATTAGCGCCTTTTTTTGTATTCCTATACCTACAAAGTCAAAATCGACTGCTGGTGTTTCGCCTTGTATCAATAGACTAATAGCCTTTGCCGAACCACAAGCATGCGTCCAGCCGAGCGTGCCATGACCAGTATTGAGCCATAAGTTATCGAAAGTAGCGCTATTGTTGCGGCTACCGTGGCGGACTTGACCACTATGCGCGCGCCCAATCAATGGCACATTAGATGGCGTCATTGGCCGCAATCCTGTCCAATATTGCACCGAGTTGGCAATGATGCCTTTAGGAAATAATTGCTGCACACGGCGAGTGATGGCTTCACAGCGTGTGCTATTTAAGTCTAGATTATAACCATTAAATTCTGCCGTCCCAGCAACTCGTAATTTATCACCAAGACGCGAGGTCACTAGCTTAAATTCATCATCAATCAAGCTGACAAAGGGGGCTAAGTGTGGCGCGCGTGGATTGACCTGATAGGTCGCAGAATAACCTTTAGCAGGGAAAATAGGCAGATGCATATTGAGTGGCTTCATCAGCGCTACGCTATAACTGCCAAGTGTCAATACATGGCTATCAGCGCTAAAGGTTTGCGCGTTTTCGCCTTTAGGTCGAATGGTAATACTATGTACGTGCGGATGAGTAGAGTGAGTATCCGCATTGACGGCTAAAATCTCAGTATCGTATAAAAAATTAACGCCTGCTTTTATGCAGTACTCTGCTAAACGCTGGGTAAATAAGTGCGCATTGCCTGACTCATCACGGCTGGTATAAGTTGCACCCGTGAGTTTATGAGCAATGGGGTAAAGTGCTGGCTCAAGACTGACGGCATTATTGATATCAATCACATAACGCTCGCAGCCAAGCTCTTGCATACGCTCAGTTGGCACAATGGCGGCATTAAACTCAGCTTGATTGGTATAAAAGTGCATAATACCACGCGTTTGCTGCTCATAATTAATACCGATATCAGCACGCAGCTGCTGCAAAGCATCTCGTGAATACAGACCTAAGCGCACCATCTGTACCAAATTAGCATCTGCACGATCGGCGCGGCACTCTTGCAAGAATTGCATCGCCCATTTAAGTTGCGCCTTATCAGCACGCAAGCGATAAAGCAGCGGCGCATCTTCTTTAAACAGCCATTTGAGTGCCTTCATCGGGGTCGTAGGGTTTGCCCAAGGCGTGGCATGCGAGACTGAAATTTGACCACCGTTGGCAAAGGAGGTTTGCATGCCAGCAGCAGATTCACGTTCAATTACGGTTACATCATAGCCTGCTTGGCGAAGATACCATGCGGTGGTCACGCCCACTACGCCTGCTCCGAGTACCGCAATATGGGTCATAAAAATCCCTGCTAGGTTTATATCATTAAGCGCTTTCTATTTGGGACGGGCGACATCAGCCTGTAGCGCTGGTGGTAACTCTAGTATGGTTAAATCACTATCAGCAAGGTGTTCTGGACGGGCGACGACTAATGCTTCAAAGCCTTCTGGATTGGCGATAGCATTGACCACTTGGATTTTATCTAACTTTTCACCGGCAGCAGGTACATCACCTGAACCTTTAACACTTGTTCCTTTCACATAGTGCAAAAATGCTTTAGGAGCCGACTTAAAGTAAATACGGGCGATAACTTCTTGACCCAAATAACAGCCTTTATCGTAGTCCATACCACCGCGCTGATGTAGGCGCAGCTCTTGTGGTTGAAACTCGCCTTGGGTGGCTGCGACTATCCAATAGTTACCGACTGCGATACTAGATTGCATCCAAGCTTGGGTGTTTTCTGGCGTATTGTGGTCATCTTGATGGCTAAAGGTCGGTACATTATCGAGCACACAAGGATAAATCGGTGTTGGTGCACTGGTATCAAACTTTGAAAAAGCGCCGAATTTTTTAAAGTGCCCTTGTAAGGCCTCAGCGCAATCAGCACTGATAACCACGTCGTAATGCTTCTCAGCCTGTTTTTTAATCCAAAGTCCAAATTCAATCCGACCTTTTAAGTTACCGATGGCCGCTGCCTGATAGCTAAGTCCGAGCTTGGTGACATCACAAGTTAACTGTCCTTGTAAGAATTTTTCGGCATCCTCGCCTTGGACGGTCAATTGAGAAAATTGTGGTAATGCTGCTGCATTGATAGTTTGTGTCATTGTTATTATCCTTCTAATAAGAGGTTTTTTATAAATTACTAAAGGTTAAAAGTAAATGTTAAGAATAAGCGTCAAAAAATAATACGTCAGATTTTTATGCCAAATAAGCAACTATAAAATTAAATGAGGTTAAGAAGAGTACCACAAAAAACGCCGTCATAAAAAACGTCATCGTTCAGCTGACTATTCTCATTAAATTGGGTAGAGCGATTGGTTTTCAAGCGCACGAATTGGTTAAAGGTGGCGAGTTACGGTACAATATAGGCTCTACAATAAACCTAATTTATGATGGCTGCCGAGGGAATTATGAGCTTACCAAATTGTCCGAAATGTGATGCTGAATATACGTATGAAGATGGCGCGTTACTGGTATGCCCGATGTGCGCTCATGAATGGACAGCGTCAGAGACCGATGCTGCGCAAGCTGAAGACCAAGATGAGGTCATTCGTGATGCAGTCGGTAATGAGTTGCAAGATGGCGATACCGTTACTGTCATTAAAGACTTAAAAGTTAAAGGCTCTTCAACTATTATAAAAGTTGGTACAAAGGCAAAAAATATTCGCCTACTTCCTGATGCCTCTGATGGTCATGATATCGACTGTAAACTTGATGGTTTTGGTCCGATGAAACTTAAATCATCTGTGGTTAAAAAAGCTTAAATTGTTCAGCTTAAATGTGGTTGCATCTAATTGTTTGATCAACAATATTCAATCAGCGATATAAAATACTAAAGAACCAATATTAAAGAAATAATAAATAGAGAATAATTATGAGCACTAAAAACGAACAACTTTTTGCCCAAGCTCGCAAACACATTCCTGGTGGCGTGAACTCACCAGTCCGTGCCTTCGCTGGCGTTGGTGGCACACCGATTTTTATGCACCGTGCTAACGGCAGCAAGATTTATGATACCGAAGACAATGCTTATATTGATTATGTTGGCTCATGGGGTCCAATGATTTTGGGTCATGCCCATCCAAAAGTTATTAATGCGGTCAAAAAAGCCGCTGACGATGGGCTCAGCTTTGGGACGCCAACGCCATTTGAAACCACCGTTGCTGATAAAATTTGTGAAATTGTTCCAAGTGTTGAGATGATTCGCATGACCAGCTCGGGCACGGAAGCGACCATGAGCGCCATCCGTTTGGCACGCGGCTATACCGGACGTGATAAAATCGTCAAATTTGAAGGCTGCTATCATGGGCACTCTGATAGCTTGTTGGTTAAAGCTGGCTCAGGCATGCTCGATATCGGTGAGCCAACTTCTAAAGGTGTTCCAGCAGATTTTGCTAAGCACACTATTACTCTCCGTTATAATGATCCACAAGCGATAAAAGATTGCTTTGAGAAATGGGGCGAAGAGATTGCTTGTGTTATCGTTGAGCCAATCGCTGGCAACATGAACATGGTTATTCCTACCCAAGCATTCCATGATACGTTGCGCGCAGAGTGTACGGCGAATGGAGCAGTATTGGTTTTTGATGAAGTGATGACAGGTTTTCGTGTTGGACTTGGCGGTGCACAAGCGCATTTTGGTATTGACCCTGATTTGACTTGCTTTGGTAAAATCATCGGTGCTGGCTTGCCGGTTGGTGCCTTTGGTGGTAAAAAAGACGTTATGTCTTGTATCGCGCCACTAGGTGGCGTCTATCAAGCAGGTACGTTATCAGGTAATCCACTAGCGATGCGCGCTGGTATTGCGATGTTTGAAGATTTAACCGTCGATGGCTTTTATGATGAGCTTTCAGCGAAAGTTGACCATCTAATCGATGGTATTCAAGCTGCTGCTGATAAACATGGTATTAACTTACGCACCAATAAATTGGGTGGTATGTTTGGCATGTTCTTTGTCAAAGATAATGAAACTGCCGCGCCAAAGAATTTTGATGAAGTGACCGAATGTGACATGGATAGCTTTAATACCTTCTTCCATGGCATGCTCGATCGCGGTATTTATCTGGCACCGTCTGCTTATGAAGCAGGCTTTATGTCTATCAAGCATAGCAATGAAGATTTGGATGCCTCTATTAAAGCGGCTGATGAAATATTTGCAGAGATGGCAAAGGCGTAACGAGTTTATTTAAGACTCAGACGCTTAAAAAAACCAGTATGAGAAATCATGCTGGTTTTTTTATTAAAAATAAATATAGGTCTTATTTTATCGTACCTTATCGAATTTCCTGTCTTTTAAACTCAAATGACCGCGCAGCACATCTCCATACATCCGAAAATCGCTGGCAAAACTTTTTAATGGAAACTTAAAAGAAGCCGGTTTGTTTCTTTCAAAGAAAAAATGTCCAACCCAAGCACACGCGTATCCTGCAGCAATACCTTTAAGCAATGGTTTTGCTGAGCGATTCTTAATAGATTTTGCGAGTCCTATTAAACCAAAGCTACTGCCCGCAAAATGTAGCCGACGGCACGCCATATTTTGATGTTCATCCAAATAAAAATCATAAAATTTCTGTTTGGCTGGGTTGTTTACTTTTACAAGCGTGCTATTACTAACTTTCTCAGCGATTGTAGTCTTGGCTGGCGATTTTTGGGTGATCGTCTGATTCATGGTCTGGTTCATGGTTTTGGCTTCCTTGCTGGTTATCTCTCATCAGTCCGTGATGGATCTATAAGGCAAAATAGGGATGGTTTTTTATGGCATACACCATTGTTGTTACGGGTAAGTACTTGTTCTTTATTACAATATAAGGAACTTTTAATGTAGCAAACTGCTACTGGTAAAACAAGTACTAGAAGTGGACTGAGGCTTTCTTATTTAACAACTGTTTAATCAAATCCTAATCAGTGTTTAGCTATGGTAGCCGCTTACTTGCCAGCGTTTGGCATAAATGCTTTAATGGCAAAAATTGCGATATAATTGATTCTATTTAAGAGTGATACAGAGCGATATAGAGCTATTGATATTAATGTCTCTCTTTCATTGCGAATTTATATCGGTTTGATGTTTTTAATTCCTGAGTGTTATTACTTTTTTATCTAGTAGATGCTCTATTTTAAAAGCACGATATCTTTTAAATACTCTATTTTTTTATCTAACATGGTAACGACTTCTCTTATGCCCAAAGACTACCTAAAAAACCCACCACTCGCCGAAGATGAAATGATGGCAGCCATTGATATTGGCTCCAACAGTTTTCACCTAGCCATTGCTCGTCTCGACCATGGTGAGGTGCGAAAAGTGGTTTCTATGTCTGAAAAGGTGCAGTTAGCGGCAGGCTTGGATGAGCATAATATTTTAGGTGCTGCGGCTGAAAAGCGTGGTCTTGAATGTTTGAGCCGCTTCGTAGCTCGTTTAGACTCGGTGCCTCCTGAGCGTATTCGTATTGTCGCGACCAACGCTTTACGCCAAGCCAAAAATGCTAATGATTTTATTGATCGTGCGAATAAGATTTTACCCAAGCCCATTGAAATTATTGCGGGACGAGAAGAGGCGCGTTTGATTTATTTGGGCGTCTCGCACACCAATGCCAGTAGTGACAAGCGTTTGGTCATTGATATCGGTGGCGGTTCGACAGAATTTATCATTGGTCAAGAGTTTGACCCGCTATTGACCGAGAGCTTACAGATGGGTTGTGTCGCTTTTACCCAGAAGTATTTTTCTGACGGAATGATTACCAAAGAAGCCTTTCATAATGCAATCTCAGGTGCGCGTAAAGAAGTGCTTGCGATTAATGGTCGCTACCAAAAAGTGGGCTGGAGTAGTGTCATTGGCTCAAGTGGTACGATTAAAGCGGTGCGTAATGTCCTTGTCTCTAAAGGCTGGGCCGATGAGCAAGAACGCATCACTTATAAAGGGGTCAAAAAGTTAGAAAAATTACTGCTGAAAATTGGCAACGTCGATGATATCGATTTAGAAGGGGTCAAGGAGCACCGTAAAGCGGTATTCCCAGCAGGCGTTGCGGTGTTACGGGCAGTCATGAAGGTGCTGGGCGTTGAGACCATTACTTACTCGGATGGCGCGTTACGCGAAGGGGTCATGTATGACATGCTCGGACGCTTTGCTAGCGAAGATGTGCGTGACCGTAGCGTGCTGGCGCTGATTAAGCGCTACTCAGGTGATAAAAAGCAGGCTAAGCAAGTGGCCAAAACCAGTCGTATTCTCTTTGAACAAGTTCAAGAAAAACTTGGGCTCAGCACCGAAGATGGTGATCTACTCAGGCGGGCCGCTTTTTTACACGAAATAGGGCTGGCGATTGCTCATAGTAGCTATCATAAACACAGCGCCTATTTGATGGAATATTCTGACATTCCAGGGTTTTCGCAAGTCGATCAAAAACGTATGGCGCAGTTGATGCTCAATCATCGGCGTAAGCTTAAAGCTGATATGTTGGAGCAGACTTGTATGATTGGCGGCGATCAGCTGGTTTATCTCTGTCTGCTACTACGTTTAGCGGTACTGGCGCACCACAGTCGCAGTGAGTATGAATTACCAACATTAACGCTAAAAGTAGTCGATGAGCACCGCTGGGAAATCACCGTTGCCGATAGCAGTGAGCACTATGCTTTTTTATTATCAGATTTGTATACTGAAATTGAACAATTTGCTAAATGGGGCATTAAGCTGAGCGTCATTGAGGTTTAAAGATTTATAGGGTGAAACCAATATAGGCTGAAACTCGTGAGCGATTTAATCGTTATTTGGATAAAACTAACGTAACAAAAGCTGCGTTGTCGGTAATGTTATGGCATATAAGATGTGCTATTATAGTTTTTATTGAGTTTACAACTGTACTTTCATTATCCTAAAAGCGATAACGATGCCATTATTAAACATAACTCTATTAAACATAATTATGAAAGGGAAGCGTCTATGAGTACCGTCTGGGATAGCGTTCAGCTTGCACGGCATGCCAAACGTCCATTGTTTATGGACTATGTGAATCAGCTGTTTACCGAATTTGATGAGTTGCATGGCGACCGTGCTTTTGCTGATGATAAGGCAATCCTTGGTGGACTTGCGCGCCTAAACGGTATGCCAGTGATGGTCGTTGGCCAACACCGTGGTCGCAGTACGCGCGAGCGTATCGCCCATAACTTTGGTATGGCCAATCCTGAAGGCTATCGCAAAATTATTCGTTTGGTCAAAATGGCTGAGCGTTTTAATATTCCAGTCATGACCTTTGTCGATACTCAAGGCGCCTATCCTGGTATCGGTGCCGAAGAGCGTGGACAAGCGCAGGCTATCGCCGAGAGCATCGCTGTATTTTCAAGCCTAAAAGTCCCTATCATCGTCACCATCATTGGCGAAGGCGGCTCAGGTGGGGCGTTGGCGATTGGCGTTGGTGATAAAGTAAATATGCTACAAAACAGCATTTATTCGGTCATCTCTCCTGAAGGCTGTGCCTCTATCCTATGGAAGACGGCTGAAAAAGCGCAAGATGCCAGTGAAGCCTTAAAATTAAATGCCATCAATCTATATGAAATGGGTTTGATTGATGCGGTTATCGACGAAGGCGAGGGCGCACACGTGCAGCCACAGCCCGTGATGAATGCGCTAAAAGCATTACTCGTTGAGCAATTGAATGAGCTTGAGAATTTAGATGCGCACGATCGTTGTGAGCTGCGTTATGAGAAGTTCAAATCTTTTAACTCAGAAGTGATGTTGCCTTGCTAGTGCTCTGTCATTCTAAATAGCTAGTGAGTAGCTTTTAGCACTAGAGGTTTGCGCTTAATGTTAAAATAAAAACGTGTCATTTGATGGCGCGTTTTTTTGTGTTTATTAACCTATGTATTCGTTAATTTATAGCAGCAGCACTGTATCGTTTGAAGTGCTTTAACGATAGTAATCAAATAAATAAGGCTAATGATGAGCAGCAGCGCAATTCTTCCATATCCTATTGAGCCAATAGCTGAACTGTCGATTGATGATAATTTGGCAAAAGCGTTATTAAACAGTCTAGCTGAGTATGGCGAAAATCTACACGGTCGCCGAATTTGGCTGGCCTGTAGTGGTGGGCGTGATTCATTAGCACTTGCAGCGCTGTGTGTGCAGTTATATTGGCAAGGTAAGTTGCCGTTTTTACCGCAACTACTGCATGTTAATCATGGCTTGCAGGTGGATAGTGGTATTTGGGCGCAGCATGTGGCTAATTGGGCAGAGGCTCAAAAGATACCATGCCATATTTTACATGCGCAAGTAAACGGTCATGATGAGCAAGCAGCAAGACAAGCTCGCTACGACGTTATGCGCGCGCAACTCAATCTAGACGATGTTTTATTGTTAGCCCATCATGCCGACGACCAAGCGGAAACGGTGTTGATGCGCCTGATCCAAGGCGCTGGCGTTAATGGTCTATCTGGTATGCAGCCGTGGCGTGTACAGCCACAGGGTGCGCATCGCATCGTATTATGGCGACCTTGGCTCACTATACGTAGGAGCCATATTACAAATTATGCTCAGCGTTTAAAACTACCGTATATCGATGACCCAACCAATGACGGTGGTGATAATGTCCGTAGTGGACTGCGCTGTGACATCATGCCGGTATTGGCTAAATATAATCCCAACGTTATTGATAATATTGCTCGTAGTGCGCAGTTATTAAGCGATGCGCAATTAACGGTTAATGCACAAGCAGCAGAAGATTTACAGCAGACAGAGGTAGCATCATTACAGCTGTCATCTGCTCAAAGAGTACTAAATATTGATAAGCTAAAAGAGTTGCCACTTTATCGTCAGCGACAATTATTGCACTATTGGTTAGGTCAAGATGAGCCATTACCGCCTGCTAAGCAGCTTGTTGATGATGTCTTAAGCTTAAGCCAACGTTATGACCATGATCATCAAACGGCGCTTTTTTGGCAAGGTCGCAAACAGTCCTATACTATTCGCCGCTACCGTGAACAGCTTTATCGGCTTAGTAATGAATGGCTAATATGGCTTAAAATCCCGCTTGTCGAACAAATGCAGACGTTGTCTAATACTGTCTTGTTTGAGACTAATTTAACTGGCACTAATTTGCGTGATAGTAAGCCTGTATCCATTACGGTACGTAGCAGCCA
The DNA here is from genome assembly GCF_028895345.1 of Psychrobacter sp. DAB_AL62B. Classification (NCBI taxonomy): domain Bacteria; kingdom Pseudomonadati; phylum Pseudomonadota; class Gammaproteobacteria; order Moraxellales; family Moraxellaceae; genus Psychrobacter; species Psychrobacter sp. DAB_AL62B. The sequence goes on from NZ_SAXC01000002.1 coordinate 195,976, forward strand.
AAACCTTACTTGGCAGTTGCAGATTATGCCAAATGCGTTGGCGCAACTATTAGACAATGATAAAAGTGATATTGCGCTCAAGACAGTACTAAAAATAACACCATTAAATCGTAAGCAGCGCTTGCAAACGGCACTGGCGTCGCGCCCGCAATCTGGTAAAAAGCTATATCAAACCTTGGGTATTCCACTATGGTTACGCGAGAGTTTGATAGTCGTGACTCTTATATTTATAAATACAAAAGATGAAATACCTATAGAGTTGCCTTTATTGTTACTTTCGCCCTTTGAGAATTGGGTGTTAAGCGCTGATCATTCGAGTGTTTATAGCGATAACAAACCGCTTTTTGAAAGTATCAAAAGCAATATAATTTTTAATCAAACTCTTTAAAAATATAATATATTTATGCTGGTTTAATGACCGTACCGAAATACTTATAGTGAGCTTCAGACCGTTGTTCCAGTCATGAATTTATTAAACGGTGCTAGTAGCAGTATGGTAAACTGAGTGTCATTTTACCTATCGTTATGTTAGTTTGAGTACCTTTGAATTTGGTCAGCAGGAGACATCTATGTCAGTATTGGATAATAAGAAAATCAGCTTTATCGGTGGCGGCAATATGGCGCAGGCTTTGATTAGCGGGCTTGTAAGCTGCGGTGTCAAGCCCAGTCTGATTACGGTCGCCGATCCTAGTAGCGAGGCGCGTGAGCAACTCGCTGCTAAAGGGTTAAATACCGTTGATCCAACAACGGATGCAAAAGCTGCTGTTATCGATGCTGACATTGTGGTGCTTGCAGTAAAGCCGCAAGTGATGAAAGCGGTGGTCAGTGATTTTGCTGATGTTTTGGACAAGCAGTTGGTGATTTCGGTAGCGGCAGGGTTATCGACCCAGATTTTATCTGACATGTTGGGTGGCTATGGCAATATCGTACGCGCGATGCCAAATACGCCGGCGATGATTCAGATGGGTGCCACTGGTCTTTATGGTACTGATGCTATCTCTGCTGAGCAAAAGCAATTAGCAACGGCCGTCATGGAAGCGTCAGGGCTGGTGATGTGGGTCGATAACGAAGAGCACATGCACGCAGTAACGGCAGTTTCAGGTTCAGCCCCTGCTTACATGTTTTACTTTATCGAATCGATGGTTGATGGGGCAGTGGCTTTAGGGTTGGATAAAGAGCAAGCGTCAGCGCTCGCCATGCAAACCATGCTAGGTGCAGCAAAAATGGCGATGGAAAGTGATGATGCGCCCGCTGAGCTACGTCGCAAGGTTACCTCGCCAAATGGTACTACTCAAGCCGCGATTGAGTCGATGCAAGCCAATGATATTGGTCGTCAAATTAGTGAGGCCATGCAAGCTTGCTACGATCGCAGCCAAGCATTAAGTGAAGAGATGAGTAAGTAAGCACCTCTATATCAGAGGCAGGATTTTATAAAAAACCTGTCTTTGATTGGTAAGAATAAATGCCTGATAATGACATTCGTCATCCTAAAATCCGTTAATAATGTCACATTGAGTAGCACTTCATGAACAACATGTTATTGCAAATTTTTGATTTGGTCACCACCTTCGCCATGATGTTGGTGTTTATTCGTTTTATGCTACAGTTTGCAGGGATGGACGCCAGCAATCCTATGATTGCGCCTGCTTATAAAGCGACCCATATTGTCGATGTCTTTGGACGTATTTTTCCAACCGTCGGACAAGGTCGTATTAGTATTGCCGCTATTGTGCTGATGTTTTTGATTCGCCTGATTGATATTGCAGGAAAAGCAGCATTAACGCATAAAGGTATTGGTCCTGTACCGCTGTTTTTTACCGGTACTATTAGCTTGGTTTTAGACTTTTTACGCATGTGCCGCTACTTGGTGATTGGTTCTATCATTGTTAGTTGGATTGTGGTGTTTACCAGATCTGAGCATCCTATTATTGGTATCATTATCAATTTGGCCGAGCCAATTTTAGCGCCGTTTCGCCGTATTACGCCAAACTTAGGAATGATTGATTTATCGCCGATGATTGCCTTTTTTGCCTTCTATCTACTTGAGATTTTTATCGGTGGTTTGGCATCAAGCTTTATGCCGATGTTGGGCTAAGCTAGTTGAGTTAATAATTTTAAGAAAGTTTGAATAAAAAATTGGTAATAAAAAGGCGCTCTAGCTTAAGTTAGAGCGCCTTTTTTATGTTTGTCGTTTATATAAAAATAAATAATAAATAATAAATAATAAGTGCTAAAAGCGGACAAAGCGATTGGGTATCAATTGCGCTTTAGCATCATTAGGGTGCGGAACATCAGCAGCACGCAAGGTTTGGGTAATCCAACTATCGGCTGCCTTGACTGCATCGATAAGCGCGTCACCCATTGCCAAGCGTCCAGCAATAAAGCTTGCCAATGAGCAGCCAGAGCCATGAAACTCGCCATCTAAGCGTGGCAAGGTGCTTTTATGCACCATCTCGCCTTTGATATATAAATACTGCTCAATATCACCACTATCAAAATCATGTGAGGTTTTAACCAATACGGCATGAGTACCTTGGGCGCATAGTTTTTGCGCACCTGTATGCAAGTCTTGCTCCGCGCTTAAGGCGCGTAGCTCATGGGTGTTTGGCGTGATTAAAGTGGCATACGGCAACAGCTTTCTAAATGCAGTGACCAAAGTTTGCTCATCGCCTAAGCTGCCACCGCTATTGGCAACCAATACCGGGTCTAAAACAAAAGGTGTGCCAGCAGTGATAACCTGCTCGGCAAATAAGTGAGTTAGCATGGCGATATTATCAGTCGTACCAAGCATGCCTGATTTGATAACAGCAACAGGCAAGTCATTAAGCACTGCCATGGCTTGATCTCTTACTAAGCTTGCTGCACACGCCTCAAAGCCAATGACCTGCTGCGAGCTTTGTACGGTAATCGCTGTGCAGGCGATGGTAGTATGAGCACCTGCTTGCCCAATGGCTTCAATATCCGCTTGTAATCCAGCACCACCGGATGGATCTAACCCCGAAAAACACAACACGACTGGTCGCATAACACATCCTTTGATATCTTTTATAATAAGTAGCAAATACTATAGCCATCCGCTACCAAAAAAGCCATAAAGACCAATAAATTGTTAATTATGCGAAAAGCATGATTAAAAGCTCAGAGAATGCTTGCAATTCGTTTGGGCTTTGCTATAATACCGCCCACGGCATAAGACGTATCATTAGCATTGATACTGTGTTTAAAGAAGTGTTTTTTATTAAAAAATATTTTGATAAGCGTTTTATATCGTTCGGTGAAGTGGGTGAGTGGCTGAAACCAGTTCCCTGCTAAGGAACCATACGTGTAAGCGTATCGAGGGTTCGAATCCCTCCTTCACCGCCATTTATTCGGTTTGTTAGTAGAGTTGTAATGCAATTTAACGTTGTTGAACTACTTTAATCGTTAAAATAAATATATTATATTTTAATGATTAAAATGTCTTGACACAGGCAATATAATCTATATAATTACCAACCTAATTTACTACAAAGTTATTTACTGCGTAGTGAATGATGTGTAAAGTACGCGCTTGTAGCTCAGTTGGATAGAGCACTTGGCTACGAACTAAGGGGTCGGGAGTTCGAATCTCTCCAAGCGCACCATTTTACATCATCACTTTTTTACTAAATCAATCGCCTGTCTTATGACAATTTGGCGGTTTTTTTATGTCTGCTGTTTATGATTTTATGGTGTAAACATCAGCGCTGGATAGTATACGATAATGAGCACAATTACGGTACAATAGAGCCATTATTCACTGCTGGCTATGAGCTTGTACCATGTCAAAGAGTCTCCCTAAACGTCCCTCCAAATTTGCTGCTAAAAATAAAGCACATCATACCTCTGAGATTGAGGAACTCGCGATTGCCAAACCAGGTACCCGTATGGCCGCTATTCTTTATGATGGCATGTTAATTTTAGCATTATTGTTCTTGGTTGGTACCGTGCTGACCGTTATTGGTACGCTATTGACCATGAATGCAGGTACAGAATCATCACAAGCCCAGTCGCTGCCAACTTGGTATCAAAACTTTATTATGACGCCGTCTTTTATACTGACGCTGGTCGGTTTTTATGGTTTGTTTTGGCGTCGTGGTGGTCAGACATTGGGTATGCAGACGTGGCGCTTAAAGACGGTCAATAGTAATGGTCAGTTGCTGAGCTGGGGGCAATCATTTAAGCGGATTTTGGCAGCCAGTATGATGCCGATTATATTTGGCATCATTGGTAGTGTTATTGGTGGCTCGCGCGCTATCTTATTAACCAGTGCATTTTTGGGCTTTGTCTTTAACTATGCGTTTTGCCTGTTTAACTCTCGCGGCCTCGCGGTGCAAGACATGTTATCTAATAGCATTACTTTAAAAATGCCAAAAACAGAAAATGATGGGCTATGGCGAGTGATTAGAAACCGCAAGCAAGGCAAATAGCCGCCATTCTAATCTATAGATTAAAAGTTTTTGCCAGTAATATCGTATAACCGATGAAAAATAGTAGCAATATAGAACCCGAAATACGCCCAAGTTGGCGTTTGCTGATAAAAGCCAATACAGAAAGCACAACCAATAACGTGGTAAGCAGCCCCATCGCCAAAACATCGCGTGACAAAATAATTGGGTCAGCTTGAATAGGGGCGATGAGCGCTGCAAGTCCTACTACTCCCAAGGTATTAAAGGTATTAGAGCCAATAATATTGCCCAATGCCATATCATGCTCACCCTTACGGGCCGCTGATAAGCTGGCAACCAATTCAGGCAATGACGTACCAACTGCAACAATCGTTAAACCAATAATCAGTTCGCTCAGCCCCCAATAGGTTGCAAGTTCGACCGCGCCCCAGACGATAGCGCGTGAGCCTAATACCAATATCGACATGCCAATTACTAAGCTTGCCAAACCGCGAGATAAACCAGCGGTTTCAGCTTTGCTATTATCTATCTTGTCTCTATTTTCTGTTGTACTCTTCCCCTCACGCAAACCGACAATTATCTGAAAAGTTAATACCGCTAACAATCCTAGCAATAGCAGGACACCGTCTGTCTGACTGAGTTGCCCATCGCGCAGCTGCCATGCTGCCAGTATGGTAATGACAAGTAACAGCGGCAAGTCGCGTTTGACGATGCTACTGTGAATGATAATGGGGCTGATAAGTGCTGTGATTCCCAATACTAAGGCAATGTTCATGATATTAGAGCCATAGGCGTTCCCTAATGCCAGCTCAGGGCTGCCTTGTAGCGCTGCTAATACAGATACTACCATCTCGGGTGCTGACGTTCCCAAGCCTAAAATGACGACACCGACAAGAAAACTGGGAACGCGTAGATGGTTTGCTAGTGTGGTCGCGCCCTCAATAAAGACATCGGCACTCCAAACCAAAATAGTCAGACCAATCAATACTGCGATGACTGCCAGCCACATCGATAATTTTCCTTATGGATTTAAACGCATCTATGGATATAAAAAAAGCTGAACCTATTTAGATTCAGCTTTTCTATTAAAATTACAGATTTAATAAGCTCGACGTTAACGGTATATACAAATAAGTCAGCTGCTGACAAATATAAAAATACTATTTATAAAAGTAAGCAAATTGAATGCCGGTACGAATAAGGCTATTACGCCACTTGTACAGGGATGATATTCGCCGTGTCTTTAACGGTGTTGTCCTCGTTGCAATAGACCAGTTTTGGCTGATACGTTGAAGCTTCAACTTCATCAAAATGCGCGTAAGCACAGATGATGACGATATCGCCTAAATCAGCCATGTGAGCCGCTGCACCGTTTAAGGAGATAATACCTGAGCCAGCTTCAGCGCGGATAGCGTAGGTGCGAAAGCGCTTGCCATTGGTGACATTATAGATGTCGATAGATTCGTTTTCACGTAGACCGGCAAGGTCTAATAAATCACCGTCAATACCGCATGAACCTTCGTAGTGCAGCTCAGCATGAGTAACACGGGCGCGATGTAATTTGCACTTGAGCATATTAAGTAGCATAGGTTGCTTCCTTAGTGTAACTGATATAAATGAGTCAAATCAAAGTGTTAATGGGGATTGACTTGTTAAAATAAAAGGCTGCTTTTCTTAAATAGCTATTTTATTCAGGCGTTTTAATCAAGCAACTTAAAGCCATTAATTTGCGAACGTGCCTTTTCGACATCACCTTCTAGTAATAGCGGGAGGGCTTCAAAAGCGGCCGTCAATGCGCTATCAATGGCAATTTGCTCATCTGGTGAGGCTTTCGAGAGGACATGTCCACTGACTTTAGATTTGTGACCCGGATGACCAATACCCACACGCAGACGATGAAAATCATTGCCGATATGCGGGGTGATGTCACGCAGACCATTATGACCGCCATGACCACCGTCGGTTTTCAGTTTGATGCTACCAGCTGGAATATCAAGCTCATCATGGGCGATTAATAACTCGTCATTATCAATGCCATAAAAATTAACCATGGGCACAACCGACTGACCCGATTTATTCATAAAGGTCAGCGGCATCAACAGGCGCACATCAGAGCCATGAATTTGCCCGCGTCCTGTCACACCGTGGAATTTTTTGTCGGGGGCGAGGGTAATATTAAACTGCTGAGCCAAATGGTGAACGAACCAAAATCCTGCATTATGGCGCGTAAACATATACTCCTGACCCGGATTACCAAGACCGACAATAAGCTTTATGGCCATAAAAATACCCTGCTTGACTATAATAAATGAGTGGTAAGGTTTGTGATGATGGTGCTATTTATTGAATAGCATGCATCGGATTTCTCAAACCTTACTTACAAAAACAGCAGGAGATATGCATCACCTGCTATTTTTTTGACTAAACAAACCTTGTATTACATAGTAGACGATAGGTCGCTATATAGAGGTTGTTTATTATTTGCCGTCTTTATCTTCAGCTGCACTATCAGTTTGTGCAGTAGCAGGTACTTCAGCTGCATCAACTTCAGTGTCTTCGTCAACTTCTTCAACCGTTGGAGCCTGCATGTTAACGATCGTACGGTCGTGTGCATCTTCCATATCAAGATCAAAGATGATAACGCCTTCAGGTAGTTTGATGTCTGATAGACGGAAAAGATCACCAATTTCCATACCAGATACATCTATTTCTAGATATTCAGGTAGCTGTGATGGTAGGCAAACGATTTCGATCTCAGTTACTAGCGTTGATAGAATACCACTAGCTTTCGTACCAGGCGCTTCTTCACGACCAGTGAAATGTACAGGAATGTTCATGTTGATTTTCTGACCTTTCACAATGCGCTGGAAGTCAGCATGCATTGGGAAACCTTTAGCAGGATGGCGTTGTAGATCTTTGATAACAACTTGATGCTCATCGCCTTTATCGGTCGTGATGGTCAAAATTTGTGAAAAGAAGGCTTCATATTCAAGTGACTTTACTAGCTCGTTGATTTTGATTGAGATAGCCGTTGGCTCTTCACCGCCACCATAAATGATAGCAGGAACTAGGTTCTGCTTACGTAGGCGGCGGCTCGCACCTTTACCTTGTTGTTCAGCAGAGCGGTCAACCGCGTTGATTGCAAAATGATCAATAGCCATGGATATAATCCTATAGAGAGTATGTGAAGTATCTACCAGCAATAATAGACTTGCGACCAGTCTACCACTGGATAATCAATACTTTAGAAAGTATAAATCATGTCGCTAAGTATAATAACACCTAAAATAATAGAGGTTAGCTAATGATGAATACAGGCGCGCATTATACGTGATTCTTTAACAATAATAAAGACCTACGTAAAATGGTCATACAAAACGACCGTGCAAAAAAGCCAAGCAAAACGCTTATATAAATGATAGCGTAAAACCATTAAGTAAAACTATTGAACAAAAAAAGCGCCAAGTATCTACACTTGGCGCTTTATCTTTAATCGACCATAACGCTTAAGCATCAAACATCGCGCTGATAGATTCTTCGTTATTGATACGGCGTAAGCTTTCAGCCAACATCGGCGCAATGCTGACTTGACGAATTTTGCTACAAGCCTTAGCTGCGTCAGATAATGGAATGGTGTCAGTGACGACAATCTCATCCAATGCCGACTCACTAATGTTTTGCAGCGCATTACCTGATAGCACAGGGTGAGTGATATAAGCCACTACGCGGCGTGCGCCGTTTGCTTTGAGTGCTTCAGCAGCTTTACATAGCGTCCCTGCGGTATCGACCATATCATCAACAATCACGCAATCACGGTCACGGACATCACCGATGATATGCATGACTTGTGATTCATTGGCACGGGCACGACGTTTATCAATAATCGCCATGTCGGTATCGCCTAACTGCTTAGCCATGGCGCGTGCACGTACGACGCCGCCGACGTCAGGAGAGACGACCATGATGTTGTCATAATCTTGTTTTTGTAGGTCGTTGAGTAATACAGGGGTGCCGTAGATGTTATCTACTGGGATATCAAAGAAGCCTTGAATCTGATCTGAATGCAAATCAACGGTCATCACGCGATCGATACTGACGATGTTTAGCATATCAGCGACGACTTTAGCCGAGATAGGTACACGAGCTGAGCGTGGACGACGGTCTTGACGCGCATAGCCAAAATAAGGCATGACAGCTGTGATACGACCAGCACTAGAGCGACGCAAAGCGTCAGCCATCATCATGATTTCCATCAAATTGTCGTTGGTCGGTGCACAAGTAGGCTGCATGATAAACACGTCTTTACCGCGTACGTGTTCTTTGATTTCCACGGCAATTTCGCCATCAGAAAAACGCGTGATGTCAGCTTTACCAAGAGGTATATGAAGATGATCGGCTACGGTTTTTGCTAATTCAGGGTGGGCATTACCCGTAAAAATCGCCAAATAAGGCATGACAGAAGTCCTATTGATTGACTCAAGCAGCGACCGCTAAGCAGTGTCAAACTGCTCAAATTCAGAAAAGAGTATGGAAAACTATTGATGACTACTATTACAGTAAAAAATGGCAGGGGTAGCTGGACTCGAACCAACGGATGTCAGGATCAAAACCTGATGCCTTACCAACTTGGCTATACCCCTGTAATGTCTAGGCTGTGTATGTCGATATCTAATCGTAACTTTACTAACAGTCATTCTTAGAATAGCGTCACGACCTGTTCGTTATCTGATAAACGAATAAACCGTCTAAAACATAACTTTTCCCTAACGGTGCTCATTGCGAACTATACCGAAACTGGGATAACATTGTCAATGTCAATACGATAAGCGGCTATCTATAAACTGCTTATAATAAGCACACATCAAACGCTTTGAGCTTAAAAATGGCAGGGGTAGCTGGACTCGAACCAACGGATGTCAGGATCAAAACCTGATGCCTTACCAACTTGGCTATACCCCTATTGAGGCGACCTATTATAAATAAATATTCAGCTTTTGCAAGTCATTTACGGCTTTTAATGGCTTTTATTCGAAACTAATTGAATTAGCGTGAATTGAATAACTACTATTATAGTGAATAGATATTTTTTATTAAGTTTTTGAATCGCAAATTGATGCTATACGAGGTTGATTTAGACTAGAGGATTCACCACTCTACCACTCATAAATACCGCGGGTTCTGTCAAACAAGCTTTATTCTCTGGGTCTTCAACAACAATATCACCTTTTCGTAAGTAGTAATTACCTATACGTTCTTGAATTCTACCACTCGTAACAACTTCCTCACCGAGTTTAACTTTTGTTCCATTTAGAGAAATGACTTGTTCATTCTCAAAAAGAACGACTCTATCTGGATAAAAAATAGGACTAAGATACTCATTGTTATTTTTGACAAAGTATAAGCAGTTATTTTTAATAACATATTTGCCTTTTAAAACAAAATTGATCTCGCGCATTGAAAGAGTAGTTGCATAAGTGAATAGTTCAGCAGGTGAGCTGACTTTAGAGTCTTGCTGAGAAATGGCCATCTTTTGAGAGTCAACTTTCGCTATTATCTCTAGTTTCTGTGGCAAAACTATATTATCAGACAAGCGATTAGAATTAGATTCATCATGAGATTTGGATAGTGATGTACACCCAGTCAAACTTGATGACAGGCAAACAAAAAACGTGGCTGCTATTACACTCTTATTGAGATGTGAATGGTTCATAGTAATACCAACTGACTTTAGAGTTTGAGTAGGGTGCGCTCAGCGCACAGAAAGGGTACGTACCTCTTAAATATGACCCTACAAATTCTTCACCACATATCCTGCACAAGGCGCATCTGTAATCCATTTTGCTAAAAGTGCCTTATCATTAACCACACTCACATCCAATGGTAAAAATACTGCGCTACCAGAGCCGGTCATTCGTGCTATGCCGAGTGCTTGCTTCTCTAACCCTTGTAAATATCGTAATGCTTTATCGACGGCAGGAGCAAGACTGGTTACTACTGGCGTAAAGACATTTTGATAAGGTGAACCCAAATGTTGTACATAATCATTGGACTGATTTTTAATGGTTTCAATCGATAACGGAGCGATATCTCGTTGTAGTTGCGGATGTGCGAAAAGCTTAGCAGTATTGACGTGAGCATTTGGTGTCAGTACCAAATATTGCTGATCTGGTAAATCAATGGCTGTCAGCTCCTCACCAATACCCATCGCAATCGCATCTTGCCCAAAGATAAAGATTGGCACGTCCGCGCCCACTTTAGTACCGATTTTTATTAGTTCATTTTGAGTAAAATTAAGCTGCCAAATCTCATTCAACGTCATCAAAGTCGTCGCGGCATTAGATGAGCCACCGCCTAAGCCTGCGCCCATTGGCAAATGCTTATCTAAAGTCACTTGTACTGACGGCAGTTGATCAGGCAGCTTATTTGAGTCTATGGCAGCTGCCAGTAGGGTGCGAGCCGCTTTAAAAATTAAATTGTCTTCTATACTGCTGGTTATAGCTTCTGCACCATCTAACGTTAGTAGCTGACCACACAGGCTATTAACATTGGCTGCACTATTACCTGTTACGCTATCAATAGTAGCTATTGTTTTATCTGTGACCGAAAAATGCAGATAATCGCCCCAATTAAGCAGCCGAAAGACGGTTTGCAAATCATGATAGCCATCGGCACGTTTACCAGTGATATGCAAAAATAGATTAATTTTTGCCGGTGATAAGCGGCTGATAACTGATGCGATAGCAGCGTTTTTAGTCATAAATGATCGTCACAATTCTCAAGCGAAATTCTCAAATAGCAGTTTTTGTATAGCACTCAAACCTATGTGTCGCTATTATTTTTGATGGTCAATCGTCATGACGACTTTATTGCCTTGCGATTGAACAGCGCTGATTTTGTTCGGTAGCTTATCTGTGCCTTTATAACTAAAGCTCGCTTGCCACTCACCATTTACCGAACTAATTAAACGGTTTTGTGCGTCGAGTTGCGGCGCGCTATCTGAAGGTGCTGGGCGACCAGATACCCAATAAGGCATTTGTGAAATTGGCGCTTGCCAGCCGGTGGCTTTTTTCAGTAGCGTTTCAGGATCATCCGCGGTCAACGTACCAGTTTTTTCGCTAACCAAAGTCGCTGATTGACCGTTGTATTCGATGTTGGTTTTACCAATACCTAGCGCACCGATGAGCTCAATGGCAAAGCGGTCATTCTGTTGGCCCCACGCATAGAATGCACTGCCGCCTTGGGTGCCGGTTGTGTCATTGCCAGGTGTTGTGACGCCAATTTTACCAGTGATATTAAAGCTCTCAAGCTTTTTGGGTTGCTCAGCGTTTTGACCTTGTACGGTGGTAGTAGGCTGGTTGGTCGCATTAGCGGTTTTCATTGATTGGCAGCCAGACGTGATTAGCATCGCTGCCGTCATAGCGGTGAATAGGGCTAACTTATTATGCTTCTTATATGAAGGGGTTAGTACTGACATGATATTTCCTCAAAAATGGACAAATTTGCAAAATTATTGTTTAGAAAATAGGTTAGCTTAAGTGTTATTTGTTACTCGGTTATGCGTGGCTGTTAGCTTCTTATAAGTGGCTTGTAATTATAGGCTTCGATAAATAGCGCTTTGCTGAGATGGTTTTTCCTCGCTTGCTGGGCGCTCCGCACTCTAGAAGCTTCGAAAAACTTATCCCCGCAGCGCTGCATCTCTTTTAAAATCACTCGATTACACTGCAAAACTAGATAGCTTATCCAATATGTACATTAGTATAGTTGTATACGGTCATTGATATTGTGCTGTCCAAATGAGAAGCGCTGTTGCAAGTCGGCCAGTAATATCTCGACTTTTTCATCATCACCTAAGCCTTGATAAGCGCGTAGGAGTAAAGTTCCTGAGCGCAGGGTGGGAAGTACCTCATAAGGTGTTTGTAGGTAGTCGATGACTTGTTGGTACTTTTCATTGGCTAACGCATTGCCTGCCAGCACATTGAGCGCTTGTAGATGCAGCTCATTGTCGTAACGTGGGTCATCGTAGCGAATCTGTATAATAGCGGTTGCCAGCGCCAAACCTTGCTCAGAGCCACGCTCATTGACGAGCAGTAGCTGTGCGTAACTAAGCTGATAGGACGGGTTGGTAGGATCGAGCGTTTGCAAATGATTGAGTAAGGTGCGCTTAACGATATAGTCATCCTTATCATCAAGAAGCTGGGCGCGGGCGAATAGCAACATCTCATTATCAGGGTACTTACGAGCTGCCCGAGTTAATAGACGCAATGCTTCTTCAGGCTCATTTTGCTGCCATAAAATATCGGCTTGTAGCACAAAGCTATCAGGTGCGAACACGGTAAAATCTTTACGCAGCTTTTCTAAAGTGGCGATTGCGGCATCGACATCGTCATTGAGTAAGTCAAATGCCACTACTTTTCTACGAGCTTCTAGTACCAAGTCTTCTTGCATGACGGCATTGAGATAGTATTTGGCTTGCTCAAAGCGCTGCTGGCGCTCGGCACTAATACCAAGATAGTAGTAGGCTTGATCAAGGTAAGCAGTATTTTTGGCCAACATATTAAGTAGCTGGTCGGCACTGTCATACTTTTCAATATCCAAACTGACTAGCGCGGCTAACAAGGTAATCTCAGCATCATCAGCGAAACGCTCGTGGGCGTCTAGTAAGCGTTGCCATGCCTGCTCGCTTTGTTGTAAGTCAAGTAAATAGCGAATCTCGTATAGGTATAAGTTTTTACTGTCAGGATTACGTAGACGTGCTTGGCTGACATACTTAACGACTACCTCCGCCGGTTCGATTTTGCGCAAGATATCGGCTTTTAAGGTAATAAAAGGTACATATTCCGGTTGGTGCTCAAGCGCCCGATTGATATGCACGAGGGCAATCTCAGGCTCATTAAACTGGTAGAGTAAACCGGCTTTTAATACTGACAGCGAGGCGTTTTGTTCGCTGGCGATAGGCTGTAAGGCTGCGAGTAATTCGCGCCTGTCCTCATCGGAGTTTGGATAAATGCCGATAAGAATTTCACTGAGGTCGGCGCGAGGATCATAGTTTAAGATACGATTTAGGGTCTCACCCGCCAACTCATAATCGTGCGCCCGCAATGCCAAATGAGCGACATAAAGCCAAGCGGGCACGTGATCTGGGTTTTGGTCTTGCCATGTTTTGGCAAATTGTAATGAATCTTCAACGTTTTCATAACGTAACGATAAGCTTAGCGCCCGCTCAAACACCGCTGTCGCGTCTTGTTTAAAAGACTGCTGTTTATAAATAGTAACGGCTCTTTCGGTATCATCGCGATCTGCTGAAAACTCTGCATCTAAAAGCGCATATAAGCTTGGTTCGCTAAAATCAGCTGGCGCTTCGCTGGGTGGCAAACGATTTACATCTGTCACACTCTCATTTACCTGAGTTTGAGTATCAAGCGTTTTATTATTAAACATTTTACTAGAGGCGCTATCAGTGACAGCTGTATCATTGGCGATGACTGATGAGATTTCGGATAATTTTATGTTTGATGATGCGCTTACATTGTTGGAATGGTTGGAATGGTTGGAATGGTTGGCATGAGCAGGTAATCCTAGGCACAAACAAATGGCCAGCGATAAAGCTAGCTTATAACGTTGGCATAGACGCTCAATAACGGCGTGCAGTAAAGCTCGGAGGCTGGATTGAGCGTTATGCATAGGTTGCTGTCTAAATAATGACCCAAAAAAAACCATAGCTAGCAGTGTCTACCTATTATTTACCCATGAAATTGTCTGCATCATAAAAAGGCAATTTAATTACAATCGCTTTAAAATCAGATGTCTGTGATGAATATTTATATCGAACATTATAAGAGTAGATTGAGGATATAAACAAGAGCGCCCGTGTTACTTAAATATTAGCAATCGAGGAAGTTTTTTACCAGTAAATCGCTATTTCGGGTGGGTCTATTTTGTTTTAAGCTGACTATATAAACAACATAAGTAACCATTTCAATTTTGAGCTGATGCTAGCAGTTGATTCAATTTAAAAAGAATATAGTGCTGCTGGGATAAATTCTGCGAAGCCTCTGGAGTGCGAAGCGCACAGCAAGCGAGGAAAATTTATCCCAGCATAACGCTATTTTTAACGTACCTCTTTTATATTGAACTGATGCTAGCAGTTGATTTGTCACTGGTGCGCCCAAATACAGACAAATAGCTGCCTTGTATAGGCGAGTGTTAAATAAAGCTGGCAATAATGATATAATGAGCGCTTTTTAGCATGTTACTGTGAAGAATTTCTGTTAAAGGCTATTTTTCAAAGACATTTATCAAGAGCTGTCTTTTAAAAATGGTGTCTTACAAAGCTAAAAACGATGTCTCCAAAAAACGATGTCTTCAAAGCTGCTTTTTAATATTTTTAAAAAAGCGCTGAGAGCGTTTGGCTGGCAGATAAACGTTATATTTATGGTCTATCAATAATGAGATTAGTGGTCATCGGGGTCAATCATAAAACCGCACCAGTCGCTCTACGAGAGCGCTTGGCACTTGTGGGTGAGGATGTGAATATCGCGCTCAAGCAGCTACAAGGCTTTACTGACGGTAGCGTGATTGTCTCCACCTGTAACCGTACTGAGATTTATGCACTAGTACCACAAAACTTAGTACCAGAAAACGCTGTAGCACAAGACTCAATCCCACAAAACTCAACCTCACAAGTTACAGAGAGTACAGCGGAGGTTGGTTCAGAGAATACACTGAGCAGCAACGCCAATCTTTCTTCTGCTACCATCAGCGCTCATATCTTAAAAATAAAAACGTGGCTTGCTGACTTTAAGCAGTTACCACTGAGCGAGATTGACTCTTATTTGTATGTCCATCGTGATACTCACGCCTTAACGCATTGGCTTAGAGTCGCTGCAGGGCTTGATTCTATGATACTGGGTGAGCCGCAGATACTTGGTCAAATCAAGCGTTCTGTACATCTTGCGCACGATCAAAAAGCACTTAGTAATCAGCTTGGTTGGATTGTCGATCAAGTGTATGCCGCTGCTAAGCGTGTGCGTAATGAAACCCAAGTCGGCGCACAAGCGGTATCGCTTAGCTATGCTGCTGCTAAACTGGTGACGCAAATCTTTGATGATTTGCCCAGTCGAACTTTATTGGTGGTTGCTGCCGGTGAGATGAATCGCTTGGTGGCGACTCATATCGCTGGCCTTGGAGTAGGGCGCGTTATAATTTGTAACCGTAATCCTGAACGTGCAGAAGCCTTAGCTGCTGAGCTACGTAATCCTAACCGCCGCGTGGATGTGAGGCCTCTGCAAGAGCTACCGCAATTACTGGCAGAAGCGGATATTGTGAGCAGCTGTAGCGGTAGTATGGATATCTTAATTGATAAAACCATGACCTTACGGGCGTTAAAAAGTCGTCGCTATCAGCCGATGTTGATGATTGATTTAGCCGTACCGCGTGATATTGACTCGACGATTAGCCGGATAGATGATGTCTATCTCTATTCTGTTGATGATCTACAACACGTGATTGCGGGAAATATCGAACAACGACGGCAAGCGGCAGTAGATGCTGAGCTATTAGTCAGCCAATTGGTCGTTGAGATGGATCGGCGTTTTCAAGTGCGCCAAGTGGGTAAGGATATTCAGCACTACCGTGCACGTACTCAGGATCAGGTAGAAAAACTACTGCATGAGTCCATTGCTAAGCTTCAGCAGGATAATACCAGTCCTGAAGATATTATCACCGAGCTATCACGCCGCCTGACGCAAACGTTGACCCATGCGCCATCGAAGCTGATGCGTAAAGCGGCTCGCGAAGGAGATAATGAATTGCTCGACTTTGTGGTATCAGGGCTACAGGACGCCCATCGTGGTCGCCGATAGTCGGCTGCTATTTATCGATAAACCTCATCGACAAACTATAAATTATACAAGTGTTATCCTAACGCAAACATGCGTTGTCAAGCTGCATTATCAGTGCTAATATCAAGCTGTTATGACTATATTAAGCGATGATGATTGATTGGTTAATTGATAATGGTTATTGGAATATGCTGGCGGTATTCGTTAAACGTGCTAGCGCCTTTATGTTATTTTAACCGCCGTTCCACTCATCAATTGTCAACGACCATTATTATCAGCCTACCACCGCGTAGCAACGATAATGGTGCGCATATCATATGCGGTTTTGCTTAAAATTTAATAACATCAACGACGTAAAAGATACCACCATCAACGGCAATAGCACTAGGATAAAGCGCTATATCGTCAACCCTGCGTCAAACTCTTAATACATACTCAATATTAATACCCAGTTAATACTATCTATATTGGTATTTGGCTAAAACAGTGTTTTTTTTGCTATAACCAATACTTAAAAATAATTAAATTGTCTAACAACAAACAAGGAATGTCCTATGCCTGCATTACGTCAAGATATCGATCCAAACGGCTTATTAGAATACTCAGTGGTTTATACCGACCGCGCCCTTAATCACATGTCAAAAGCCTTTCAAGAGGTGATGAATGACTTATTGAGCAACCTAAAAACGGTTTATAACGCTGAAGCAGCGGTCATTATCCCAGGGTCTGGTACTTATGGTATGGAAGCGGTCGCCCGCCAATTGACCATTGATGAAGACTGCCTCATCATCCGTAATGGCTGGTTTAGCTATCGTTGGACGCAAATCTTGGAAAAAGGCAAATTTGCCAAATCGTCTACGGTATTAACGGCTGAGCGTGAAGATGATGGCGATGCACCAAAACCATTTGCGCCAGTTGATATTGAAACTGCGGTTGCCAAAATTAAAGAAGACAAACCAGCTGTCGTTTATGCGCCACACGTCGAAACGTCATCTGGCATCATCTTGACAGAAGACTATATCAAAGCGTTGAGCGAAGCAGTACATAGCGTTGGTGGTTTATTAGTCATCGACTGTATCGCCTCAGGTTGTGTATGGCTCGATATGAAAGACTTGGGCATTGACGTCCTTATTAGTGCGCCGCAAAAAGGCTGGAGCAGCACGCCATGTGCAGGTCTTGTCATGCTCAGCGACGCTGCCATCAAAAAAGTAGAGAACACTGAATCTAACTGCTTCAGTCTTGATTTAAAACAGTGGCTAACTGTGATGCGTGCGTATGAAAACGGCGGTCATGCTTATCATGCGACTATGCCAACCGATAGCTTGCGTCAATTCCGCGATACCATTCTAGAAGCGAAAGAAATCGGCTTTGATAAATTGTGTGATGCACAATGGGAACTCGGAAACCGTATCCGTAAAGTACTGGCAAATAAAGGTATTGAAAGCGTCGCTGCTAAAGGTTTCGAAGCGCCAGGCGTTGTCGTGTCTTATACTGAGCGTGATGATATGCATAAAGGCAGTGCCTTCGCTGAAGCGGGCATGCAAATCGCTGCTGGTGTACCACTAAATGTCGGTGAGCCGGATAATTTTAAAACCTTCCGCTTAGGTTTATTTGGTTTAGATAAACTGACTGACGTTGACGGTGCAGTAGCGCGTTTTGAAAAAGCACTTGACGAAGTGCTAGCGAAATAATTTGAGTCGCTGACTCGTTGACTCGTTTATTAACCAATACCTTTATTTAGCAGTCAGCAATCAAATAAAGAGATACTGAGCCCTGTATACGCAAGGTTCAGTATTTTTTTACCTTTTTATTATATTTTATAATATAATGTATTTATATAAAACGAATTTTAAATTGGTTTTATATAAAAATAAGCTTAGGTAAACATTATGAGTATACAAATAGACTGGCAAGCATTTACGCCAATTTCCTTAGTGGGTGGAATGATGCTGGGCGTGGCGACTGTTATCCTGCTATTAGGTATTGGTCGTATCGCTGGTATTAGTGGCATTTTTTCAAGCTTGTTAAAACCCAAAAGTGTAGAGATGTGGCAAATACTATTTATACTAGGGCTTGTTGTTTCGCCAGTGCTCTATAGTCTGATAAGACCGTTACCTGATATAGAAATCAGCACCTCTTTGCCATTATTGGTTGGTGCAGGATTGCTCGTTGGTTTTGGTACGCGCCTAGGTTCGGGCTGTACCAGTGGGCATGGTATCTGCGGTAATGCGCGCCTATCGCCACGCTCGATGGCGGCGACAGTGACCTTTATGTTCTTTGGTATTGTGACGGTTTATATTGGTCGGCAGGTTTTGGGCTTGATTTAACCATGGCGTCGCGCATGGCTAAGAGTGCTAAGACAGCGTTGGATACTATTTATAAAAGCTTGGATTAACAAATGACGTGCGAGAAATAATAATGCTAAAAAATATAATTGGATTGCTGGCAGGTTTACTCTTTGGCTTTGGACTGCTGATATCGGGTATGACCGATCCTGTCAAAGTACAAGGATTTTTAGATGTGTTTGGTGCTTGGGATATTTCACTTGCACTGGTGATGGGCGGCGGCTTAATGGTGGCAATTGTGGGTGTACAATTGGCTAAGCGCCAACAGACCAGCTGGATTGGGTCATTAATTGAGATGCCAAGCAAAACCACCATCAACAAAAAACTTCTTATCGGCGCGATGCTATTTGGTATTGGTTGGGGTTTGGTGGGTATTTGCCCTGGTCCTGGTATTGTATTGCTAGGAACAGGTCAATGGCAGGCTTATGTCTTTATCCCAGCGATGATAGTGGGTATGCTAATCTATCAATGGCTTGAGCCTAAGCTTGGCTGATAAATAATGAGTTTAAAGTTTTAAGTACACAAAAAAGGTCAGCCTAAGTTTGTTAGTCTGACCTTTTTTGTGCTTAATCACTAATATCTGAGAAACGTATTAGTGATTAACCGATGAGTTATTTTGTGCTTGTCGTTACTTTTGGCGTTTCATGGGCCAGTGATTTGGCGGCTTGCCGTAGTTCAAACTTCTGCACTTTACCTGTGCTGGTTTTCGGTATTTCAGCAAAGATAATATATTTAGGCACTTTAAAGCCTGCTAAATGCTGCTTGCAATGCTCCATCACATGATCACGCTGCAAGGTGCTACCAGCATAAATCTCGATAAAGGCAACCGGTACTTCACCCCATTTATCATGCGGTGCGGCAACGACAGCACAGCTTTGAATTTCTGGCATTTTA
The DNA here is from genome assembly GCF_028895345.1 of Psychrobacter sp. DAB_AL62B. Classification (NCBI taxonomy): domain Bacteria; kingdom Pseudomonadati; phylum Pseudomonadota; class Gammaproteobacteria; order Moraxellales; family Moraxellaceae; genus Psychrobacter; species Psychrobacter sp. DAB_AL62B. The sequence goes on from NZ_SAXC01000002.1 coordinate 215,482, forward strand.
TATAGGACGTTTTCGACTTCAATACTGGAGATGTTTTCACCACCTGAAATGATAATATCTTTGAGCCTATCCATGATTTTAATATAGCCATCAGGGTATTTAACGCCCAAATCACCCGTGCGGAACCAGCCATCAGCAAAGGCAGCTTCGGTTGCTTTACGGCTTTTTAGATAGCCTTTCATGACCATATTGCCACGCAGTGCCAGCTCGCCCATTTCCTCGCCATCGGCAGCAACCGGTTCAGTCGTACCTTGCTTAAACACATCAAACCCTGTCATGAGATGGGAGGTAACGCCTTGGCGTGACTTTTTCTGGGCGCGGGTGGTAACATCGAGCTCATTCCATTCTTCTTGCTCCGCACAGACAGTGACCGGTCCATAGACTTCGGTAAGTCCATAGACGTGGGAGATATGAAAGCCCATCTCCTCCATCGCAGCGAGCATCGTTTCAGAGGGCGGCGCACCAGCAACCCAGCCTTTGACTTCGTGGGTGATAGCCTCTTTATATTCAGGTTTGCCGCTGGCAATCATATTGTGTACCACAGGCGCTGAGCAATAATGGCTGACTTTATACTTCGCAATCACCTGCAAAATCAAATCAGCATTTATCTGCCGCAAACAGACGTTGACGCCCGCGCGTTCTGCAATCGTCCATGGAAAGCACCAGCCATTACAATGAAATAATGGTAGCGTCCATAGATACATCGGATGCTTGGGCATGTCCCAGTCTAAAATGTTAGAGATGGCATTGAGCGTCGCACCGCGATGATGGTAGACCACGCCTTTGGGCTTGCCGGTCGTGCCAGAAGTATAATTGAGGGCAATGGCGTCCCATTCGTCTAAAGGTTTTTCCCAATTGTCCAAACTGTCGGAGCTAGCAATAAGTTCGTCATAAGTCATTTGCCCAAAACGCTCGGTATCGACGGCAGCATCGGTTGCATGAATGACGATTAAGTTGGGAAAGGTTTCATTGATAATCTCAGCATGCTCAGCAAATTCGCTGTCTAAAATTAAAACTTTGGCTTCTGAATGTTGCAAGCAAAAGGTGAGGGCGTTGATATCGAGACGGGTATTCAAGGTACAGATTACGCCGCCTGACATCGGCACCCCAAAAGCACACTCGACCATAGCTGGGGTGTTCGGCAGCATGACTGCAACGGTATCATTTTTATCAATGCCCAATTTACGCAAGCCGTCCGCCAGTTGTCGACAACGATCGTAAGTTTGTTGCCAGCTTTGGGTCAGATTATTATGCTCTAGGTCGTCATAGATGATGGCAGTCTTATGAGGATAAACTTGCGCGCTGCGAATGATAAAATCAATAGGAGTAAGCGGTTGATGATTGGCAGCATTTTTGCCAAGACCGGTGTGAAAGTCAGTCATTAAGATAGTCCTTTATCGTCATTCTGGTATTCGATAACACCATGTTTTATCGAAACTACTGTATCAGTAACTGATTATTATAAACAGTCATAAGCAAAAATTGGGCAGATTTTGTGGCGTTTATTTAACCAAGTAATATAAAGCAATGCCGTCAATAGATGTTATTAATCGTTAGGATGAACATAGTGTTCACTCATCAGTCGCTTGTCTGCATAGCTGACGATAATAGCGGTGTGTTACGATAGCGATAATGTTAAATCCCGCAGCATAACCATTTCTACAGAGCATTCCCGTAAACCATTCATAAGGAAAATGACATGACCGCCAGCCGCACTGCCAATACGATTGAAACTGCTAGCACCAACGAACATTACCCACATTTATTTGAGCCGCTAGATTTGGGCTTTACCACGTTAAAAAATCGCTTGGTTATGGGTTCGATGCATACTGGTCTTGAAGACCGCTTTTATAACTACGGTAAGCTTGCAGCGTATTTCGCTGAGCGTGCCAAAGGTGGCGCAGCAATGATGATTACGGGTGGTATCTCGCCGAATCGTGAAGGTTGGCTACTACCTGCTGGCGGCACCATGAATAGCAAAATGGATGTCCTTAATCACCAACGGGTGACCCGAGCTGCGCATAAATACGACAGCAAAATGATTATGCAAATCTTACATAGTGGTCGTTACGGCTATCATCCATTTGTGGTGTCATCAAGCCCGATTAAGTCGCCAATCTCACCGTTTAAACCTCGCAAAATGAGCATTAAAAACATTGAACAAACGGTTAATGATTTTGCACGCTCAGCACGTCTAGCCAAGCAAGCCGGTTATGATGGTGTCGAAATCATGGGCTCTGAAGGCTATTTGCTCAATCAGTTTTTATCTCGTCATGTGAATAAACGCCAAGACATTTACGGCGGTGACATTCATGCGCGTATGAAGTTTCCGGTTGATGTGGTTAAAGCCGTACGTGAAGCGACGGGAGAAGATTTCATTATCCTGTTCCGCTTATCAGTGATTGATTTGGTCAAAGACGGTAACGTCATGGACGAAGTTATCATCGTCGCCAAAGCGTTAGAAGAAGCGGGCGTGACCATCATGAATACCGGCATCGGCTGGCATGAAGCGCGTGTACCAACGATTGTCACTAGCGTACCACGTGCTGCCTTTGTGGACTTTACCGCTGAGATTAAAAAGCATATTAGTATCCCAGTGATGGCAGCTAACCGTATCAACATGCCTGATACGGCTGAAAAAATTGTGGCTAGCGGTCAATCGGATTTGATTCAAATGGCACGTCCGTTTTTAGCCGATGCGCATTGGGTGAATAAAGCTAAAAATGGTGAAGCCGAGCGTATTAATACCTGTATCGCTTGTAACCAAGCCTGTCTTGACCATACCTTTGAGAATAAACGCTCGACTTGTCTGGTCAATCCACAAGCTTGCTATGAGACGGAATTGGTCTATAAGAAAGCTAAAAAACCCCAAAAAGTCGCGGTTATCGGTGGCGGTGTCGCTGGCATGTCAGCCGCTCATGTCGCAGCTTTGCGCGGCCATGATGTGACATTATTTGAAGCCAAAGATATCCTGGGTGGACAGTTTAACTACGCCAAAGTCATCCCTGGTAAAGAAGAGTTTTTTGAGACTATACGCTACTATATCAATGAGCTTGAGCATTTAGGCGTTGAAGTTAAGCTTAATACCAAAGTTGATAAAGCGATGCTCGAGAAAGCTAAGTTCCATCACGTCATCGTCGCAACCGGTGTCGTGCCGAGAAGCCTAGCAGGTAAGTTGGAAGGTGCTGATTTACCACAAGTGATGAGCTATGCTGAATTGCTCTCTGGTGAAAAATCCGTCGGCGATACGGTTGCCGTCATCGGTGCTGGCGGTATTGGTTTTGATGTCAGTGAGTACCTCACGGCTAAGCATGGTCAACCGCTTGATGAGCTAGGTCCTGAGTTATTAAAAGACCCAAGTTACCGTCCAAAAGCCCAGTCTATCGACGAGTGGCGTGAAGAATGGGGCGTAACCTGTGATACTGACTATCAAAGCGAAGGCGGTTTGATTAAACCTGAAGCGATTAAACCTATCCGCCAAGTCTATCTCATGCAGCGTACCAAAGGCCGTTTGGGCAGTGGTTTGAATAAAACCTCTGGCTGGGTACATCGCGCCCATGTCAAATCGCATGGCGTTATCCAAGTATCGGGTGCTCAGTACGATAAAATTACCAATGAAGGGGTTTGGATCACCAATAATCAAGGTCAAAGCCAGCTATTGCGTGTCGATAGCGTCGTCGTTTGTGCTGGTCAAGAATCAGTCGTGGATTTGATGCCAAATGTTGGTGATGCACCTGATGCACAATATCATCTAATCGGTGGTGCAAAGCTAGCGGCAGAGTTGGATGCTAAGCGTGCTATAAGAGATGGGGCTGAGGTTGCGGCAGGAATTTAAAACTTAGGTTAGAAGTTGTCAAAGCGGCAAGGTAGATTATCTTGCTGCTTTTTTGTAGGGTGTATTTTATCTTGAACTAGGGCGTGTCCCTAATCTGGAAAAGTAAGTTCAAAAGCCTTAAAATATAGAGACTACTTCAAACATGGCCCTCTACATATGGCAAGAACAGTGCTCACAGATAATACATGGGAACAACTCCAAAGTACCATGAAAGCTCATGGCTGTCATACTTGGAAAAACGACAGACAAGTTATGGAAGCCATATTGTGGAAACTTCGTACAGGCGCGCCATGGCGTGACATACCGAGTGAACTGTGTCCTTGGAAAACTGCCTATAATCGTTTCAATAGGTTGTCGAAAAAGGGTTTGTGGGAGCAATTTTTTTTGACCTACGAGCAAGTATTGATGAAGAATGGATATTCGCAGATGGAAGCTACATCCGCTGTCATCAGCATTCAAGCGGCGCCAGACGAGGAGAGCTTCGAGCTACCGGAAAGTCACGAGGTGGAACCACCACTAAGATTCATCTCGCCGTCGATTCGCATGGAAACCCGATTGATTTTAAAATCACTGGGGGTGATGTCCACGACAGCCAAGCGGTAGATGACATTATAGAGATGCTAACGGATGCGACCTACTTTATTGCTGATAAAGCTTATGATTCTGAAACCATTAGAACTAGGCTAAAGCAAGACAACATAAGCCCTGTCATCCCTAAAAGAAAAAACGCTAAGCAACCAGACCTAGTGTTTGATCACTATTTATACAAGCTACGACACTTAGTTGAAAACACGTTTGCAAGGCTAAAACACTTTCGTAGTATTGCGACTCGCTACGAAAAACTAGCTCGAAATTATAAGTCTATGCTGTATTTGGCTTGTACTATGATCCACTGCAAACTGAATTAGGGACACGCCCTAATTTTGATGCTATTGAAAAGGAATTTTTATGGCAAGTAAAACTTTATTACTAGCTTTCGCTACTACAGCTCTTACATTCTCAGCCTCTGCTTATTCTGCACAGTTTTCTTCTATCATTGATGTGATAGCCATTCCTAAAAATGTTGAATACAATGTAAATGGTTGGGAGGATGTAGAGAAGATTCAAGGCATCGAATGGGAATGGCCGTATTATGAATCGGGAGCACATGACAGTACTATGGTAGGCACAACCAAAGTAGGGAATAGTAAAAATCCTAATATTGGCTATACTCAAATAAATGTCAATGGTGCTAGAACTTTCATCACCAATATCGAAATAATGATTCAAAACGAAGGGGGAAATCCTTCCAAGAGTGAAATAAATAAGCTTTTTGGTTCGGGGGAAATAATTAAAATTGCATCATCTTGTGACCAAGACTATGCCACTTGGGCAGATGCTACATATCAGTTTAAGAGATCAAAAGAGCAGCCAGTTTTTATACGATACGGCAGTAGCTGGGGTGCTTCAGGAAGCGGTGCTGTAACTATTGCAGTCGCTAATAATTTAGTATATTTAAACGATTACGATGATTGCTATGATAAGAAAACATTAGAGAAATGGAGTGACTATTAATTCTTAATTTTAAACGATGTTTGACGTATAGGTTCTAGAGCGACTACAAATTAGTATGACCTACTGTTAATTTTTATCTCACCAACCACGCCATAAAAAAGGATTTTATAATGGTAGTGTTAAAAACACTGTTTAAATGGATCGTTGTGCCTATTGTAGCACTACTCATTATTATCAGCTTAGGCTTAGTAGTGACAGGCAATGCTTATATTTTTCGTGGCTTACAGCTTACTTATCTTAAAGGCGAAAATACTGCCAATATCGATGATTATGTCGATTTTGATAATCGCACCATCCGCGCAAAAGATCCTATTACTTGGGACAAATCTTCTAACTTTGAGCAAGTTAAACTCACGCCTACCTTGCAAAACGCCTTGGACACCGATGAAACCGTTGCCTTTGCCATTATCAAAGACGGCAAGCTGCTGTACGAAAACTACTGGCAAGGCTACAGTGCCGACTCACATACCAATAGCTTTTCTATGGCAAAAACCGTCACAACCATGCTCTATCTAAAAGCGGTAGAAGACGGTTATATATCAAGTATTGATGAGCCCATAACTAAATGGCTACCTGAATACGCTGATAATCAATACGCTCAAGGTTGCACCCTCTCACACTTATCGGCGATGACCTCGGGCTACGATTGGACAGAGGATTACTATTTTCCGATTAATCCCACTGCGGAATCCTATTATGGTCATGACTTAGTTAAGCAAATGGTCAATCGCGATTTTGTAGAAGAATGTGGTGACCAGTTCAAATACTCGTCGGGTGACACGCAAATGCTTGGGATTGCTTTATCAAGAGCGTTAGAACCACATGGCTATACCATCTCTAGCTATCTAGAAGAGAAGTTTTGGCAACCTTTAGGAATGGAGGGTGATGCTTATTGGTCGCTCGATGGCTCAGAGAGCATTGAAAAAGTATATTGCTGTCTCAATGCCAGTGCTTTAGATTTTGCCAAATTTGGGCAGCTATTATTAAATGGTGGCGAATGGCAAGGTAAGCAACTGCTTAGCAAAGAGCACGTTGATTTTATAATTACGCCCAATGTGGAGGCATTTGCAGAAGGGCAAGCGCAAGTTTACGGTCATTCAGTATGGACAGATATGGAAAGTCCGATTCCGTTTTATGCCATGCTGGGTCACTTGGGACAGCGCGTTTTAGTGTTGCCTGAAGAGAACGCAATAATCGTTAGATTGGGCAAGCAGAAAGGTTTACCCACACCAGTAGAGGGATTTCATTTAGAGCCAGATTTGGGGCAGTATGTCACTGAGGTTAAGAAACTGTTGGATAAGCTGCCAAGAGAGCAGTAAGTTGAGTTTAGTTATTAGAGCGAGTTAACGATAGCATAGCTTACCAAATTCATCACATGCCCTTAATAATCAAATAGTAAGCACCGTGATAACAGCCTCTATTTTTAACAAGGAATATTAAAACGTTAATGAATAACTTAAATAAAAATAGAGGGCACGATGTTTCGCTTAAGACCGTTTGGTTGGTGGTATTTTTTGCTGTGCTCATTTGGTCGGGTATTGCGCCTAAAAATTATTTCACTTGGGCTTTGGAGGTTGCGCCCGCTCTGATTGGTTTAGGCATATTAGCCGCGACTTATCAAAAATTTACCTTATCAAGGCTAACGTATTTTTTAATATTGCTGCACTGCGTCGTATTAATGATAGGCGGTCATTACACGTATGCCGAAGTACCTCTGTTTGACACTGTCGCCAACTGGTTTGGTTGGGAGCGCAATCACTACGATAAATTGGGACATTTCGTACAGGGATTTGTACCAGCATGTATTGCTAGAGAACTTCTACTTCGCTTAAATGTAGTAAAAAACGAACGCTGGCTATTAGTTTTCGTGATGTCAGTTTGTTTGGCGTTTAGTGCCTTTTATGAGCTGATAGAATGGTGGATAGCTTTAGTAGTTGGCAGCGATGCAGAATCCTTTCTGGGGACCCAAGGTTATGTCTGGGATACGCAGTCTGATATGTTTATGGCGTTGATTGGATCGGCTGTATTTTTATCTTTCTTTCGAAAATGGCAGGATGTAAGTATCCAAAAATCGACTAAGTGAGTGTAGGGTGGTCGGTAGCGTAACTCACCAAATCCATAACTTTGATATCTAACGGTGAGTTACGTTTAATCCTTACTATTGATAAGAGCTTGAAAAGTCTAATTCAGCCTTATTTACCTACCAACTACCAATATTTCCCATTGAAATCCATGGTTCAATGGGTTCTAATTGCTTACCATCTTGAAGTAGCTCGATTGAGATATTGTTAGGGTCTTTAACGAAAGCCATATACCCATCTCTAGGCGGTCTTAATATATCGACACCAGCTGCCATAAATATTTCGCATTGCTCATATATATTGTCGACTCTAAAGGCAAAGTGCCCGAAGTTATTGCCGTTGTTATATTCTTCCTCGTCCCAGTTATGAGTAAGCTCAATTTCTGGAGCACCTTCATGGGTCGCCAAAAAGTATAAGCTGAATCTACCTGCTTCAGAATCCTTTTTTCTAAGCAGTTTCAAGCCCATAAGCTCACAATAAAACGATAAGGTTTCTTCTAGCTTATTCGTTCTAATCATTGCATGTAAATACTTCATAAAAACACCTTCTAATTTATTATTGTCTGAAAAATCTATATCTATAGTTTTTTAATCAAACACCAAAATCTAACCTTCCATCTCTCTCAGCAACCATCCAGACACATCATCAATTTGTGCAACTAAATTAGCATGCGCTTTACCCAACTCATCAAGCTTGTCTTTCCCTTCATTGCGATTATATTTAATGTCCGTCAGCGTATTTTTTAACAGATCAATCAACTCAACGTTTAACGCATCAGAGAAAATCACCACCTCGTTAATCACGGCTTGCTTCACATCAAGGTACAAATCAATAATGCTCCAATTAAAGTCAGTTTCAAGGTGATGAATAAATTTAGAACAGCAGCTAATAATAGCTTATATATAATTAGTCAAAACTCTACGCTAGAGATGATGGTTTTATAGTAAAAATTTGGCTTTTACTGCCATCACATTTTTCTAGCACAATATTGGTAGATTTAGCTTCTGTTAAAGACAGACAACTAAAATAGCGAGTAGAGTCGCTCCATAAATTCTTCTGCCATAACGGCATCAAGTTATATTTATTAGTGCCAACAGGAACAAGGGAGAAATTCTGTCCAGAGAAACCCCCACAATTTTTTAAATGTAATTCCTAATCATTATCTCCACCATTGACAATATCTAGGCAACTAGTATTACCAGATTGTTTTGCATGTAATATATATCTATCATCGCCATATTGTCCCGCAGGTATGGTCTTAAACTGCCAAAGTAGATCTGAATATTTAGAGCTTGGGGTAGCGTGGATTAATTTAGATTTAGAAGAAATGTTTATCGTATGAGAGTTGGTGTTATTACGTATGAGATAATCTTTATGAGGATTAATAGGTATATCAAAATGGGTTAAATTCAAGTTTAGACTTTCGAAGTAGTGAATTCTATTAGGTATTGCTTTTAATACATCATTTTGCAGCTTACCAATACGTTGACTCTTATATTTTACGGCATAATATGAGATAAGGCTTTCGGCAATATCCTCGTAATCATTATTTTTTGCATAATAGGAAATAAAGTCATTATCTTTAGCTTGAGCTTGCTTCCATAATTGATATTGCGGATTATTTTTTTAAATATCATATCATTAAAGTAGTTGTGAGTAGCTTCATGAAACAAAGCCTCTTCTATTGAGCCTAGCTTTATATGTTCAGCACCACGTTCTTCAAAAATAATGATGTTATTACTGCCACCTCTTAAACCATTGTAGTTATTGTGAATAGTCATCGAATGAGTAGGTTTTCGAAGGACAGGTGGTATATAGCCCAATTGATTTGCATACTGTAATGCTTTTAAATAAGCATCATGCCAAGGTCTATCGCCATTATCGTAGCTAACCTGAATTTCAATTTTACTACCTGCTAAATACCTGGCTTGAAAAATATAGAAGTCGCTATAAAGCCATTTTTTGGCTTTTACATCATAATATTTTCTGCTATCTATAATCTTTGGCAGATAGGTTTTTTTAGAGTCTGATAACGGATCATAAGAATACCAAGGCAAACGAACTTCAGGAATGTATAGTTTATCAAAATCGTTACTATCGTCTTGATTGATAATATCTGAGCCTAAGGCATAAACGGTGCCACCGCTACCATTGCTATGACCAAATGGTATGGCTACAGCTAGAGTGTTCATGCCCAACAGTAAAAAGCCTTGAAGCATAAAGCGAAATGCTCTCATACATTACCTTTCAAAAATTGCTACACCATAAATAAAATAACCTTAATAAGTATATATTTGTATTCTATAGACTGTTTTGCCTCTCTGTTCCAGTTCGTTGCTTATCAAGTCCTTACTCTCACATTTAACCTTCCATCTCACTAGTCAGCCACTTAGAAACATCATCAACCTGCGTAGCTAACTCAGGATGCGCTCTGCCTAATTCATCAAGCGTGGCTTTGATGTCGACCTTATTGTATTTAACGTCAATTAGCATGTCTTTTAGTAGGTCAATCAACTCAACATTTAGCGCATCAGAGAATATAACCACCTCGCTAATGACCGCTTGCTTCACATCAAGGTGCAAGTCAATAATGCCCCAGTCAAAGCGCGTTTCAATGTGATGGGTGAATTCAGGCGTCTTGCCAAAGCGCCAATCCCAATCTGCCATTTGTTGATAATATTTATTGAGCGTCGGCTGCTTGGCGAGGCTGGCTTCATCCAATTCTTCTACTGGCGCGGTGTCGCCATGATATTCAAAAAACGCTTCGATAATGGCATCGGATAAGATCTCGTGATTAATCGTATCGTTAAACTCTACTAAGTTAGCGACACGTGCGCGCACAGACTTGATACCTTTGGCTTTCAGCTTAAGCGGATGCGGATTGAGATAATCGCCAAGCTTTTGCATGTTGGCGTTCACCAGTAATGTCCCATGGTGAAAGCTGCGATCGGCGGCATGTTTAAAGGCGCTGCCTGATATTTTTTTATCACCGACTTGCATGTCATTACGACCAGATAAATCTGCGTCTATGCCCAATTTTTTTAGTGCATTAATAATAATGGTAAAGTTCGCCTCTTGGTCGTAGTCGGCTTTGGGCGACAAAAAGGTAAAGTTGGTATTGCCTAAATCATGAAACACCGCGCCGCCGCCACTTTGTCGACGCGCCAAAAACACATCGTCGGCTTCCATCTTATCGATTTTGCATTCCACCCATGGGTTTTGTGAGCGCCCAATGACCACGGTCTCGCTATTGCGCCATAAAAATAGCGTGTGCGAGTCGGGATTGAGCGTATTAAATATCCAATCCTCTGTGGCGAGGTTAAACCAAGGGTTGGTCACAGCAGATTTTAAGATGCGCAGTTTCATTTTTTTTCCTTTTTCTCGAATGGTTTTTCTATATTGAATGTTATAAATAGATATTGTCATTGTTGCCGATGCGGGGTTGGAATTCAATAACTGTCTAGTAGAGGAGTTATGATTTTGGGTATTCGTATATCATGATAGGGCAGAGTATTTTGATTAGATTTTGGAGAAGGTGATTTATAGTTTGTTGGAGGAATAGTTAGTTTTTGGAGCTAATCCTGCTATCCGCTTGTATCTAACTGGTCGATGGCGTGCGGACTGTTTTGTCTGGTGGTGTTCCTGTTGTCTCGATACCACCCCCAACCATAGTCCGCATCGCCATCTTCTGCGTCAGGATACCGCTGCTATCAGGGCTAGCGGTGAGATCTGCTACCTTCTATGAGTCTATCGTAATTGAAATTATGGTTATTCACGATAATTCATAGATTGACGTTTTAGCCTATAGGATTATGTACAATAGAAAGCTAGGTAAGCAGATATAGTCGATCCACTATAAAACAAACACAGTGCTACTGGGATAAGTATTGCGCAGCCTCTGTCTGCGCAGGCACAGCAAGCAAGGAAAACTTATATCAGTAGCGCGTTATAATATTTGTGCTTATTTTATTTAGGACTGACTATACCTAAACTATGATTTCTAAAAAATCATCACATACTCTACATAAATTAAATTAATCTTTATCAATATTGATAACTAAAGCTCTTTTAGCAAAAGTAGGTTGCTCAAATTTTAGATCTCTATTCATAAAAACAAATCCTGATTTTGGCATCAAACCGAGGTTTTCAGGTAATTTTTGATGAATTTTAGTGTTAGAGTTAAGTAGCTCTGAATACTTATAACCATTAGTGTTGTTTTGATTTAGAAATATTTTTGTTAACTTTATTAGATCAGGTAATGGGAATGTACTAGGATCGTCATGCAAAGACTTGAATTTACGTCCACCATAAGTTTTTACCGCTTTCTTGATTGTATTCAATGAAGTTACTGTTACACCATATCTACCTTTTGAGTAATTAAGATTTTGACTACCTAAATCAAAATTTTTGTCTAAAACATAGTTATATAGTGCATAAATAGGTACAGCTCCAATAGCGCTAGCATGAGCTTCTAGTATTAATGACTGAGATGTTTTAATATTATTTACTAAAACCTGGTGATTAATAGTTTTGTAGTTATTATCATTTGTGTAATACTTTTTTGCTTGAACAGCAAAACAAACCCAACCAAGTTTACTGCTACCAATCCACCACACCCAGTCTGTCCCAAACTCTGATTCTTCATCTTGTTTCGTTTGTCTAATAAAGATGTTAGGGTTATTTGATTTTAGTATATTCAACAAAATTACATCTGATATTGTAGTTTCACCAAAGCTGAGATTAGAATGATGGGCATACTCCAAATTCATCCAAACATCCTTCGTTACTTTCTCAAAAAAATGAATTAGTTTATCGTATGACAATGATATTATCCTTGGATTAATTTTAAATATGGATGTTCAATCTATTATTTATGAATACAATGGATTATGTACTTTAGGATAATAGAAAACTGTTTTCTGAAGTCGGCAAATTAATTTAATTATCTATAACTGTCTTGAGACGTGGTTTAAGCTTAATACCAGCGTGCTTCCTTGACAACTTACTTAGCATAATTATAGGCGTTCGCTCGAGTATTCGAACGACTCTAGCATTTAGCTCCCGCTCTAGTAAATAGGCAAGATATGAGCAAACAGCAGCATTAGTTATATTATTCCCAAGCTTAACCCAAAGAACGCCCCTCAAGATCGTTTTCTATCTAACCAAATCCTAAGACTCTAACAACCTACCCAAAATCTGCCTTCAAAATAGCTGCCATATTACGTTCAGCAAGTCCTGTGATAAACACATACGGATTAACGCCAGCGCTACCGGGGATTAACGCACCATCTTGCACATAGATATTCTCATGCCCTTTAACGCGTCCAACTTCATCGGTCGCTTTACCGAGGACGCAACCGCCGAGCGGGTGATAGCAAAAGTCATCGCCAAAGCCTTTGGTAAACAATAAGCTTGAAGTAGAGCCGCCGTTAGCTTTGGCGAGCTTATCTAACAACTCTTTAGCAGCATTTACCGAGTATTCATTTTGCTCACGTTTCCAGTTGAGTTTGACGGTTTTGGTGGTTTTATCGTAGTAGTAATTGCCGCGTTCGGGATTGTCGGTGATGGCGAGATAGAGCGTCGTCCAAGTTTCAAGCCCTAGCGGTAGTGGGGCGAGCTCGGCAAAGATTTTGTACTTTGAGCCGTCTCTATCGCCGTCCCACATATTAATGGCCTTGACCGGAATGGTAGATTGGATAGTACCAGCCGCATGGACGAAATTACGACCGGTCATGATGTTGCCGTTGGGTCCCCAATGTTGTCCAATATGTTCGTTTAGGTTGTTTAATTTTCCTTCAGCTTGGCTTTTAAGTAGCAGCTCTGAGGTACCAGTACTGCCCGCATTCAGGAACAGCTTATCGCAAGTGTAATGTTCAATTTTATCGATGCCGCCAGTTTTATTGATGACGTGAACTTCTAAGCGCAGTTGGTCGTTATCGTGCGCTTGGATGGTGTTGACCTTGCGTAAGGTTTTGACGGTGACATTGCCAGTGGCTTCGGCGTCCTTTAGATAAGTTAGATCCAGTGAGAATTTACCCGCATTATTACCATAGATTACTTCGCCGCCGAGTGCTGACTTATACACTTCGCCGCGCGCTTCTTTTTGCATGTAGTCAAAGTCATAGCTATTACCAAAGAATTCCGTCTTCAGCCCAGCTTTTGAAGCTTGGCGTTCAGCGGCGCGGGTAAATTCATAATGCTCGGACTCATTAAAGAATGATTCTGGAATTTGGCTAACTTTGAGTTCCTTCATGGCGCGAGGGAAGTAAGTATCGTACATCTCATCAGAATCAATCCATGGAAATACAGATTCAAAGTGCGAGCGTCTGGGCTGAATGGCAATCGCGCCATTAACGATAGAGCCGCCGCCATAGGCACGCCCAGCGAAGACTTTCATATCGTCATATTCGATTAAATCCAAAACTCCCGGATATTTTTTAATGGGAATAGGAATGGTGATGGGCGCATTTGGCCAATTGCTAAACCAGCTTGAGCGTTTATCGGCGCTAATCATCTTGCAAAAAGTATCGTGCTTGGGACTTCTATCCCAGCGCATGCCCATCTCAAGTATCAATACTTTATGACCTTTTTCGCTCAATCGCAGCGCCGATACCGCACCGCCATAGCCACTACCAACGATGATATTAGGAAAGTGACCAGCTTGGGTAACCTTGCTTGGTAGTTTTACTGGTTTTGTAAGCGTTTGGCAGCCACTTACTGCAGCGGAGGTGCTGATAGCGCCTAAGCTGAAACCCATGGCTTTAATCAGTTGACGTCGTTGCATACTGCTTCCTAATAGGTGTTATTTAAGCTGAAAAAGTGATTATCTGGTAAGGGTAAGCCTAGTTAGGTAGGCTAAACGAGCGCTATATTAGCAAACATAGGTTGCTTAACTATGTCTTTTATATTATTGCTCTAAAGAGCATGAATAATAAAAATCGAGTTAACCCAGTAAACCCTTCTATTATTTTTAATAGTTATATAGTCAGCTCAATGTAAAAACGATACAGCGGGATTGGGATGAATTTTTTGCAGCCTCTGTCGGCGTAGGCACAGCAAGCTAGAAAAAATCATCCCAGTCTCGCGTCATAAAATCACGTATTTATTTTATTTGGTATCAACTATAGCCACTTGTTATTTTAGTTTATCCATGAGCTTGACCTTCTAAAAAAAATACCTTAATATCTTGTTTCAATGTACTAGAACAAAAGTACAAAAATATTCTTTTATGATTAAAAATTAGTATTTCAAAACTTTCATTTCAAACATTGCATTTAAGGGAATAGGGTCTCGATATGACAACGCAAAATATAGCAGCTGGCTACGGATTACATCAGTCAATCTTGCCTAATGACGATGGTTTATACGGTGAGTTCGGTGGCAAAACTGGTCATCCTGAGCTGGCCAAAGCCATGGCAGAAATTGAAACAGGTTTTCGTGAAATTATCAAAGATGAAGACTTTATCGCTGAGATGAAGCGCTTACGTGAGACTTACGTTGGTCGTCCAAGCCCCATTTACCATGCGCAGCGTTTGACCGAGCATTGCGGCGGCGCACAGATTTATTTTAAACGTGAAGATTTAAACCATACTGGCGCGCATAAGATTAATCACTGTTTGGGTGAGGTGTTATTAGCCAAGAAATTAGGCAAAACCAAAGTAATCGCCGAAACCGGCGCAGGACAACATGGCGTAGCGTTGGCAACGGCAGCAGCATTAATGGGCATCGAGTGTGAAATTCATATGGGTGTGGTCGATATTAAAAAGGAGCATCCAAACGTTAGCCGTATGAAAATTTTGGGTGCCAATATCGTGCCGGTATCACGCGGTGCTGGAACACTAAAAGAAGCGGTCGATAGTGCTTTTGAGACCTATTTGAATGAGCTTGATAGCAGTATGTTTGCGATTGGCTCGGCATTGGGACCGGCGCCATATCCTGAAATGGTCAGCTATTTTCAATCGGTTGTCGGTCATGAGGCACGGGCGCAGTTCTTAGCAACGACGGGTAAGCTGCCCAATAAGGTGGTCGCTTGTATTGGCGGCGGCTCTAATGCCATTGGTATGTTTAGCGGATTTTTCGATGATAAGGAAGTACAGAAAATCGGCGTAGAACCAGCTGGTAAAGGTTTAGATACACCCAATCATGCGGCGACGATGGCATTAGGTGTCAAAGGTGAGATTCATGGTTTTAAATGTTATGTATTACTCGATGAAAAAGGCGAGCCAGCACCTTTCTATTCGATTGCTTCGGGGCTTGATTATCCTGGGGTTGGACCGCAGCATTCGCATCTCAGAGATTTGCAATTGGCGACTTATGAGTCAGCAACGGATGCAGAGTATTTAGAGGCTTTTATGGCATTGTCACGCCTTGAGGGTATTATCCCTGCATTAGAGTCAGCGCATGCCATCGCTTATGCGATGAAAGTGGCGAAAGATATGTCAGCGGATGAGACAATTTTGGTTAATTTATCAGGGCGCGGCGATAAAGATATCGATTTTATTTTGGACAAAGTAGATTTATAGAAAAATCTGTCATCAGTATAGAAAAAATAACACCCATTGAGCGACGAACCAGTTATTATCGGAGTTTTTTTACTGTCTAATGCTTGATAAGGTTTATCCATGTCTAATCGCGACCTCATTATCTTTGTGACGCTGTCCTTTATGTGGTCGCTGTCTTTTATATTTTATCGCGTTGGCGTGCCCGAGTTTGGTTCGTTGGCATTTGCCAGTTTGCGTGTGGTATTTGCCGGTTTGGTCATGCTGGTCTTTGTGTTGCTTAGCCCAAAAAACAGGCAAGGTGTTCGTGAAAATTGGAAAGTATTGGCACTGGTTGGTTTATTTTCCGCCGCCATTCCTTTTGTGCTATTTTCATTTTCAGCGCGCTCGATAAATGCTGGGGTGTTAGCAGTACTCAATGCGTCAGTGCCGATGATGAGTGGTTTTATTGCCAGTACCTTTTTTAAAGATAAATTATCAAGAAAACAGATACTTGGTTTGGTCATCGGTGTCATCGGTGTGATTATTTTGATGAGTGAAAGCTTGTTTGGTGGGCAAGGCGCTGAGTCAGGTTCTGGTCTATTGCCGATGGGCTACGCATTATTAGCCTGTGTCGGTTATGCGCTTGGGGCAAACATCACTAGAAACTATTTATTTAACGTTTCACCCGTCGCGATTACGGCCGGTTCACTTATCATCGCTAGCGTCATTATGTTACCAATAGCGCTCTATGAATTTCCTTATGGCAAAAGTATCAGTCTCAATGCTTGGGTTTCAGTCATTTGTATCGGCGTATTTTCAACGGCCATCGCGCTGATTTTTATGAATCAATTAATCAAAAGTATTGGTCCTATGCGGGCAACCAGTATTACCTTAGTGATACCTATTTTTGCCATTATTTTTGGCTATTTGCTGCTTGGTGAAGCGTTGGATACACCTGCGATTATTGGCTCAATGGTGATATTGTTTGGCACGTATTTGTCTTTAGAGCTGTCTTTTAAAAAGATGCTAAAGTCATAAAAATAACAGAAATTGGTTGGTGCATAAAAAAACCTACTTTTTTAAGTAGGTTTTTTTATATTCAAAGCACTTGATTGAGCTTAATTAACAGCGCCAATAACAACTTAATATCATTATTCAGTGTCGTTTTCTACGCAAACGACGCCAATGAAACAATTCTTGGTAGCGGCTTGCCATGGTGACTCCATCGGTAGTGCTTCTGCTCTTTGGTCACGGGCGATTGCCCATTCACTCATCTCATCACCATTTTCATCAATGCCGGAGGTAGGGTATTTCTCCTGACGCTGACTATCGGTTAGCGCTATAAAGTCTAACAAGGCTTGAGCGTCTCTAGCCAAAACACTATTGGGACGTCTGGCTAATTTGAGCATTAACGGTCGATATTCGGGTGCGACAAATTCATGAATACTGTCATCTGTCCATTGCGTATTTTCTGAACCAAATAATAGTAAATAACGATATACCTCAGATAAATATTTGGCGTCTTGATGTGCGTAGCCTTTTGGATAACGTGCTACATAATCTTCCCAAAACTGTGCGCGTTCAATCAACTCTTGCAAAGAAAAGGCAATCGCCGCGTCAAACCAAAAGATTTTTTGATTATCCATTGCCAGTCGCTCAATAAATGCTTTTTGATCTTGGCGCAGATAAGGGGTAAATATATCTACCATGGCTTGTAAGTCATGAGTGAATTCGTAATAGCCTTCGCCCAAATATATGACACGTACATCAGCGTCGTCCTCTACCAGTCTAATAAGATATTGCAATCTTGGGTTTAGCGTCTTCAGTAGGGGCTCGGGCACCTTTTTGCCTTCGTCAGCCATGCTCATAACGGTATAAAAATTCTCATCCTCCATAGTCTGACTTATGGTTAAAAAACGTCCATACATCGCTTGGTAATTCTCTAATAAGCTCAAAACCTCAGCATTACTAGCCGTTGGCAAACAGTTTTTTAACCGTTTTTGGAGGGCATCAATGGCTTCAATCTTGTTGGTATCATCCACTTCTTGCATAGACTTACTCAGTTCTAAGCAGGTCTTAGTGTCTATCGCTGGCTCTGTGACCATAGCTGGTTTAGATTGTTCTATGCTTAGGGGTTGTTGGTTATTTTGCTCTACTCTTTGCGTATCATTTGATTCAGTAGGCGTTTCTACATTAGGTTGACAACCACTTAAGGCAACCAGCAAGCTCATTACTGTGGTAAGAGATAATAGAGTTTTTTGCATGCGAACCATCCTTTAAATAAAGGCTAAAAAAAGTAGCGAATTATTTTTGCTGTATTTTTGAGTTTTAACCCGCCCAAGTGCCATTCTCTACCGCCTTGTTAGTCGAGACGCTCATCTTGGCAAATCACCCCGTTTGAGCAATCTTTATTATCACCATTAGTATTCCAAAAAGATGGTATCTGCATGGCTTGATTTAATCGATAGTAGGTCATTGACCTCTCATGAATTTCGTAACCATCTTCATCGGTACTAGGCGCTGGATATAGCTGTTGACGTTCGCTATCGGATAACGCCATGAAGTTCAGATAGTTTGTTGCATCTTTTGCCAAGGTACTATCGGGACGTTTGGTGAGTGCAATCATCGTCTGCTTATACTCTGGTTCCAGAAACTCACGGATGTCATCATCCGTCCATTGGGTATTGTCTGAACCAAAAAATAAGTAATAGCGATACGAGTCTAGTATGGTTTTGGCATCTTTTACCGCGTAGCCATTTGGATAGCGCGTTATATAATCCTCCCAAAACACCGCACGCTCAACCAACTCTGCAAAAGAGGTAGTAATGGCGGCATCACTCAAAAAGATATCTTGATTCTCTATTGCCATTTGCTGGATAAATGCTTTTTGGTCTTGGCGTAAATAAGGGGTAAATATATCTGCCATGGCTTCCAAATCATGACTAAAGGAATAGTAACCTTCGCCTAAATTGTAAACTCTAACATCGGCACCATTTTGGATGAGACCAATCAAGTAGCGTACGCGTGGGCTCAGATTTTTTAGTTTTTCTTCCGCTACTTTTTCGCCTTGCTCTAAGGCATTCATTACTTCAAAAAAATCGTTATTGAATTCTTCGTCATTAATATCACTATCATCCCATAAAAAGCGCTCATACATCGCTTGATAGTCTTTTAGCACATTCAATACTTCGGCATTATTAGCCGTTGGCAAACAGGATTTAAGCAGTTTTTGAATGGCATAAATAGCTTCAATTTTGCTGGTGTTATCCACTTTTTGCATGGCGTCACTGAGGGCTAAACAGGTCTTGGCGTCTATCGCTGAATTATCAGCAATCGTAGGCTTAAGCGATTTGTTTACGGATGGTTGGCGAATTTGGTCGGTGCTGTCTTTGACCTCTACTTCAGGCGCTTCTGATTTAGGCTGACAAGCATTTAAAGTAAACAGCAAGCTCATCCCTATAGTGAATGATAAAATAGTTTTTTGCATGCGTTACGTCCTGTAAATAAAGGATAAAAAGAGCAGGGGCTATCTTGGAAAACTACGTTGATATGACGGTATTTTTTGAAGGCATTTTTTGAAAACATATTTTTTATATCAAACTAAGAATATCAGCTTAATAAGCTTATAAGACCGCATAAATAATAACGTTTAATAATCCAAAAATATACGTATGTCGGTGTTTTTGTTTGTAAATTTCACTTGGAATGCTGGCTTTTACCCCTATAAAGAACACGGCTTATACATAGCATGCTTAGTCAGTTCAAGAAGCAAAAGTACGTGCTATTGACCAATTATCGATAAACTTTATAACTGTCGTTTTATAACAACAAACAAGGCTTTTTATGGCACACGATAACTTATTTGAACCCATCACAATGGGCACCCAAACCCTAAAAAACCGCATTATTATGGCACCATTAACACGCTTGCGCTCTGTCGAGCCAGGTGACGTACCGACAGCACTGGCAAGTGAGTACTATTCACAGCGTGCAAGTGCTGGCTTAATTATTGCTGAAGCCACGCAGGTGTCTTTTCAGGCAAAAGGTTATGCGGGCGCACCGGGTATCCATACCCAAGATCAGACGACGGCATGGAAAACTATCGTCGATAATGTACATGCAAAAGGCGGCAAGATTGTTGTACAGCTATGGCATACGGGTTTAGTCGCGCACGAAAGCGTGCAGCCTGATGGCAAAGCGCCAATCTCTGCTTCTGATGTCCATGTTGGTGTGCGCACCTCACTTCGCGATAGTAATAATCAAGCCATTCGTGTTGAGGCGACTACCCCGCGCCCAGCGACGATTGATGAGATCAAGCAAGTTGCCACTGACTTTGGTCTTGCCACCAAAAATGCCAAAGAAGCAGGCTTTGATGGTGTAGAGATTCATGGTGCACATGGCTACCTCTTGCATCAGTTTTGGGCTCAGCATACTAACCAACGTGATGATGAATATGGCGGCAGTCGTGACAACCGTGCCCGCTTGATGTTAGAAGTGATTGATGCTTGCGTTGGCGCATGGGATGCTGATCATGTTGGTATTCGTATCTCACCGCTTGGGACGTTTAATAATGTCGAAGCGGGCTATCATGAAGACGAAAATATCTGGCTGATTGAGCAAATTAATAAGCGCGGTATCATGTATCTACATCTGTCTGAGCCTGATTGGGCAGGTGGCACGCCGTATAGCAGTGAGTTCCGTCAGCGTGTTCGTAATGCCTTTGGTCAGATGATTATCGCGGCCGGCGGCTATACCGCTGAAAAAGCAGAGAAAAATATCAAAGCTGGTTATATCGATGCGGTTGCTTTTGGCCGTGACTATATTGCCAACCCCGATTTGGCTGAGCGTATCCGTGAAGAGGCGCCACTAAATGAGCAGCATCCAGAGAGTTTTTATGGTGGCACTACTGAAGGCTATACCGATTATCCATTTTTAGACCAAGCTTAATAGCCATTGAAGCTATGAATGGATCTGTAAGTCCTTTTGAAGCTACTAATCTTGAAGAGAGTAAAACCCCCGATGGTATACCATCGGGGGTTTTACTATTCTTTAATAGTACTGACTAAATTATGTATCAAAAGCCTGAGTCATATAATCAACTATTAAATAAGATCAAATATGCAATCTAAGGTGCGGTACAGTATCGTGGCGTTGATTCTGCAGTGTTTCTGAACGTAGTTCTTTCTTCTTCTACAGTTAACCAACGGTCTACAGTTTGGTAAGTGATATTACATCTTTCATCAACAACTAAGTCAAATGAGTGCCAAAAGTAACTACTGGTTCCGGTATCATTGACTGTTGGCGTTAGTGTGCGACTACGTATAGTTGGTCCTGCTAAAAATACGCTAACGGGAGAGTCTTTAATACCTGGACCTTGAGTGCCGCTATAATTATGAACACCATAACGGTAGCGTCCTACCATCAAATTACGTACAGTCACAAATTCAGGACCAAAACTATCAGTATCATCTACGTCTAAATTAGCAAATGGTGCAGAAGATAGATTACCTTTATTAGAATAATAAATATGGTCACCTGAAGGCGTTAATAGATGTGAGTCCACGTCTCTTGGGCGCTCACCCCAAGTGAGACGAATAGACAAATTATCATTTTCTGTACTGACAGTTAAGCAGCCATCAGTGATACGATAATTGCCACCAAGCGTGGTTATTGGTTTAGCATTTGATGTTCGGCTACCATTTTGTGCATAGACATACAACTGACTATTACGGCGAGCAGGTAGAGTGAAATCACCATTACTATTGGCTATCGCGGTGGTTACAGAGGAGTAATTGATACCGTCGCTTTTTACTAGGGCATTCTTAACACGAACACCATCAGTATCTGCAACACAACCCGTGACATTGACGGTATCCATTGCCACATCAATATTCCAAGAGCCTATTGTGTCAACACTTGCCGTATATGCTTGCACACCATTAGCCAAAGTTTGTAACTCAGCTGTACCGGTCTGAACCCAACCTTGCTGTATAGCATTATAAAAGAATAAAGGCATTTGCTGTTTTAAAGGCTCTAAACTTCGAGTTGAGACTGGAATAACTAAGGATGCACGACTGCCGTCAGCTATTACTAAATCATTTTTGGCACTATCTATGGCAGTTATTTTTAGCGCGCCCCAGCTTTCCATGAATCCGCCACCGACAATACCATAGCCTCCTGGCATCTCATCTGAGTTAATAGCGGGTCTTATCACATCCATAGTGACACTTATGTCACCAACAATAGGCTGCCCATCTGCTCTCTGCAATGCATTAGCAGGTATGGTAACTTTTGCACCTAAGCGCTCAATCACTAAATTAACGCTCGCTTTAGAAGTCTGAACCACTGAAACAATAGTGTCATCATTATTAAGCTGATATTCTACTGATAATGGCGCTGTGCTAGCAACTACAGTAGTGAACGTACGTTCTGGATAACCTTCAGCATTAATAGTCAAAGTTACTGATTCACCTACTGTAAGATCTGGCAGTTGGAAAGAGCCAGTTGCGCTACTTATATACTTTTTACCTGCTATTGTGATCGTTGCATTAGCAATTGGAGCTAAGCTGATCTGATCTACAACGATACCTGAGATACTACCCACATTTTGACTAGGAACAGTGGGCGTATTTTGCTCTGGATTCTTAGTTGAATTGCTATTTGAATCTTCATTACAACCAATCAATATCAGTGTTGATAAAGCGCCTACACTCAATATCTGTAAAGGTTTAATCATCTTTTTATTGGACATAAAATTTCCTTTATAAGGTCAAATATCATAACGAACATTATGTTGAAAGAGCTATCCTTGTTCAAAAATATTTTTAGCAAGGATAGAAACATAAAAGTATATGGACGAAAAAATAAAGCATGAGACACAAAATCTCTGCTAATAAACACTTGTCCGTATTTATAGTAACATAGCTGTTACATTCATAGATTAAAAAAACCTAAAAGATTGTTTATAAACTTATAAATTCAGGAAGCAAAATGTTTCCAAATAAAAAGCCACCTAACTAAGATAGTCAGATGGCTTTTTGATGAGTAAATCTTAACTATTTGCTTTAGCTATTTACCAAATTGACCCGTTTGATAATCACGAAACGTTTGTTTTAGCTCAGCTTGTGTATTCATCACAAACGGTCCGTAGCCTGCAATCGGTTCACCGATAGGCTCGCCACTTAATAGCAATAGTTTGACGGGTGCGAGCGTTTCCCCTGCAGTTGCGGTAGTAGGGAAGTTTAGCTCAATAGTATCACTAGATTGTTTAGATGCCTGCTCAATTTGAGAATCTACACCAGTTTGAGCAGGCGCTTCAAACTGAATCAGGCTACCAGCTGCCACAGGTGTATTGTTAATAAGTAGCTCGCCTTCTTGCACCAATAACATGACATTGTGTGTGCTCGGTACTTGCAACGTCGTTGACCCTGCGCTATGCAAGGCAATATCCCACATATTAATAGCGGTAAAAGTACTTGCCGCGCCGGATGTGTCTTGCGATTGACTAGCACTTTGCCACTGACCTGCGATTATGGCAGCTGTACCAACGATATTGCCATTTTTATTATCTTTAAGCTCAACCACAGGCAAGTCAGCGCGTTTAAGGGCTTGATATTTAGGAGCAGTCAGCTTGTGCGAGCTTGGCAGATTGACCCACAATTGCACCATACTAAAAAGCCCGCCGCGTTGACTAAATGCTGGCGAGTGGAATTCTTCGTGCATAATGCCGCGCCCAGCAGTCATCCACTGCACATCACCTTCTTGAATCACACCATAACCACCGGTTGAATCGCTATGACTGATTTCCCCTGCATAGGCGATAGTGACCGTCTCAAAGCCCTTGTGCGGATGCTGTCCGACACCGTGAGGACGCGATTCATAGTTGGAATTGGGCTCAAAGCTGGTAGGTTTACCGTAATCTAATAATAAAAACGGATCGGTATGCTGGTAATTAAAGTCGGGATTATCCTCAAGGTGATTCACCAAGGTTTTTACATAAAAACCGTCACCAACCCAATGTGATTCTTTATCACTATGAATGTTTTTGATTGAACGCATGTCGCACCTCGCAAGCCTAAGCCTGTTATTTAATATCAATAATTTTTTTGATATCAATCAAATGATTATTATTAAGTAATTCTAAATTGGTTTAGATATATGTTAAGTGTATATTGTATTTATATTCACAATTATCAAGTGTTGAATCAGTAATATATTCGGTTCAAAATAGAAGCTGGTTTGATAGAACTGAGTCAACAAAGTCAGTTCAAACTTTATAAATATAATTTAATACTAAATAACCTCACCGCAGACAAAGCCACTGGCCCACGCCCATTGAAAGTTATAGCCGCCAAGCCAACCTGTAACATCCAGTACTTCACCGATAAAATATAAGCCATCTTGATAATTACTCTGCATGGTTTTTGACGATACTTCATCGGTTTTTATCCCGCCACGCGTGACTTCAGCAGTACGATAACCTTCGGTACCAGAAGGCTTAAGCTGCCAGCCGTTGAGCGTTGCGCCAAGTTCTATCAAGCGCTCATCTTTAATGTTAGCAAGTTCAGTATCTTTGATATCTTCCCATAGATGCGTTTGTAGCGCTGCCAATAGCTTTTTAGGCAATGCGCTATCCGTATAATCCGCCAAAACCGTACGGATAAGTTGTCTAGGATGTGATTTTTTATGCGCAAGAAAAAGCGCGGTCATATCCGTGTTTGGTAGTAGATTAATACTAATGGTTTCACCAGTATGCCAATAGTTTGATAGCTGTAGCATCGCAGGACCAGAGAGTCCGCGATGGGTAAATAATAGCGGCAATTTAAATGATATGCGCTCATTACTAGCAATCACCGGCAGGCTAATACCGGCAAGCGTGCGAATCAGCTCGCCTGTTTTATCGGTAAAGGTAAAAGGTACTAGGCTGGCGTCGGTCACTATTAAGGTATGCCCAAACTGCTGCGCCAATTCATAACCCAAACCACTCGCGCCCATCGTTGGAATGGACAAACCACCTGTTGCCACCACCAATGACTCACAGCGATAGCCCGTTTGCGGAAGTTTGGTTTGATTTGCCGTGTCTTTTCTTTCTTGCTTTTCTTTTTTACTGAGTACTTTAGTCGTCAATAACTCAAAGCGGGTATTTTTCTCTGCTTCGAGTGCTTGCACACTTTCAATCTGAGTATTAAGCCTTACTTGTACGCCCACAGCAGCACACTCATCAAGTAGCATGGTCAAGATATCTTGCGCCGAATCGTCACAAAATAGCTGACCGTGTTCGCGCTCATGGTAGGGGATTTTATGCTGCTCAACCATGCCGATAAACTCCCAACTGGGATAACGGCTGAGCGCTGATTTACAAAAATGTAGGTTACTACCGATAAAATGCTCAGGCTCAACGAAATAATTGGTAAAGTTGCAACGTCCACCGCCTGACATAAGGATTTTTTTGCCCGCTTTATTGGCATGATCAAGTACCAATACGCGGCGACCACGGCGACCCGCTGTTAGCGCACAGTATAGCCCTGACGCACCAGCACCGATGATGATGACATCATAATGGGCGTGTTGTGGTGCATTGCGGTGATTGTCCATGATGGTTTGTTCCTGATTTAAAAAGTAAAAATGGGACTGATAGCGCATTTTTTATTTAAAAAGATATGATTTTATCGATGTGGCTTGCAGCGATTTCTTTAGGGTAGCTATTGTCCATGTTTTATATCAGGTTACAAGGATTAATTAGCACGGTAATAAATTATAAAAGAGTTTAAAAATGGGTGGTGTATCAAAAAGTATGCTGATTAAAATTTGAACAATTCTTGAAGCCTTGAAAGGCCTGTAGAATAAGAAAACTTAGCATAGGTTTCTTATTAACTTTTATCGCTAGCATACTTCTTAGAACACCACCAATATTTCTTTGGCTGGAGGATCTACTCTAACAATAATAGATTGTTCATACTCTAAAGCTTCTACTACTGGAAAAGGCAAATCTATCTTTTTATTATTTATATAAATGACCCCATCATTAATATCAAAATTTGAAAAAATCATTTCTATAACCTCTTTGTATTTCTAAATGAAGATTCAGGTAAACGCTCTAAAAGTTCGTACTGTATTGAGTTTCCTTTGCCAGAAAACTCTGGCAAAGGATTCACTGTTCCTGTCCGAATCTTCGTACTACAACCAGGAAGTTTTGATACAGTATTAATCAGTTCCCCTTTTTATCATGAACGCCAAGCGATTAGTCTATCAATAATTTCAATACATTCCTCTTGAGGTAATATGAATTCATCCATATCCATTGCTATTAAGCTGTGCAGATCACTCTGAAGTTCATAAGGTATCTCGTTAGAATAATCAAGCAAAAATTTCATAGCTTGTATTGATACCTTAGTAGGTTGGTAGTCGGCCAATATATGTCTTCTCAATTCCAACAACTCAGCTTTTATAAGTTCATTCATCTTCTCACCTTAAAATTGCCCATCGTAAATATAGTTGGTGGTGTATCAAAAAGTATGCTGATTAAAATTTTAACAATTTTTGAAGCTTTGAAAACCCTATAGAACCAGAGAACTTAGTATAGATTTCTTATTGACTTTTATCGCCAGCATACTTTTTAGAACACCACCTAAAAATGCTCTACATAGCAAATATTACACACTTATTAAGTAATCAATAAAATCAGATATGAATCATTAAGTCTACAGGCGTACAGTGAAATTGTTGTGATTAGTGGTTGATGTCTTGCAACCATTCTGCTTATTTGTCACACTATCCTTAAGTGTCAAAATTATGGAAGATGACTGTTATCACCTGTGTAAGTCTTCGCTATCTGCGATGGTTGCTACAGGTCATAATAATTAAAAAAGGATGACCCTATGACCCAAAAATCATTTCCGATTGCGGCTGAGTTTGTCGCCGCTGCCAATATCACCGCCGAGCAGTATGCTGAAGAGTATAAGCAATCCATTGCGTCACCTGAGGCGACCGATGCCTTTTGGGCAAAGCGTGCCGAGCTGATTGATTGGATAAAAAAACCCACCAAAATCAGCGACGTCAGTTATGATCTGGAAGATTTTCGCATCAAATGGTATGAAGATGGTGAGCTGAATATTTCAGTCAATTGTCTTGATCGTCACGTCAAAAATAATCCTTATAAGCCTGCCATCATTTGGGAAGGTGACCACCCTTCACTCCATAAAATCATCTCATTTAAAGAGCTGCATTCTGCGGTCTGTCGCTTAGGTAATGCGATGCGAAAGCTTGGGGTTAAAAAGGGCGACCGCGTCACCTTATATATGCCAATGGTACCAGAAGCGGTGGTAGCGATGCTGGCATGCACACGCATCGGGGCGGTGCATTCGGTGGTATTTGGCGGCTTCTCTGCTGAGAGCTTGGGTAATCGTATTATTGATAGCCAGTCCAAACTGGTCATTACCGCTGATGAAGGTATTCGCGGTAATAAGCGTACGCCACTCAAAGCCAATGTCGATCGTGCTTTAGACATGGATGGCACAGACAGCGTGACTAATGTCATTGTCGTGCACCGTACAGGCAACTCAGTACCGATGAGTGGTCGCCGTGATGTTTGGTATCATAGTTTGGTGGACGGTGAATCACAGCACTGCGAACCTGAGGTCATGAATGCCGAAGACCCGCTATTTTTATTATATACCTCCGGTTCAACGGGCAAGCCTAAAGGCGTCTTGCATACCACCGGTGGTTATATCACTTATGCACTGTCTACTTTTCGGGATGTCTTTGATATCAAAGACGATGATGTTTATTGGTGTACGGCGGATGTCGGTTGGGTGACGGGTCATACCTATGCCACTTACGCACCGCTTGCCAATGGTACCACGACGGTTATGTTTGAAGGGGTGCCAGAATATCCGACTTGGGCACGCATTGGGCATATCATTGATAAACATCAAATCACGATTTTATATACCGCACCGACTGCTATCAGAGCTATGATGAAAGAGGGTGATACCTTTGTTCGTGAGTCGGATCGCTCAAGTCTACGCTTGCTTGGTACGGTTGGAGAGCCAATCAATCCTGAAGCATGGGATTGGTATTATCATCTCGTCGGTGGTGGCAAGTGTCCAATTGTCGATACTTGGTGGCAAACTGAAACTGGCGGTATTATGCTTTCACCGATACCGGGAACGGTAGCACTTAAACCGGGCGCGGCGATGAATCCACTCTATGGCATCATACCTGAAGTCATTGATACTGACGGTACAGCACTTGAGGGTTCTGCTGAGGGTAATTTGGTTATTAATAGTAGCTGGCCCGGTCAGATGCGCACTATTTATAATGACCATAAGCGCTTCTTAAAAACCTACTTTACTGAATATCCTGGTTATTACTTTACCGGCGATGGGGTACAACGTGATGAAGATGGGCATTATTG
The DNA here is from genome assembly GCF_028895345.1 of Psychrobacter sp. DAB_AL62B. NCBI lineage: Bacteria > Pseudomonadati > Pseudomonadota > Gammaproteobacteria > Moraxellales > Moraxellaceae > Psychrobacter > Psychrobacter sp. DAB_AL62B. The sequence goes on from NZ_SAXC01000002.1 coordinate 243,847, forward strand.
GATCACCGGTCGTGTCGACGATGTGCTAAATGTCTCGGGGCATAGATTAGGTACGGCAGAGATTGAGAGTGCAGTGGTCGCGCATCCGGCGACTGCTGAAGCGGCGGTTGTTGGTATGCCGCATGATATTCGCGGCACCGGTCTTTGCGCCTTTATCATCCTCAAGTCTAGTGAAACAGCAACGGATTCACTCAAGGCAGAATTGAACCGCCATGTACGTTCCGAGATTGGTCCGATTGCCAATCTAGATGCCATTTATATGGTCAATGTACTACCAAAAACTCGCTCTGGTAAAATCATGCGCCGCATATTGCGTAGCCTAGCGGCAGGGCAATATGTTGGGCTTGGTGATTTATCTACCCTAGCTGATAGCTCAGTGATTAATGAGCTGGTCGAAGTGGTCAAAACCGAACGTGCAAAATAGACTTGATTATTCAATATTAATGCGCTTTAAGCATTACCCGCGTTTGAAAATGATTGTACGCTCAGGTATAAAATGATTGGAAGCTAAGGTATAAAAAGCCATGCTATTTTTATAGCATGGCTTTTTACCGATATATTACAGTCCGTCCTAAATAAAAGAAATACAAAGGTTATCAAGCACTACTGGGATTAATTTTTCTTGCTTGCTGTGCCTACGCAGACAGAGGCTGCGAATAATTAATCCCAGTAGCGCTATACTCTTTTAAAAGTGGATGAACTATATTGATAGGCTTTAAAGGTTCAATGTTTTTTAGAATAACCATGTTATTTTCATCTTACTACTTATTATTTTGCCCCATAATTTATAAGGTTCACTGTCATCATGACTGATTCTGCTGCGCATGCTACCGATAAGATACCCACGCCTACCATCGCCATTATCGGTGGTGGTTTGACCGGTTTATTTACGGCTACGTTATTGGAGCGTGCTTTTACTCATGACAATCGCAAATCGGTCGTACCAAACATTGTTATTTTTGAGAAATCTCGCAGTATCGGTCGTTTAGCAACGCGTTATCGTACGGACAGCGCTACTACTAAAAACTGGCAATGGGCATTTGGTGCGCAGTTTTTTACTGCTAAAAGTGCCGATTTCCAGCAGTTTATCAAGCCTTGGCTACAGAGTGATTTATTGCAGCCGTGGTGTGCCAATGTGGTGGATTTAACAACTTTCCATGATGCCGCACCGATTGCTGATATCCAAAAAAAAGAACAATGGCACAGCACGCAAGCGCGTTATATCAGCACACCAAAGATGACCAGTTGGGGTCGCGCCTTGGCTGATGAACTAGAGCATACGAGCATAAACTTTAAAACCCGTGTGGCGCCATTAAGTAAAGAGCACTTTGTAGAAAAAAATGATACTAATAGCAAAACAGAGTTGTTCGATGCAGATGGTAACAGTCTTGGTCACTTCGATTGGGTGGTTTGTACGACCCCAAACGGACAGGCGGTGGAATTAATGGCAAATAGTGGCTTTAGTGAGCAAGCGAAAATTAGTAAATCACAGATGCAGGCCTGCTATACCTTGATGTTAGGTTGGGATGATGGGCAGCAATTACCTGATACCTTAAGCCGTCAGACGATTCTATGGGATGTGGCCTATGTCCATGATTCGCCATTGGATCGAATATTTATCGAGCATCAGAAGCCTGCTCATGACCAGCTGCTGCCCAGTGTCACTATCCATGCGCGCAATGATTGGTCGGAGGCGCATGTCGATGACGATATTGAGGTAGTAAAAGCGCAGTTACTACAGGCAGTACAGCAAGCTTTGAGCTGGAATGATGAAAGTACGCCTAGCCAAGTTGACTGTCATCGCTGGCGTTATGCGGCAACAATTAGTCATCCAGATAACATAGCGAATAAAGCGCTGCACATCTTAGTAGATGACAAGCACCAATGGATTGTCAGTGGTGATTGGTGTGGGCAAGGTAACATCGAAAGCTGCTATCAGATGGCGGCGGAGACGGTAGCGGTAATTTGCTCTCAAACGACAGGCAAAAAAAGAGCCCACGGAGGAGGAACCGTGGACTGAGGAAAACTTATTATGCGGCTGAACTATTAATGCTGAACTATTAATAATGAATCATGCAGTAATGAATCGTGAGCCACAAATAAATTGATACATATTTATTATTGTTAATATAAAGATGATGTCAAAGGATGATATTTCAAGAAACTCTTACATCTACTTACAATATTCAGTGTACAACTGTATTGATGTTGTCAGCTCATCATAACTGAAATCTTGTGATTTACCTAAGCTGGTTTACATGTTATTACGTTTCAAGCAATGGGCTTATTAAGGCTACTGTAAAGGCTCAGTGGTATATCGATGTGTTGGTTAAGCAATTTTGATTAAACAACAGGGATTATTTAGAGTAAATAGGCAGTCAATTCAGCATAAAAGACGCTTAATTATAAGAATGTACGGCTGGTATCAACGAACATACAGAGATGGCATGACGACTTGTCTGAAAAATGCTAAGCTATCTGCCATTATTATGTCTATATTAAACTGGGTTTGCCATGACTGAGAGTAAGCATACGCAGGAGCCGCAAAATACCAAGAGTATTTTTAATTTGCCCAACAACCTGACGATTGCGCGTATCTTAATGATTCCGTTATTTGTGGCCATCGCTTATTGGCCACCTGCCATGGGAATTGGCATGCCAGCAATCTCAGATAATGTGATTGCAAAGGTGGGTATGAGTGAGTTTAGCGATAGCTTATTACGCCATTTATTATTGACTGGTGTGTTTATCCTAGCTGCAATTACCGATTGGCTCGATGGCTATTTTGCGCGTAAGCTTAATGTAGTATCAGCCTTTGGTCGCTTTTTAGATCCCGTGGCTGATAAGCTAATGGTAGCCGCCGCACTGATTATACTGGTGCAATGGCATCCTAATATCATTATGGCGATTGCGGCTATTGTGATTATCTCACGTGAAATCGCCGTCTCAGCATTGCGCGAATGGATGGCAGAGTTGGGCAAAAGCACCAGTGTTGCTGTCTCTTATGTGGGCAAGCTTAAAACCACCTTTCAGATGATAGCTATTACGGTGCTACTATTAAACTGGGAGTCACTTGAAACCGTTGGCTATGTATTGATGGTTGCCGCCGTTATTTTAACCTTATGGTCGATGATGATTTATTTAAGAGCAGCTTGGCCTTACTTAAAACAAAGTGGTTAAATATATAGCGACTAAATCTACTGCATTGATATCAAAACCGTAAAATCTAGTCCATAAAAAACGCCAGTCGCACCAGCTACTGGCGTTTTTTTATTGACTATTTTTATTGGTTAACTATATTTGATTAGAGACTGTTTGATTATTCTGTGATTATAGTTAAGCTTAAGATATACTGAAAAAAGTAAATAAAAAAAATAAGCATTGGAAATAAGCATTGGATAGGTATGACGTAAAATCATTCAAATAAGGATATGATATGGATATGACATTGCAAAAGAAACAGTCAGCCGCTGCCGTTTTATTACTGGCACTAATAACAGGTTGTTCGTCATCGCCAACCATGCAAAAAGAAACCGCAGATGTGGCACAAAGTACGCAAGAGCAGTCACAGCAAGACAATTCAATACAAGCAGAGTCGGTACAGAATGCTGCTGAATCGGAACGTTTGGGTACTCAGTGGGGTGATGATGTTGACTCAGAAGTGACCACCGTTGATCTACGTCGTGTCAGTGACGAGCCCATTGCGCAAATGCAGGTCTCTTACGCTGACAAAAATTATAAGGGGCGTGCGGTAAATAGTATGTCCTTACTGGCTGGAAAAGTTGAATTTTCAGCCGCTACGGATGGTGGACAACTACCGCTTTATCGTGATGGTAGTAACTACTATCTGCAAGGCAAAGCAGGTCAAGCCTATCGCTTGGTTTATCAAAATAATAGCGCTAACACGTATGAGATCGTCGCCAGTGTCGATGGCTTAAATGTTCTCGATGGCAGTACGGCCAGTCGTTATGATAGCGGCTATGTTTTGAATCCAAATGATGAGTTGGTCATTGAGGGCTTCCGAAAAAGTAACAGTGCGGTTGCCTCCTTTATTTTTAGCAAACCAGACAATGCTTATGCTGCTAATACTGATGCCGGTTCGATAGAGAATACGGGAATTATTGGCACTGTTATTTATGAGCTGTACGATCCTGCTAAACCTAAGTATAAGCCTCAGCCTAAATCAAAACAGCCACAAGCTTATCCAGCAGATAATGGCTATGCAAAACCGCCACAATAGCCTTGATTAATATATGATTAATACCTGATTAAATGAACAGTAAAAAACGCCAGTAAGCATATCGCTACTGGCGTTTTTTATTGTTTTATCCTGCTATAAAGTAACTCTTTTAGTAAATTATTTTCATGGCTAATAAAGATTAAACTTTAGCGAAAGACTATAGCGTTATTGAGAAATTTTCGCCCAAACTATCACCAACAGCCGTATCTGTTACCGCCGCCGCAGAAATTTTAAATACATTAGCAAATGAATTACCATTAGCCCAATACTCTGCCCCGTGCGGTACTACCTTTATCAACTGAACTTTTGGATCTTCTTTGCCATGCTCAAAGTAAGCATTATAGATAGTTGACCACAATTCATCGAGCTTCTCTTTATCGTCAACCAGTTCGGCTTTACCTGCGATAGACAGGTAGTCTTTATTATCTTGGGTTGCGTAGGCAAGGTTTACTTCAGGATGCTTTTTAATGTTTTCAACAGTCTCAGATGGTGTATGACCAATGAACCAAATCTCTTTGGCACCAATACTAGTTTCGGTGGTATTCATCGGGCAAGAATGTAGATGATCGTCGCTGGTACGAGTAGTCATCATGGTGTATTTAACATCTTTCACCAGCGCTTGAATTTTATCCATTTGTTCTTGTTTACTCATAATATTTATCCCTGTCGTTATGAATGCGTTATGAAATATTGTTATAAATATTGATTATGATGTGGCGTACTATTATTAGAGTGAGCTTATATTTATTATGCTTATATTTATAAAGACTCTCATTCTTAATAACAGTACACCATTTTCAACGGACTGATATATTCTGACTCATGCTTTATCCTATAGTGAGTTCAGTATAAAAACGATACAGCGGAACTGAAATGGATTTTTCGCAGCCTCTGTCGGCGTAGGCACAGCAAGTCAGAAAAATTTATTCCAGTTTCGCGTAAAAATATCATGTATCTGTTTTATTTAGAATTGACTATATAGATTACTTTATAAAGTCACTGAAAAAGTCTCGCCCATATTTTCAGCCGTTTTACCTTCTTGTACCGCAGCTGCCGCCATTTTAAACATATTTACGACTGAGCTGCCGCTAATCCAGCACTCTGCACCATGAGGTACGACTTTAATTAACTGCACGTTCTCATCTTCTTTACCATTAGCAAAAAAGGCGTTATAAACTGGCGACCACAATTCATCTAGTTTATCTTTGTCTGTCGATAATTCGGCATTACCACTGATAGAGACATAGTTTTTTGCATCTTGGGTAGCATAAGTCAAACCGATTCTTGCGTCGTCTTGAATATCTTTTACGACATCTGATGTTTTATCGCCGATAAACCAAATCTCTTTTACACCAAGATTGGTTTCACTGGTCGTCATTGGCCAAGCATGAATATCACCTTTTTTATTGGTGGTACTCATCATCGCAAATTTAACATCTTTGATGACATCTTGAATTTTGTCGATATGGTCTTGTTTACTCATAGTGGATATCCTTTTTCATTATAGTAGTTGAATGGCTATTCATTGAATTTTAAATTTATAGTTATTAATTTTTCAGTGTAGACGAGCAAGTGCTATTTATTAAAAGAGCAAACACCTCGCTCGTCAGTAACTGTTATCTAGAATACCGATGAGGGGTAGTCTATTTATATAGGTTGCCAGTAAGGCGATGTGAGTGTTTGTAAGGATTACAAGTTTTAGGTAAAAATTGTGACGGCAGAGATTTAAAGTTTCTGCTATGAAATTATAGTGCTTAAATAGTGCTTAAAAAGTAACGCTAGCTTCCTTTGTAGCAGCGGTTTAGTGATTGTTTGACGGCGCTTATTAGCAATTTATCTTGGTTTAGACCTGCTTATTACAGGGCTTCTTGTTATAATACGCGGACCATTTACTTTGCATGGCAGAGATGCCTTGATCTTACGGATTATGCCTTTATGATGACCATCGCCGGACAACCGTTTCTTACCGATTTTCAGACGCAGCAACTCATCAGTCAGTTTCAGCAAAAAACCGAACTAAATGTCAGCCAAATTCATACTCAGCAAGTTTATGTGCTGTCACGGGAATTAGACGGTGATGAGCATAAAAAGGCGCTAGATCTACTGGCAGTTGACAGTACGACTGTACTTGAAGCCCCACAAGACAATCAACTACAAGTCATTGTTGGTCCGCGTTTTGGTACGATTTCGCCATGGGCAAGTAAAGCGACCGATATTTTTAATAACTGTGAAATTGCGATCAATCGCGTTGAGCGCGTTATCGTTTATACCCTAACACTTGAGGGTAATGCTGCTAGTAAGCATTTGCCAAAGGTAGCCGAGCAGTTATTGTTTGACCGCATGACCCAAAGCTTGGTTTATGACTTAGCAGAAGTAAACAAGCTATTTGATGACCAGCAGCCAGCATCGCTCAATCATATTGATGTCATCGGCGAAGGGCAGTCTGCGTTAGAGTCGGCCAATACAGAATTTGGCTTTGCGCTATCGAGCGAAGATATTGATTATCTCATGAATGCCTACGTTAATGAGCTAAAGCGCAATCCGACTGACGTTGAGCTGATGATGTTCGCGCAAGCCAATTCAGAGCATTGCCGTCATAAGATATTTAATGCTGAGTGGACGGTAGATGGCGAAGTTCAGCCAAAATCATTATTTCAGATGATTAAGAATACTTATAAAGCCAATCCACAAGGCATTTTGTCTGCTTATAAAGACAATGCAGCAGTAATGGCAGGGTCTGCAGGCTGGCGTTTTTATCCCGTTCCTACTGATGCAACCGACGTAAATGCTGCCCATCCTTACGATTTTCATCAAGAAGAAATCGACATCTTAATGAAAGTCGAAACTCATAACCATCCAACCGCGATTGCCCCTTATGCTGGTGCAGCAACCGGTGCAGGCGGTGAGATTCGTGATGAAGGCGCAACGGGTCGTGGCGGTAAACCAAAAGCCGGTCTAACGGGTTTCCATGTGTCGCACTTACATATTCCAGAGCTTGCCGAGAAATGGGAGCAGTCTGGTCAATTGAGCACGCAGGATTATGGTACGCCGGATCGTATGGCAACCAGTCTTGAGATTATGACGGAAGCGCCACTAGGTAGTGCCAACTTCTCAAACGAATTTGGTCGCCCAAACCTATGCGGTTACTTCCGTAGTTTCCAGCTTGATACCTCAGCGGCAAAAGATGGCAGCCAAATGCGCGGCTATCATAAGCCGATTATGCTGGCAGGTGGTTATGGCAATATCAAACGTAACCTCATTGAAAAAAACGCCATTCAACAAGGTGATCTATTAATCGTCCTTGGTGGCCCTGCCATGCAAATCGGTTTGGGTGGCGGCGCGGCTTCTTCTGTTGATAGTGGTTCATTAGATGAAGGTTTAGACTTTGCTTCTGTTCAGCGTGATAACGCTGAGATGGAACGTCGCTGCCAAGAAGTGATGGATCGCTGCTGGGCATTAGCTGGTAATGATGTCGATGCGAGCAACAATGGTAAAGATGGCAATCCAATCGTCTCTCTCCATGACGTCGGTGCAGGTGGCTTATCAAATGCTATGCCTGAGCTGGTCAATGACCATGAAATGGGCGCGCATCTAAATTTACGCCGTATTCCGTCATTGGAAGCTGGCATGTCACCGATGGCGATTTGGTCAAACGAAGCGCAAGAGCGTTATGTGCTCGCGATTCGCCCTGAAAGCGAAGCGCAGTTTGATGCGATTTGTGCTCGTGAGCGCTGCCCGTATGCGATTTTGGGTACAGCAACGGATATTCGTCAGCTGATCGTTGATGATGAATTATTAGCGGAACAGCCAGTTGATATGCCTATGCAAGTCTTGCTTGGTGGTACGCCGCAGATGAAGCGTAGCTTTAGCCGTACAGAGACTACCTTGCCAGCATTAGAATTAGGCGAAGTCAATCTAGCCGAATCAATCAAAGACGTCTTACGTCATCCAACGGTTGCTAGCAAGTCATTCTTGATTAGCATTGGTGACCGTTCTATCACTGGTATGGTGGTCCGCGATCAGTATGTTGGTCGCTATCAAGTGCCAGTATCAGATTGCGCGATTACCGCTTCTGGCTTGATTGCGCTAGATGGTCAGCCAATGAGCGGTGAGGCGATGAGTGTTGGCGAACGCACACCTGTTGCACTTATTAGCCCAAAAGCCTCTGCGCGTTTGGCAGTTGGTGAAGCAATCACCAATATCGCTGGCGCACGTATTACTCAGCTATCAGATATTACGATGTCGGCAAACTGGATGGCAGCGTGCGGCGATGATACAGAAGATGCCGCCTTGTTTGATGCGGTATATACCGTTGGTGAAGAGTTGTGCCCAGCGCTTGGTATTGCCATTCCAGTCGGTAAAGACTCACTATCCATGCGTGCCAATTGGACAGATGACAATGCCAACAATTCTAAGCAGGGCAGCACGGATAAATCAGTGGTTTCGCCGATGAGTCTCGTGATTACTGCTTTTGCGCCTGTCGTTGACGTTGCAAAAACGCTAACGCCTGAACTCATTAATGGCGATAGCGCGTTCTACCGTATTGACTTATCCAAAGGGCAACTGCGTTTAGGTGGCTCAATCCTCGCGCAAACCTTAAGCCAATTAGGCAATGATTGCCCAGATTTAGCACAGCCAAGTGACTTGATCGATTTCTTTAACTTTATCCAAGCGGGTAACGAGCAAGAAGTTATCAGCGCTTATCACGATATCGGTGATGGTGGTTTGCTAGCGACTATCGCTGAGATGCAATTCACCAGTCGCCAAGGTGTTAAACTGTCGTTGACTGACGATAACTTATTGGGTCAATTGTTCAGTGAAGAGCTGGGCGCAGTTATTCAAGTATTGCCAGAAAATGTCGCTGCCTTGATGGAATTGGCAGAGCAGCATAACGTTAGCGATATGCTTAGCCTCGTCGGTCAAAGCTCAGAAGAAGACAGTCTGCTTATCCAAACGCCAACGCTCATGGGTGATGATACCTTACGCTTTAGCCGTACTGAGTTGCAGCAAGAATGGAGTCAGGTCAGCTATCAGATCGCTCGTCGCCGTGATAACCCTGCTTGCGTACAGCAAGAGTATGACTTGATTGCAGATACTAGCCATCAAGGTCTTATCGCTGCGCCAAACTTTGACCTCAATCAAAAGGTTGAAGAGCCATATTTAGCTAGTCGCGAAAACAAACCAAGAGTCGCTATCTTGCGTGAGCAAGGTGTCAACGGTCAGACAGAAATGGCAGCAGGCTTTACTCAAGCTGGCTTTGAAGCGGTAGACGTACACATGAGCGATTTGCTCAATGGTCGTATCAATCTACGTGACTTCGACGGTTTGGTCGCGTGTGGTGGCTTTAGTTATGGTGATGTATTGGGCGCAGGCTCTGGTTGGGCAAACTCTATCTTGTTCCATGACGAATTGCGCATGCAGTTTGTGCGCTTCTTTGCCCGTCCTGATACCTTTTCACTTGGCGTTTGTAACGGTTGTCAGATGATGGCGCAGTTAAAAGACCTCATCCCAGGTGCGGAAAACTTCCCACGCTTTATCGCCAATAAATCAGCTCGCTTTGAAGCGCGTACGGTCAACGTCAAAGTCGAGCGTACCAAGTCAATCTTATTTAAAGGTATGCAAGACAGTATTTTACCGATTGCGGTTGCTCATGGTGAAGGCTATGCGACGCTTAACGAGACAGAAATCGATGGCATGGCAAAACACGGTCAACTCGCTATGCGCTTTGTCGATAGCAAAGGTCAGCCAACTGAAACGTATCCGCTCAATCCAAACGGTTCGGTCGGTGGTATCACTGGTCTGTGTAGCACCGATGGTCGCGTTACGCTCATGATGCCGCATCCTGAGCGTACGCTACGTGCCTACAATCATAGCTGGAAACCGGCTGTCTGGGACGAAGATGGCGCTTGGATGCGCATGTTCCGTAATGCGCGTGCTTGGTTGCGTTAAGATATAGGCTAAGTTTGTTTAGATAATTGTTTTAGACAGCTGTTTTTTAAAATAAGAAGGTGGGCTTAGGCTCACCTTTTTTGTGTTTGGGGTTTGGGTTTTTGAGAAGTAGGGGAGCTACTCCCGCCTTCCGCTTATATCTGCCAGTCTGGGCGAGGCGATGGCACGAGTTGAGATGTTACTGTTGCCTCGACACCACCTCAAACTCTAGCCACCGCAACTCGCCCAAACCAGCAGGATACCGCTACAGTCGGGGCTAGCGGCGACATTGTGTTCTTGCTACTATCTATCGTAAACTAAATGAACTCATTACTAATATTAAAAATAAGAGTTACAAACCTATGAAGCGTCAAGATTATTTTAACAGTATTGAGGAGCGTTTAAATCTCCTAGTCTTACGTACTAAATCAAGAGGTAAGTTGAACTTACTAGATTTAAATATTCATGAAGAGACCTTCTTTGAAAACCTACTTAATATTATTTATAGCTTAGAGTTAAGAAATCTAAATAAAGAAGATAAGAATGCAAAAGGTGTAGATTTAATTGATAGAAAAAACAGGGTAGTATTTCAAGTTACAAGCACAGCAACTATAGCTAAAATTAATAAAAGTCTTGAAAAGCTAGGAAGTGAATATCAAGGATACACACTTAAGTTTATATTCATAGGTCACGACGTCCACAGCAAGCTTTCGAAAAAATTATATAATAAGAACTCTTACATTACGTTTGATCCAATGGACGATATTCTTGATGTAACTACTCTTCTAAATGAAATTGTTCACACTAGTGATATTCAAAAAATAGAAAAAGTATATACTTTTTGTAAGAGAGAAATTCCTTTAGATGAAATGAAGGAAATCACTCCTTCTCACGAAGTGGGTTTCCGTAACCAAATGCTTTCTAAAGCAAAATGGAATCATGAAACTACAAATGATAGTAGATATGTAAAAAGAGCAAAGCTTGTAGACTGGCTAGACAAAAATGTAAATGATACAGCTGTGAGAACTGTATCCATCAAAGGTATGGGTGGTACTGGTAAGACTTCGTTATTAGGATATTGGACGAAGATACACAATTCGAATATACAACGTCCTTTGGAAGGTGTGTTTTATTGGAGCTTCTATGTAGAGCGCGATGGCAATAAATTTATAAACTCTTTATTGGATTATTTCGAAAATAATTTTGAAGTTGATTTTGGAGATAGTAGGAAAGACTATATAGCTATAGATTTCTTTGTGCAAAGATTTCATGAGCTCCCACCTATTCTCATAATTCTTGACGGTCTTGAAGTACTTCAAGAAGGTATGAGTGAAACGAGCCATGGTGCATTTATAGATTCGGTTTTACGAGATTTTATATTACAAATAACATCTGCTCATAAACTTTGGCTATGTATTACTACTAGCAGATTTCCTTTAGTAGATATTCGAGCTAAGAAAGAGTTTAAAGAGAAACAGATTTCTGGTGTAGAGGGAGTCGAAGGAGCAGAAATACTATCTAATCATGGGATCAACGGGAATTTAGAAGATAGAAAGATGATTTCAAATTATCTTGAAGGTCATCCACTGGGTATTAAAGTATTTTCGGCTTCCTTCACATCTAATGATGATAGAAACCAACCTCTAAATCATTTTAATACACTTTTTGAAGGTTTAAAATCTGATGAAATATCAGATAAACTTGATAAGCTCCTTTGGTTTTATAAGAAAAATGCTTCTTTATTACAAATCCAAACCTTGTACGCACTTTCAATATTCAGGAAAGGCATTGCTCCAACTACATGGGTAGCTATATGTAAAGAGTTAATGACTCCTGTTGAGGTATCAGATCATGATATTAAGAAATCTATAGGTAATCTAACGCAAATTGGATTAGTTTTAAAAGATACTATCGACTCAAAAGACATGTACTCATGTCATCCTGTTATTAGAGATTTTTTCAATAGTAGCTATCTCACAGATGAGCCTGAATCTGGAAGATTAGTAGCCAATTTTCTAACTCAAAGCCCAGATTCTATTGAAATAAGTGGGGTGGCTTCAATTGAAAGGTTTATTATATCGATTGAGGTTTTGTTAAAGATAAATACTGAGCAAGATGCGATAGATATTTACCGACAGCGCTTAAAGAGGGGTGAGCTATTTATTGATCTTGGTATACCAAAAGAAGCCAAGCGCCTATATAGAATGTTTTTTGATTACTATGAGATTGAAAGAAGAAAGCGAACTACGATAGGTCGTTATATTCAAAGCGATATGGATATAATTATCGATTTTGTGAATCCATACGTTGAATACTGTATCCAACTTGGAGAGTTTTATGAAGCGAATAAAGCCATAATTTTTTCAGAAAGTTATAGACCGTCAGCGGTTTGTCTACGATGGCGTGCAACAATTAGTTTCCAGCAAGGCAATTTCAAAGATGCAATATCGTTGTGCGAACGAGCAATTGCTATGGATAATATTCAGCAAAAGAAAACAAACGGTAAGAGCGAGTCATTAATCACATCCTCATTTCTACTGTTTAAAATTCATACAGTTACTGGCGAAAATCCAAAGAAATTACAGAAAGAAATAGGTGAGCTTATTGAGTTATCTTCGATCAAAGAGTTTTCTGATTTTAAAATTAGATATCCATTAAGTAAGCTTGTATGGGCAGTTCATTCTAAAAATAAAAAGCAGATTCAACAGTATATTGATCAAGTAGAAGAGGATTTAAACTCAATCAAGGATTGGTATTTTAAATTACAGGTTCATGTTGACTTAGCTGAAGCTTATACTGTAGTTGAGCAGTACGAAAAAGCATTGGTACATGTTGAATATGTATATCAAAAATCAGTGAAAGAGAGTTATCCTTATATATTGTATTTATCATCGCTATTGAAAGCTAAGATACAACACCTTACCCAAGGGAATAGTTTTACTATTGAGTCAATATCCAACACTTTACAGCTTTCTAAAACCAATGAAATGCCATTAATTTCATTAATGGCTTTAGATCTGTTACTTGAGGTTGGAGGGTCTAACGAAGATGTTGAAGAGCAAAGAAATTATTACAGAAGCACTTTAGGACTTATTTAATTAATTTTTTATGAGAAGAGACCAGTGTCAAAATTATGCGTTTTAACAGTCATAATAAAGAAGGTTGGTTTCGATTTGTCTTTATTTTCTATGGCAATCATCCAGTTACTCACCCTCTGAACGTTCCCGAGCCTCAGCAATCAACTCATGAATCTTCGCACTTTCTCTTAGCACACAAGCATCATACGCAGAGAGCGGCTCAGGTTCCTACTCCTTTTCTTGCGCTTGTTTGGCTTTTTCTTCTAGATATTTTTGCAGATCGTCTTGCTCAGAATTACTCATCGTTCACCTCTATTCTTACCTTTTCATATCCACAAAAAACGGCACTGAAATCAGTACCGTTTTATAAGTTGTGACGATGTAAAAGCTAACCACGAATCACCAAAATCAATCCCAGCTTAAAATCACCTTACCGCATTGCCCACTTTCCATGATATCAAAGCCTTCTTGAAAGTCATCGATGTGCATGCGATGGGTAATGATTGGCGACAAATCAATACCGCTAATTAGCATTTGCTCCATCTGATACCAAGTCTCCCACATCTCACGCCCATAAATACCCTTCAGGGTTAACGCCTTAAAAATAATCTTGCTCCAATCCACCGTGGTGGTGTTGGGTAAAATGCCCAAGAGAGAAATTTTAGAGCCGTTATACATGTTACTAATCATCGAATCAAAGGCCTGAGGCGATCCTGACATCTCAAGCCCAATATCAAAGCCGTGCATTTTTAAGGTATCGATGGCGCCTTCAATGGTTTCACCTTTGGCTGGGTTTATGGTCATAGTCGCGCCCATTTTTTTGGCAAGCGCCAAGCGATAATCGCTGATATCACTGACCACAATATTACGCGCCCCTGCGAAGCGGCAAATCGCCGTTGCCATTGAACCAATCAGCCCCGCACCCGTAATCAGCACATCCTCACCAAGGACAGGAAAGGATAAGGCGGTATGAGTGGCATTGCCAAAGGGGTCCATAATGGCTGCCATCTCATCGCTGATACGCTCATCGAGTTTTATGGCATTATCGGCAGGTATCACCAAATATTCGGCAAACGCGCCATCGCGGTCAACGCCCACGCCTATAGTGTTTTCGCACACATGTAGCTTACCACGGCGGCAGTTGCGGCAATGCCCGCAAGCGATATGCCCTTCGCCCGTGACTCGGTCACCCACTTCAAAATGCTGCACTCCATCGCCCACTTCACTAATGATACCGACGTATTCATGTCCGATAATCATCGGCGTCTTTATGGTTTTTTGTGACCACTCATCCCACTTATAAATGTGCAGATCTGTACCACAAATGGCGGTTTTTTTAATTTTTATTTTAACGTCATTGATGCCGACTGTAGGTTCTGGCATGTCTTGCATCCAGATGCCTTTTTTGTCATGGGCTTTAACCAGTGCTTTCATATTTTTCTCTTATTTAGCTGTGTTGCATTTAATTGTTGAATCCAGTAGGTAACTATGTAATTACGTAACTAGCGAACTACTCTTAATCAATCACCTTCATTTGCTTGGCGACTTTAATAAAGGCGGCGATACACTGGTCTAGCTGCTCGCGAGTATGGGCGGCAGAGAGCTGGACACGAATGCGAGCCTCGTCTTTGGGTACGACAGGGTAGAAGAAGCCAATCACATAAATGCCCTCGCAAAGCAGCGCATCTGCCATTTGCTGGGAGACAGTGGCGTCATAAAGCATAACCGCACAAATTGCCGATTCGGTGGGCTTGATATCGAAGCCCGCATCTAGCATTTGCTTAACAAAATAGGCGGTATTTTCATGCAATTGGTCTTGTAGGGTATTGTCTTGCGCTAGCATCTCAAATGCTTTTACCCCAGCTGCAGCCACCATGGGAGGAATGGAGTTTGAAAACAGATACGGGCGCGAGCGTTGACGCAACATCTCAATAATTTCTTTTTTACCCGTAGTAAAGCCGCCAATAGCACCGCCAAATGCCTTGCCTAAGGTACCAGTGATAAGCTCAATATCACCACGTAGATTAAACAATTCAGTCACGCCGCCACCAGTGCGACCGACGACGCCTGCTGAATGCGACTCGTCAATCATCACCATGGCATCATATTTTTGTGCCAACGCATAAATCTCATCCATAGGCGCCACATTACCATCCATTGAAAACACACCGTCGGTTACAATTAAACGAAAACGCTGTGCTTGCGCCGCTTGTAATTGAGTCTCTAAATCTTGCATATCCGCATTGGCATAGCGATAACGCGCGGCTTTACACAGGCGCACACCATCAATGATTGAAGCATGATTTAACGAATCAGAAATAATGGCATCCTCGCCTGTCAGCAATGGCTCAAAAGCACCGCCATTGGCATCGAAACAGGCCGCATAAAGAATCGTATCTTCGGTATTAAAAAACTTAGAAATCGCCGCCTCTAATTGCTTATGCAAATCTTGCGTACCACAAATAAAACGCACCGATGACATACCATAACCTGAGTCTTCAATGGCTTGGATAGCCGCCTTTTTAATCTCAGGGTGGTCAGACAATCCAAGGTAATTATTGGCACAGAAGTTAAGCACCTCACGGCCATCGGCGATCTTGATTAGCGCATCTTGCGGGGAGGTGATAATGCGCTCGGTTTTATACAGCCCTGCCGCTCGTATATCGCTGATTTCTTGCTGTAGATGCTTCTGAAAGGCTTGATACATAAAAATTCCTTTTTTAATATTATTGGCGTCTGCATTGATAATGCAGATATTATGACTACTGATAGGACCAAACTATCAAAGCCGCGCATCATCCTAGTCTTCAGTAAAACTAACGATATGGGAAACCAACGATATGGTGCGAGCAGTGATACTATCTATAAACCCCGTAAGCGGTAATTTTATCATTAGCCCATCTCAATAAGTAGCCCAAATAGCTGGTGGATAGGACTATTGTTTTGAAACTATATAGTGTTGTTTGGTTGTAGTATTGGCCTCAGGGCTGCCTAGTCCTGTTTCTTTAAGCATAAGACATCAACTTGCGCATCTTCGTAATATCGGCTGGTAAGTAACCTCCATCCAACTTACGAGCTTTCAATACAACTAAAATCACTTAGCTCGACCTATACCGATAAGAGTCACCAAGACGGTCATGGCAGCCACCACTAAAGACAAAAACCAACCATGCCAATGATAGAAGGTATTGACGGATAGATGGCTACATTGCCCTAGATTAAGCTTGCAATGGTATTAACACTGACCCAAGATCCCCAAAACGCCCAGTTGTTTTCCATAATCACACCTTGACTTGATGGCTATTCATCCTTCGAACTTTTAACAGTCTCTCTTTGAGCCTCAGCGATCAATTCATGAATCTTAGCGCTTTCTTTTAATACGCAAGCATCATAGGCAGAGAGAGTCTCAGGTTCTTGTTGTTTTTCTTGCTCTTGTTTGGCTTTCTGTTCTAAATACTTTTGAAGATCGTCTTGCTCATTTGGTTGTAAGTTATTCATGGTTTATTCTCCTGACTATTTAGTTATCCGCTATTCGCCATCCGATTTAGTATAGCGGCTAATCTTGCGTTATTGTCTTCGATATATTTATAACCCAGCCTGATTATTTCAGCGGCTGATTGTACCGTTTTAGGATAATCTTTAAGTCCACTTTGGATAGCGTCATTGCCATTTACTATCATCTTAGCAAGGCTTTCTTTGGTCACTTCAAAGTGACACTGCCAGCCCATTACCCAAGTGCCAAGCGCTTTATGTTGCTGAGTTTGATAGATAAATCCTTGATTCGCCCATGATTCCGTTGATGCAATAATGCTAGCACCTTTTGGACAGTCAAAACCATCACCATGAAAGTGAAAGACGGTAAAATCTTGCTTAGGTAAATCCTGTAATAGAGGATGTGATTGTCCTCTGGGCGTCAAACGAATGGGCAACCAACCTATTTCCTTTACGCCAGACGGCTGGACGGTAGCACCCAAACAATGCGCGAGCAATTGCGCTCCTAAGCAGATACCGATCACTGTTTTTCCAGCATCAATAGCTTGTCTAATCAAATGCTTTTCAGCGATTAACCAAGGATACTTTTCCTCATCGTGGACGCTCATTGGTCCACCCATTACGATGAGCCAATCAAAGCGGTCTGGCTCTGGCAAGGAACAGTCATCGTAAGAGCGACTGACACTCATCATATGATGCTGGCTATTTGCCCATTGTTTGATGAAACTCAGGTCTTCATAGTCTGTATGGAATAGGGCGTGGATGCGTAGCGTCATTTTATACCTTCGATTAAAGAGCTTTATATTAGAAACAGTGTCTATTAAAAACAGTGCTTGGTCATCACGTATAAACCCACAACAAGAACCTAAACCATTAACTCAATAAAAGTCATCACGATCCGCATACTTCTTATTGAGCGCCTTTAAAATCGCATAAGTTTCTACATCCATCACGCCCGTTGGTTGCTGCGGGCGAAAGTGTAATTGAAAGGCATAGATGACATCACGACTGGCTTTATCCCACTCATCGCTATCATTAATTTGATAACCGTAGTCTCTAAAGGCTTGCTTGATCTCGGGTATCGTTGCTGCTGCAAACTCGTCTTGACTCATAAAGAACTGTTTATCAAATTCATCATACCAGGCGCCGATGCCGTAATCGAAATACAGTCGTTGCCAAGGAAACTTAGCACCCGGGTCAATCTTACGCGAGGGTGCCATATCCGCATGACCGATGATGTTTTTTGGTGAGATGTCATATCTCTTTGCTAAGTCTTGTACCAATTGCCCGACTTTTTTAACCTGCAACTCATCAAATTCGACATAGTGCTCATAAGGATGGTAGTCGAGCTTGCCGTTTTTTAAGGCGTTTCGATATTCATGCTTAATGCCAGCATTGACAATCTCGATGCCGATAGAGGTATCGTTTAATATCGTTCTGCCTGCAAAGCCACCATCACCCGCATGCCAAGCACGTTCGTTTTCTGGCACTAAGTTATAGATTTTGTCATCGTCATGATTTAAAACTAGGTAATGCGCACTCACATTTCCAGTGGTCAATGTTTTTATAGATCGGTCGTTATCTGAGACGGTATAGTGCAAAACAATCGTCTTAATACGCTCGCTTTTGCCAGTAGCTTGGTAGGTTTCGCTGTCAATCGCGTAACGCGGCTTTGGGGTTGGAATGGATACGCAGCTAATTAAAGGTATTGTCAGGCAGAATGCTAGTATAACCGAGGTAATATTTTTTGGCATAAAATGCTCAATAATGAAATGTGTTTGATAAAAAGAAATAAGCAGGAACTACTCGTTTATATACTTTGGAGAATCTGTAACAACAGCCCCGATTCTAAGGGTTTAGTAAATAGCTATTCGCATCTAGATACTCTTTCCAATTATGCAAAATATTCTGATAGCTGTTCTTATTATTCTCTTGCGAAGTCGGCATATAACTGACAAATTTTTCCATGTTTGAAGGGTAGCCAAAGCTCGCGTAAACAGTATTTATTCTGTCGTAATCGATACTGTCGTTATTTCTATTGCTGAACAACCACAGTAATATAATATATCTCCATCTGATATTTATAAAATTATCGTCTGATGTTATCGTTCCGTCAGCTCTATTTTCACCACTATAATCTATCTCTAAATACTGAAGGTGAGAATTTGAATAGCTGCCATCTAACAAAATGTGAAGAGCGATTTCTAATAGATTTTTATCATTAGGATATTTAGTTAGTGAGGCGTCAACGATTTTTTCTAAGTCTTCTAGATCAATGAGCTTACGACTGATAGCAAAATCAATCTCCTTTGCAGATAAGACGATGCTATGTTCTTCTAAAAAAGCGAAAGGGATTTTGATATCATTCATAATTACTATTGTCTCTTAGATTTTAATCTTCTTCGCCAAAACCACCTTCCAACTGTCCTCCAAGCACTCAATGTTAAGCCAAGGCTCAATTACCTCGGCATCAAATTTCTCTTTTGAGTTTGACAGCTGCCATAACTTTTCAAGAGTGGCAAAAGGATGAGGGCGCGCAATTAAGTAAACAGGCAAGTCAGCGTCAATTATGCCATCACGAACGACTTGAAAATACCAACCAGCGATACCTTGTTTGCTCACCCAAGAAGCAATATTGGGTACTTTAGTAAACTGTCCGATTTGGTCATTGATTTTGTAGCAAGGGCGACGCGGTTGAACGATGCGTAATTGAACACTATCCTCACCGTTTATTTTGTCTTTACCATACTGAAAAACGTCGCCAATACAAACCATCGCTTCCGTCATTTCTGGCAAATCATTCACCGCTTTCGTCGTCAGGTTTTCGCCCAAAGTCCCGATACGCACTTTTAGACCAAACTCGGTATTAATCTGCTCATAAGTGGCAGGCGGCAATTGATGAACTGCTTTTAAAGGTCCACCATGATGACGGCGGTCGGCTTGTTCGTCGGTAGTTAAACCCATGAAATTGACGGCGACGGGTGCTTTGATGGGCGCTTTATCAATAGCGCTCATCTGCTCACGGGCGAACGGCATAGCTTTACCAGCACGGACGCAAGTTAAATTAGCGATATGTAGCGGCAGGGTTTGGTTAAAGTCTGCTGTATTTTTTTGGATGGTAGATTCTATCGATTCTATATTCATAGGTGTTAAGCTCATTGATTTTCCTAATCTATAAAGACTTATTAGGTAAGTGGCTTTGTAGTTGCTAGTATTAATAATGAGTATTATCTTAGCCTAATCATTCGCCGGATTATACGGCTTCAATGCCTTAAATTTTATTAGCGCTAAATTTTAAACAAAAAAAGACCAGAATAGTCATCTGGTCTTTTTCTTAAGCAGTGTTGGCAATAAATAAGATTATTTATTTTTATTGCGACGACCCGCTGTTTTCTTTTCACGCGGCACGGCGACCAGCTCAGCCAATTGTTCAGGCGACGACCATAGGCCTTCTAAGTCATAGAACTCACGTGCTTGCGGCGTCATCATATGCACGACGACTGCACCTAAATCAATTAACGTCCAGTCAGAATCGATACCGCCTTCACGGCCAAGTGGCATAAAGCCGCCCAGTTTAGCTTCAGCACCGACACTGTCAGCCATCGCCCGCACATGGCGTTTAGACGTACCGTCAGCGATGACGATGCGTTCCATCACGTCAGTTAAGTCTGCTACATCCATTACGGTTATGTTTTTAGCTTTCATATCGTCTAGCGCGCTTTCAACAAGGGTCAAGCATTCTTGTAAGCGTTCTTCAGTCATGGTATTGGTCATAAATTTTAATCTCTTGAATCGTAAATATTTAAAATAAAATGGTAAATCGTCAATTTGCATGCATTTATATTGTCCAACTGAGCCTATATAGCCAGTCACATATAAAGACAGGATGAGCAAAATGACAAAGATAAGGCGATTTTAACGGAATTGAGCAGCAGAATATAGCTGATGGGCGATAATATATTGATAAACAGCAGGATTTAGCCATTTAGCTAATGGATTGGGTTTAGTATTGCTTATGATATCATTTATTGGTGGTACAGATGTAATTTGCGTTTCGGCTAAAGGCATTATATTCAATCGAATTTTCGTCTGCTGTAACTGCTGGCGTATTTGGGTACTCGATACTGCGGCGACAGGGCGCGAGTCTATATAAATGTGACCTTGATTGGTACTTTTTAAGGTATGACTCGCTGTTAAATATTGAGCGACAGGCGTTAATAGCTCAGTGGCTAAACTGACGGTTAAGTGTTGCAGCTGCGCGGATAATTGGGATTGTAAGTGAGCAGGCAAAACAGCCATATCCTGCGGAATTATTTTTTTATCATTAAAGTTTTTATCAGTGTCATAAAAAGAGTTATCAGTTTTGAAAATTGTGTTATTAAAAAGAGCGTTATCAAAAAGAGTGTTGTCACTGTCAGACAGGCTACTACGATCAAAAACCCATAGATTGACATAATCAGTGAGTCGTAAGCCGTCTTTCCATTGTTCCAAACTACGCGCGCTGTCCATACCCATAATAAATATCAAACTGTCATGCGGGTAGCGGGCGCGCAATGTCTGCACACTATCGATAGTATAGACAGGCGGCGTTTGCCACAGCTCGAGCTCATTAATCTGTAGCGGTGTGTCTTTTGTTGCGAGCTTTAGCATGGCTAAGCGGTGCTCAGGGTCTGTGCTATTTTGCTTAAATGGCGAGCGTGCATTGGGTAGCAATGATACATGCAGCGCGCGCTGTTGCTGCTTCGCTATCGGCAATAAGTATTGATAAACGTACAATGCCATTTGCAAATGACCATTATGCACAGGATCAAATGAACCGCCCAAATAAGCACGAATGGCAGGAGCAATCGAATATTGATATTTCTTTTTTTGCTTAAAATTAATCTCTGGCATAGATACGCTAAAAAAATAAATTGATATGGATAAAGTAG
Source organism: Psychrobacter sp. DAB_AL62B (assembly GCF_028895345.1). Lineage (NCBI taxonomy): Bacteria > Pseudomonadati > Pseudomonadota > Gammaproteobacteria > Moraxellales > Moraxellaceae > Psychrobacter > Psychrobacter sp. DAB_AL62B. The sequence goes on from NZ_SAXC01000002.1 coordinate 265,515, forward strand.
ATTAAGCAGGCAATTGAGCAAGCAAGTCTTGTATTGTAGAGTGCAAGTAGGCAGCTGTCATTAATATAGTTAAAGCAATTAAAAAAACCATACAGTGCTACTGAGATAAATTTTTCGAAGCCTCTGGAGCGTAAAGCGCCCAGCAAGCGAGGAAAATTTATCCTAGTAGCACGTGGCTGTGGCTATCATCCTATTGATTTTGCTCTGCCTTGACTATAGCGCTTAAAAGCCATAAAAAATAGCCAATAAAAAGCCGACTATCATGATGATAATCGGTTAAATATAGAATGATTACGCATAAATTTTAACGTAATTAAATCGCGTCGCTATGCGCTTGAATGGCGGTGAGGGCGATGGTATAGATAATATCATCGACCAATGCACCACGTGATAAGTCATTGACAGGCTTATTCAAGCCTTGCAACATCGGTCCAACACTGACCACATTGGCACTACGTTGTACCGCTTTATAAGTGGTGTTACCCGTATTGAGGTCTGGGAAGATAAAGACGTTTGCTTGTCCAGCAACTGGTGAGTCTGGCGCTTTTTGCTTACCGACGCTCATCACAGAAGCCGCATCATACTGCAACGGCCCATCAACGGCGAGATGCGGGGCACGCTCGCGGACGATTTGGGTCGCACGAATGACTTTTTCGACGTCTGCGCCGGTTCCTGAAGCACCTGTTGAATAGCTAATCATGGCAACTTTTGGATTGATACCAAAGGCTGCCGCAGACTGCGCCGACTGAATAGCAATCTCAGCCAATTCTTCGGCAGTCGGGTCAGGATTAATAGCGCAATCACCATATACCACCACTTGCTCTGGTAATAGCATAAAGAAAATTGACGAAACTAAAGAATACTGCGGCGCCGTTTTAATCAACTGGAATGCTGGGCGTACGGTGTTGGCAGTAGTATGAATGGCACCAGAGACTAAGCCGTCAACTTCGTCCATCTCCAACATGGTCGTACCCAAATAGACGGTATCTTTTAGGTATTCGGCGGCGACTTCGGCATTGGTTTTACCCTTACGGCGTTCAACGACGGCAGCGATATATTTGTCCATATCAAGGGTGTCAGGGTCGATGATTTCCAGACCTTCTGGCAAAATTAAGTCGCGGTTTTTGGCCACTTGCTCGACATCGCTACGCTTAGCAAGTAATACACAATTGGCAATACCGCGGCTTTGGCAGATACAAGCTGCTTCTACCGTACGTGGTTCAGAGCCCTCTGGCAGTACGATACGTTTTTTGGCACTTTGCGCTTTTTTGACCACTTGATGACGAAATGCCGATGGTGACAGACGCGGCTCATGATTGCGACTAAAGTATTCTTTAATCCAACTGAGATCCAAGTGTGCTGCTACATAACGCGCCACTTCTTCAGCACGTTCGGTGTCATCGCTTGGAATCTCAGCGCTCATATGGACAAGGCTTTGTACGGTCTCGTAGCTGTCATCTTCGACGCTCATGACTGGGATACCAGTTTTGAGTGCCGATTGCCAAAGCTCAGCCACCGTCGGACTGGGCACGACGCCGCCCGTCAAGACCAATCCTGCCAGTGGAATACCATTGATACAGGCAAGACCCGCTGCCAATAACAAATCATCACGGTCACCAGGTACGACGATAAGCGTGCCACGTTTAAACACTTCATCAACGCGTGCAACCGAGCGGGCAGTTAAACTGATACGATTAATACGGCGCGATTTTGCTTCACCAACGTTGAGCCATGTCGCATCAAGCTCAGCGGCGATATCCCAAGTACGAGGCACAGATAGCGAATCACTAAATGGCACCACACCGATTAAGCGGAATTGTTCGGTATTGAAGTGTGGCGATAGGCGCTGGACTTCTTGCATAAAGCCGCTGTCCAAGCTCACAATCGATTCACCAGGGGCAACGATTTGATTTTCTAAGGTGCTTTGCGTATTCGGCAAGTCATGCATACGCATCAAGATACAGCCTAAAGTACGGTCGCTTGCCATGCCACCAAATTCACGGGCATGGACATCAAGCTTATCGGCTAAATAGGCAGGTTTACTAGTATCAGCGGTGCTAACAAAGATGATTCTGGCATCTAGCGCATGGGCAATCGCACGGTTGATTTGTGACGCATAAGAGGTCTCAGTGGTCGATACCAAGCCTTCGCAGATCACTACATCGTAATCATCGCCGAGGGTATGATAGTTGACGACCACCTCTTCCATCAAGTCATCAAGGTTGTCGTCGCCAATCATACGCTCAACCCGTTGACGGCTGATAGATTTAGGTGGCGTCAGACCAAATGCATGCATGGCTAACGCGCTCGAGCTGTCTAAACTGTTTTGCTTATCAAGCGTATCGTCTTGCAAAAACGGCTTCATAAAACCCGCTTTGATACCGTTGTAATCAAAAGCACGAATCAAGCCCAAAGCGGCTGACGTCACACCGATACCGCGACTGATTGGCACAAGTAAAATAGTTTGCATAATGTATCCTACTGTTTATTATTTTTTTAAAGAAAAGCTCAACCTTGTGCATATAAGAAGTCATTTACACTTCTTATATGCAGTAGGATGAGTTTTATTGTAGACCTAATGCTGCACGAGTTTCTTGCGCGATGCGGCACTCTTCATCAGTTGGCACAACCCACAGCTCAATGCTGCTATCGTCAGTGTGGAAACTGCCTTCTTTGCCAGCATATAAGTCAGCGTTCTTATTGGCATCTACTTTGATACCAAAATGCGGCATCATCTCTAAAATACGTGTACGCGTGGTAACAGAGTTTTCACCAATACCACCGGTAAAGACAATACCGGTAAATTTGGGTAGGGCACAGCTTAGACTGGCAAGGTATTTAGCAACGCGATAGCAGAACATCTCAATAGCAAGCATTGCATCTTCGTGTCCTTCATTAGCGGCTTGCTCAACGGTACGCAAATCATTCGATAAGCCTGAAATGCCAAGCAGACCACTTTCATTATTGAGCATTTTATCAATTTCTTCTAAGCTCATGCCCAATTGACGCTTTAGATGGATGTGTAGGCTAGGATCGACATCACCACTACGTGTACCCATCATTAAGCCTTCAAGTGGCGTTAAACCCATGCTAGTATCAAGGCTTTTACCATCGTAGACAGCGGTCGCTGAACAGCCGTTACCTAAATGCGCAGTCAACCAACCATGTGGTCCTTCCGCGCGAGTAATCTCGCTGGCGCGTTCTGATACATAAGCATGCGAGGTACCATGGAAGCCATAACGACGGATTTTATGTTCTGAATAAAGTGCTTTTGGTAGCGGATAACGGAAAGCGACAGGTGGCATGGTTTGATGGAAAGCGGTGTCAAATACTACGACTTGCGGAATATCAGGATAAATGGCTTGCACCGCTTCGATACCCAAAGCGTTAGCAGGATTGTGTAGTGGCGCCAATACTTTTAAGCGTTTCACTTCTTGTAAGACATGATCATCAACTTGTACGGCTTCTGAATATTCACGGCCGCCATGTACCGCTCGGTGACCAACAGCGATGAAGTGATACTGTTCAAGTAGGGCAAGGATTTTTTGTAAAGCGAGTTCATGACGACCACCAGGGATAGCAATCTCAAGTTTTTCGCCGTTCAAAGCAGTATGTTTAATACGAGCAGTATCAAGACCTAAGTTTTCTGCAAGACCAGTGATACGAGTGCTTTCATCATCACTAATCAAGGCATATTTGATTGAAGAGGAGCCACAGTTCAGTACCAAAGTAGGATTGGTTAGGGTCGATGTTTCAGAGTTTTTGTCATCAAAAGTGGTGGTTACGCCAGCGCTCATACTCTATCCTTAGATTATATTTTATAAAGGGTAATCATCATCGATGACCACCTGTTAAATAAACGAAAACCAGCTATATTTTGCTGGTATATGCCAGACAGCTGACATAGGCAAACAATCATACGGCTGATTGACATCATGCTTGGGCTATAAATGTTTCCAAGGCTTTTTAAATACTTCTTAATGCCTTTAAGCGTTAATCGGAAGCCCATTAGCGCCTCGTCACAGCCGCAAGGGTTGAGTATAATGTACCATAATTTTGAGGTTATACCACGATAACTATAAGGTTTTAACAAGCAAGCTTCTAACTGTTCAACACAAGTGTACACCGAGGCTAGCCAGCGTTTCACAGCTAGGGCAAAATAAAAACCCCCTATATAAAAATTGTAAGTAAGTTTGTCTAAATTTATCCTAGCTTGATAAAGAAATGTTTATACACGGGATTTCAGTTAGCAAGACCGTCTATTAATATAGTCGATTCACTTTAAAAAACATACAGGGCTGCTAGGATGATTTTTTTGAAGCTTCATAGCTATATTTTTGCAAATTTATTCAGCAATCAGACTGCGTAGGCGCACAGCTTTATGGAATAATGCTATGATTAAAAAATGGTCATCTTTTTCCTGTTGTATGCTGGCTTCATTTTCACTGATAGCGATTTTTATCCTATTCAAACCATTGCAAGATTAAGGTCATCCATTCTATGTTTATTGTAAAACGCACCTCAAAAACTGAATGCTCTAACACCGTCACTGGCGTCAGTCGCCCTGCTATTTATAAGTTAATACTCGGCACTACTGTCTTGATAGGCGTGACAGCCTTAACCGGCTGCGGGCAAAAAGGCGATTTATATCTTGTAGAATCCAGTAGCCAAACAGTTCGAGATAGCGCTGCGATACTTGATAGTGGTAATAATCCACAGGATACTGCCTTTGCTGGCATTGACGATGATAACCAAGCTACAGACTATCAAAATACGGATAATTTTAAGCTGCCTGAACCCAGTAACGACCCTAACGATTATTAATTATTGATGGTTATGAGAGGCTAAAGCTGTCAAAGCGCTTTCTAATATTGCCCCAAAACTTTATTTTCACCTTGATACCCTGATTATATTCGAGATATTTATATGAGTCATTCTGAGCAAAAAGCTGGCGAAACAGTCACCACCCATACTGAGCAAGGGTTCTATATTAATCCTGAAGCCTTAACTGCCCACTTGCCTGCGTTGCACTATCGCAATGACGCCTTGCATATGGAACGAGTCAGTATTAATGAGGTGTTCAAACACTACGGTACGCCATGTTATGTCTATTCAAAACAGGCGATATTAGATGTTTATCAATCTTACACCGATAGCTTTGCCAGTTTAAATCATCAGATTTGCTATGCGGTGAAAGCAAACTCTAATCTAGCGGTGCTTGGCGTGCTAGCGCAGGCAGGCGCGGGATTTGATATTGTCTCTCGCGGTGAGTTGATGCGCGTATTAGCCGCCGGTGGCGAGGCGTCACGAGTAGTGTTTTCAGGCGTTGGCAAAACTTATAGCGACATTGAATATGCTCTTACCCAAGGTATCAGCTGCTTTAATGTCGAGTCCATTAGTGAGCTGACGTTAATTAATGAAGTGGCGGCGCAGTTGAATAAGAAAGCACCGATATCGCTGCGCGTCAATCCAGATGTCGATGCCAAGACGCATCCATATATCTCGACAGGACTAAAAGACAATAAGTTCGGTATCGCCCACGAAGACGCGATAGCCGTCTACCAGCAAGCAGCGGAGCTGTCTCATATCGATATCGTTGGTATTGACTGTCATATTGGCTCACAGCTTACTGAGGTTGAGCCATTCGTAGCAGCATTGGACAAAATAATTGAGCTGGTGCATAGCTTACGTGAAAAAGGCATTGAGCTACGTCATATCGATTTGGGCGGTGGCTTAGGGGTGCGCTACATCGATGAAACGCCAGTGTCTATCGATGAGTTTGCGGCTGCGTTATTACCGAAGCTTAGCGAGCTTGGCTTGACGGTATTTTTTGAGCCGGGTCGTAGTATCGTTGCCAATGCAGGTATTTTATTGACGCAAGTTGACGTACTAAAACCAACTGAGCATAAGAACTTTGCCATTGTCGATGCGGCGATGAATGATTTGATTCGTCCGGCGCTGTATCAAGCAGAAATGGCAGTGATTCCAAGCGTCTTACCTAGCGATGGTATTGATACTGGCGGCACACAGCCATGGGATATCGTTGGTGCTATTTGTGAAACGGGTGACTTTTTGGCGAAAGATCGTTTATTATCGCTCTCAACGGGTGATATCTTGGCAATCACAGGTGCTGGTGCTTATGGTTTTACCATGAGTAGTAACTATAACTCGCGTCCACGTGCCAGTGAAGTGATGATTGCCGATGATCGCCATCAGCTGATTCGTCAGCGCGAGACCATTGAATCGTTATATGCGAGTGAAACATTGTGGCAAGGCTAGTTTAATTGGCAAGCGGTAGTTAAAATACCTCAAAAACGATACAGTGCTGCTGGGATGAATTTTCTAAAGCCTCTGTCACGCTTGCGAACAGTAAGCTAGAAAAATTATTACCAGTAGCACGTGAGTATTAACTACCACCTACTAACTATCAACCTACTAGGGCGTGTCCTCAATTCAAGCGATTGTATCTAAATGGGCTAAAAATGGCTAAATTTTGCCAAACATCGTCAAATAGCTAATTAATATCCCGATATTATTTGCGCTATTTTCCTCGTTTGACTGCAATTTATCTCATTTTTATAACCATTTTTAAAATGAGGACACGCCCTAGCTATCAACGTTTCTTTTTTACTATGCCTTGACCATAAATAACATGATCAAAAATGCATTATATTTGACGTTTAAAACCAACCCATTATCGTGATGATAGTGGGTTTTTTTATGGCAGGCTCTGATCAAATGTATGAATATTAAGAGATGAATATAACTTGGCATTTGATGACGGTGATAGTTATGATTGTAACTGACAGCGTGCTAATATAAGACATACATAAAAATAGGATAGGGTATCAGGGATATGCTAATAGAATTTACTAAGATGCATGGGCTGGGCAATGACTTTATGGTCATCGATTTAGTGACTCAGCGCTTAGAGTTGACCAAGGATTTGGTACAGTTATTGGGTGATCGCCATCTAGGCATTGGTTTTGATCAGTTGCTAGTAGTCGAGCCACCGATGCGCCCCGATGTTGATTTTAGCTACCGCATTTTTAATACGGATGGTATGGAAGTCGAGCAGTGCGGCAATGGCGCGCGCTGTTTCGCCCGTTTCGTACAAGCACGCAAACTGTCATTTAAGCAGCGCCTGCGCGTCGAGACCGCAAGTGGTATTATCTCGTTGACCACCGACCGCTACGGCTGGGTAGAAGTCGATATGGGCAAGCCTAAGTTTGAGCCAAGCGAAATTCCTTTTACACCAAGAGCCACGACCAAAATTCAAAATGCTTATCATCTGGACGTTAATGGCACGCCTGTGCAGCTGTATGTCGCCAATATGGGCAATCCGCATGCGGTCATCAAAGTCGATAATGTGCTCGATGCAGATGTCGAAAAGCTGGGCAAAGCGATCGAATCGCATCCTGCCTTTCCAGCGCGCGTCAATGTCGGTTTTATGCAAGTAATGAACCAACGTCATATTCGTTTGCGAGTTTATGAGCGCGGTGTCGGGGAGACACAAGCGTGTGGTACTGGCGCTTGTGCGGCAGTGGCGGTTGGTATACGTGAAGGCTGGCTTGACGAAGGCGAAGATATACGCGCACAGCTTTATGGCGGCAGCATGGTTATCAAATGGCAGCCAGGCTATCCAGTCATGATGACGGGACCAACTGCTTTTGTTTACGAAGGCGTATTTAGCCCAGACGGTCTGATGGCGCAAGCAGGTATCAAGCCCAGTCCAGAAGGCTAATTGCAAATGATTAGCAGCATTTATTTGTTGCTAAATAAATAGCCAATTTTTTTCTAATATGGTGATGTCTAATAAAGCTATGTCTCATAAAAACCGCCAGCCTACAGAGACAGAATCAACTTCTAAATCATGGTTATCAGCGGAATTAGCCATCACCATAGAGGCAGATGCGGCGCTACGCGAATTACTAGCGCCTGTCCATCATTGGCTAAATGTCTTGTCCTTGCGTAATCACTCGCCGCATACATTGACGGCTTATTTTGCTGGATTAAATCAACTGGCGCTGTTTCTGCGCGGTAAACGCCTAACATGGACGCGCTGTGATAAGCGTCAATTAGCCCAGCATATCAGCCAGCGCCTCGATGAAGACAAGCTGGCACTTGCCAGCGTCCAGCAAGAGCTGTCGGCTATCCGCCATTTTTATGGTTGGCTGATTGAAGAGGATCTGGCACGTATTAATCCAACGACGGGCTATCAGCTTAAGCGCAGCCCCAGACCATTACCTTCTATTGCTGATATCGATTTATTGACTCAATTACTTGACCAAGAAATCCCTGATACGCCCGAACAAGCGCGCTTGTGGTTGCGTGATAAAGCGATGTTTGAATTGCTTTATAGCAGTGGTCTACGCGTCGGCGAGCTAGTCGCGCTGGATATGGCAGATGTGGACTTGTCTGACTTACGCGTGCGCGTGACTGGTAAAGGTAATAAGACACGCTTGGTGCCATTAGGAGCAAAAGCTGCAGAGGCGATTAGCCGCTATCTACCACACCGTAATCTATGGGTAGAGCAGATGGACAGTGCATTATTTATCAGTGAAAAATTAGGCACACGCTTATCAACGCGGGCGGTACAACAACGCCTAAAAGTCGCAGCCACCCGTGCGGGTATCGCCCAAAATATGTATCCGCATTTATTACGCCATTGCTTTGCTTCCCACATGCTATCGGGCAGCGGTGACTTGCGTGCTGTACAAGAAATGCTTGGGCATAGCGATATCAGTACCACCCAAATCTATACCCATGTTGACTTCGCTAAGCTCACGCAGGTCTATGACCGCGCCCATCCACGAGCCATTCATGCGCCCAAAGGTAGCGATTAAACCACTTAATTTTAAAAGTTTCTTTTATCAAGAATACTCTTTATCAAGAACAGCATTTATCAAAATCTCCTTTATAAAAATCTGCCTTATGCCAAACGATGACAGTCAAAAATAGGCATTTTTTGTCGTCCTTGCTCTTGAGCCGATTTATCTAAGGTAGCTAAGACAACTTCATAACTCTTTTCTTCTTCAATGATCGCTGACCTGTCCAATTCGCTACTTTCATAGCTATCGATAATGGTTCCGTCAAAAGCGGTGATTGCAGTATGTCCCCACGTCTGACGAGTATCGCCATCTTTATAAGCGTGGTCACCGCCTTGTGCTGCGCCAATCACCATACACTGGCTGTCTAAAGCCCTTGCTCTCAACAATAGCGCCCAGTGTGCCTGTCCCGTTAGGTAAGTAAAGGCTGACGGTGCGCTTAATAGTTCAGCACCCGCTTGCCGCAGACGCTGCGCTAATGCTGGAAAACGCAAATCAAAGCAGACCATCATGCCGAGCTGGTAGACTACATCGTCTAAATCGAGCGCTGCTACGACCGTTTGTGTACCCGGCTCAAAGGTGGCCGCTTCATTATAACTGCCTTGCTTATCGGCAACCGTCGCGGTGAATAAGTGAATTTTGTCATAACGTGCGACTCGCTTACCATCGGGTGCAAATAGCTGACTAACTTGACGTAGCCTACCATCAGGTACAGTCATTCCATCTGGGCGATAAGGGCAGGGCAATGAGCCTGCTAGCACGTAAATACCATAACTACGTGCATAATCTGCTATCGTCGCTGACAGCGCATCAAAGCGCTCTGCGGTGGCAAATTGTTGGCCCATACTACAGCAGTTTTCCGGTAAAACGACAAGCTGTGCGCCTTGCGCGCGCGCACCGATAATAGCGGCTTTTATATCAGCTAAGTTTTTTTCTATGTTTTGCTGGCTATTCATTTGGATGGCCGCAACGGTTAGCTGTTTATGGTTAATAAGGTTACTCATAACATGATTCTCAGTATTTTAAGTTCTATATATTTCTGATGAGCTATTTTCTAAATTTATCGTTATTGATGGCTTTTACGTTACTTAAGCTGCAAATACTTGTGTGCAAGTGATTACAGTTATAGGTTTTTATTAAAGGGTTATCAAAAGCCTTTTAGAAGCTTACTGTCATAAGCCTAAAGGGCGCTTATCTGAGTAGGGCATAAATTATCATAGCAAAATTGTCATAAAAAATGCTATCGTCATGTCCTGATAAGGTTAAACCGCTGTCTTCATCAGCATAACATAGACAATGTCACCACGATTGGAGTGTAATAAGCTACCTATGAGTATGTCGTTCGGATTGGCGACCACGCTAAGCACCTCACAAAAACTGACCCCGCAAATGCAGCAAGCCATTAAATTGCTGCAACTCTCTAGTCTTGAGCTCGCGCAGGAGGTTCAGGCGAAGCTGGATAGCAATCCATTACTCGAACGTATCGAGGATGATGAAGATGAGTATGAAAGTAATGATAAGGCGATAAATGAGTTTGGCGAGCCGTTAACGTTAGATACTTGGAATCAAAATGCTGGTATTGATTCGTTTACTACATCCTCTACCTCTAATAATAACGATGATAGTTTTGAATATGAGGATAGTATTAGCGATAGCTTTGATAAATTACAGCAAGCCAGTTTTGACGATGATGCCATAGACAGTTATGCGCTGGATGGGGAAGACTATAGCAGCTTTGACAGCTCTAATTTAAACAATGATAGCTTTCCTACAGTCAGTACGGGTAGCGCATCCACTGCATTAGCACGCCCAGATTCTGATGACTTTGATAGCTATCAAGGTAGCACAAACGCGATGATTCAAGATCATGTGCGCTGGCAGCTGAATTTTAAGCATCTCTCAGAAATAGATACGTTAATTGCTGAATATTTAATGGATTCTATGGATGATATGGGCTTTGTTCGGCTTGATATCGACGAGCTGTTACAAAGCTTTGATACCATGGCAAGCTTCTATCAGTGGGATGAGCGTGTTGAACATGATGAAATCATGGCGGTATTGCGTATGGTTCAGTCGTGTGATCCGCTGGGTGTTGGTGCGCGAAACCTAAGTGAATGCCTAGCAATTCAGTTGTCCAAGCTCGATGCTAACACTGGCTATTTAAGAGAAGCCCAAGCGCTATTGTCAGCCGGTGAGCATTTGGTCAGTAATAATATTAAGGCATTGATCGATCTCACAGGACTCACTGCTGAGGACATCACACCTGCCCTCAATCTGCTGCGCACTTTGAATCCTTCACCCGGTTTGCTATTCCAAAGCCGCCAGCCTGAATATACTCAGCCGCCAGACAGCTATGATATTCCTGATGTACTGGTGACGCCCATCCGTCGCCGTGATACTAATAAAATTACCGATTCCTCCTCACAAGAAGATGGTTGGTACGTGCGCCTCAATCCTGACACCTTACCGAAACTGCGGGTCAATCAAGAATACGCCAACCTAGTTAAGCGTGGTGATGACAGCCCTGATAATCAATATCTGCGTGAAAATCTCACCGATGCGCGGCTATTTATTCGCAGTATAGAAGAGCGCAATCAAAACCTACTCAAAGTGGCGACCAGTATCGTGCGCTATCAGCAAGAATTTTTGCAGTACGGTGCAACTGCCATGCAACCGCTTATTTTAAAAGTCATCGCAGAAGAAGTAGACCTACATGAATCTACTGTCTCACGTCTGACCACCAGTAAGACTATTTTGACCCCGCAAGGATTGTTTTCGCTAAAGCACTTTTTTTCATCTCACGTCAGTAGCACGGATGGTGATATCTCCTCAACTGCTATCAGTGCCATGATTAAACAGCTAATATCCGATGAAAATCCCAAAAAGCCGTTATCGGACAGTCGTATCAAGGACTGTTTATTAGCAGATGGTATCGATATCGCCAGAAGAACGGTTGCCAAATATCGCGAAGCGATGAATATTGGCTCGTCTACCCAGCGTAAACAAAAATATTAACTGTCTTAATTCAACGAGTTATCAGTAGAAACATGCAGTCGTCAATATAGCTTAGAGTAAATATAAAAATAAAATTTTTTGATTATATAGAAACATTCAAGAAACAACCGTTTTTATTACATTTACTTACAATATACCGTCTTGCTACTGTGCGGTTTTCATGACAAATTAGAGTCATACCAACAACGAAATCTAATTGTCGATTTAGCATAGTTATTTATATCAATAACAAAAGAGACTATAAAAGGATACGTTAGTATTTTCCTAAAAGCATTGGTACTAAAGGCGCTAACATTAAATATATTAGATAAGTTGGTGGTAAGGCAGGGTGATAAAGGCAGGAATGCTAGCTCATCTGTTGATTGTAAGTAACAATAAAAGGACGATAATATGAATGTTTCTATCAGTGGTCACCATATCAGTGTTACCGATGCCATGGACACAGCAGTTCGCGAAAAACTTGAAAAAGTAGAGCGTCACTTTGATCAGATTCAAAGTATTCAAGTGATATTATCATTAGATAATAGCGGTGCGAGTGATGGCGGTCAAAAGAGCCATAAAGCTGAAGCGATTATGCGAGTCTCGGGTAAAGAGATGTTCGTCCAAGCATGTGAAGATGATATGTATAAAGCCATAAATGAGATGGCAGACAAGCTTGATAGACAAGTACGCAAATATAAAACCAAACTGGAGAGTAAAAAGACACAGGGTGCAGGGCGTGATGGACGCTATGAAGATCTGACGACTGCTGATGCAGCTCCGGCAGTTTAGCCTTAATGTCGTGTTAGCTTTGCTGTTATAGATGCTTAATAAGTTTTAGCTTATAAATAAATAGTATAAATAGCGAATTTATTAAACCTAGCAATATACATTAGTGACAAACTAATGAATGAGCAAATATGACAGATTAAGCAAAAAAAGACCTCTAACGGATAGTCGTTGAGGTCTTTTTTATAGTCATTTTTTACAGACAGTCTATTAAAAATAGCGGTTTAATTGACTGTCAAAAAAAGCTAGCCGCCACCCACTGCTTGTACTACTTCGATATTCATCCCTTCAGCAATACGAATTTGCTCAAGCTCACTCTTTGGAATCAGTTCACCATCGACTTCGACTGCATATCGACCGTTACTAAGTCCCAATTCATTAATGACCAGTTGTACCGTTTGATGAGTGGTTTGTAGTTTTTTACCATTCACAATAATATTGCTCATAATATATGCTCCTTAAGTATTCAGAATTCCTTTTTTGCTAATCTATATTTATCGTATTGATTACTGCCGATAGCATGGTTAGCAAAATATTTGCAACCTCTAAACGGATATATTACCTAAGCGAAACGTCGACACTGCCAGCCATAACCAACCAGCAATCATAAGAACGCCGCCGATAGGGGTAATCGCCCCAAACCAACGCGGCGCGCCAAGTGTCATCGCATATAAACTACCAGCAAAAATAATTACGCCAATCTGTAGTAACCATGCCGTCGCTTGGGTCGCATAATTCAGACGAATCAGTATGCCAACGAGCAGTAATCCAAGACCATGTATAAACCAATATAAAGTCGCCGTCTGCCACCATTCGAGCTGCTGATTGCTGACCATAGCTTTGAGACCATGAGCACCGAAGGCGCCTAAAGCAACGGCGATAGCCATATTAATCGCCGCGATACCTATCCAATTTAGCATGGTAAAACTCGTGTTATTGATTGGGGCTTTTTATATCGGAGAGTCAAACGTTTACTGAAGATCATCTGGCAAAATAACACTATCAATGGTCATCGCCTCGCGAATTTTATCCATGGCATTCTTTTCGATTTGGCGTACGCGTTCTGCAGAGATAGAATAGACTGCTGCCAATTCGTGTAAGGTTGATTTTTGCTCGGATAACCAGCGCTGTTCGACGATATCGCGTGAGCGATCGTCTAAGGTATCCATCGCAGCAATCAAGGCTGATGAGTTGTTTTCTTCCCAGTCAGACTCTTCGACAATCTCGGCAGGGTCGATGCCGTCTTCTAAAAACAATTGCGGCGCATAGCGTCCGTCGTCATCATCACTCGACTGCGCTTCAAATGACGCATCGTACGAAGTCAGACGTGACTCCATCTCCAGCACTTGCTTACGGGTAACATTTAAGTCATTGGCAATCGCATCGGCTTCTTCAAGCGTCAACTGGTTGTTGGTCTTTTTTAGACTGCGTAAATTAAAGAACAATTTACGATGCGCCTTGGTAGTCGCGACTTTCACAATTCGCCAGTTACGAATGACAAACTCATGAATCTCCGCTTTAATCCAATGTACCGCAAACGATACTAAACGTACGCCTTTATTAGGATCAAAGCGTTTCACTGCTTTCATTAACCCTAAATTACCTTCTTGGATTAAATCCGCTTGTGGTAGACCATAGCCCGAGTAGCTGCGGGCGATATGAATCACAAAGCGTAAATGCGACATCACAAGTAGACGTGCGGCTTCGACGTCACCCTCATCATAATAGCGATGGGCAAGCTCCTGCTCTTGGGTCGGCGTCAAAATAGGAATTTGGTGTACGGTATTAATATAGGCGCCCAAATTTACCCCAGGCGCGGACAAATGCGTTGGCATAGCAGGTACTAAATCACGCGTGCTAGTGTCTTCAAACGCACTGGCATCATAAGGTGGACGCTCAGCAGCAGCTTTTAATGCCGCATCGCGTGCTTCATTTATTTCAGGAGCGACGCTGTCTTTTTTACGTGTTGGTGCAGCGTTAGTAGAGGTATTAGCCATATTCTTGACCTTGGTTAAATAGATAAGCAAACAGTCAGATAAAATCTTTATAGTGGTAATTGTAAAGGATAGCGACGCTTAGTTGCTATCAGTTTTGGTAATGATGAAGTGATATATTGTATCAACAGAATATTTAGATTTGCTAGCCACGGCACCTTCGTTAGCTAATACCGTTGCTTGATTAATCATTAGCAATAGCGGGTTAAGCGCCTCTGTTCGCAGGCTTTGTTGACAAAAAGCCGTAATATCTGCTTGAGAATTTGGGTCGGTTGCGACTACATACAATGATTCACCAATGGCCACATTGCGTAGCGCCACTTTGGTTTTTAACAAAGGCATCGGACAGGCAAGTCCACGACCATCTACCAAGCTTTTGATATTGAGAACAGGTTTGCTCAAGTCTTTTATATCATTGAGGTTGATTTCATTATTATTGTCTGTTGGTAGTAAGCCTATCAGCTGCATTATCGATTGCTGCTCTATTTCAGACAAAGTCTCTGCCAAACATATCGGATAAGAGGCTCGTACCATGATGGCTTGGCGATCAGCGGACATAAAATAAACCTTTAAAGTATCTATAATGAAATTTTATACTCAAATCTAATATTTAAGTTTGAAATATTTATTGGTTTCGATGTTCTACTATTTCGTGGCTGTTCTTTTACGATGCAGCATGCATCACGGTCTGCCATTATAGCAAATTGCCGCTCGTCAATTGCAGTTGAATATAGTCATCATAATAGTTGATCAATCAGAACGACTGGTGAGCATGGGTTTCTAGATTTTCCTAATAGACGTACCCAATAGGTTTACATAGTCATGTTGCGCAATAGTGACGCCCTGCGGAGTTATTGGTAGCGAAACGCAGACTGCAATTGACCTTGAATAGACAAGCTCGTATAGTCAAAAGGACGTTATGATTACTCGCATAGGATACGCACTTGCATTACTCTAAAAGACAATCGATGCTTGAGAAACCAGCCATAAATGCACAGGATAAATGTGTTGTCACTCATTATTCAAACATGCAGACATGGTCATTCTCTAAGCTTGTAAATCGCCATCTGTCGCCAACGCTTGCGCTAAAATTAGCAGTACCAGCTCTACTATTAGCCTGTACAAGCGTAGCCTATAGCAAGAGCCAAGCTGTGCCATTGAGCTATGATTCGTGGCAATCGACTGGCACGGAAGAGCTGAATTTGCCTAACCTGCGCGGGCAAGGACTGAGCTTCGACGAACAATATCAAAATAAATTGCTTGGCGAATGGTCATTAAGAAATATCAATGGTAGCGTGAAGATGGAGCACGACCCTTGGATTCAAGAAACCGTCAAAGAGATGACTTGGCGGCTGAATGCGCAAGCGCGCCAGCAAGCACCGCTCGGCTTAGTGATTATTGATAACCCCAGTATTAATGCGTTTGCTGCACCAGGTGGTGTCATTGGTCTGAATACAGGAACGATATTGGCCGCCCATAGTATGGATGAGCTTGCTAGCGTTGTAGCTCATGAGGTGGCTCATATTAGCCAGCGTCATTATGAGAGCAGTGTTGATGAGCGCAAAAAAGCCTTACTGATGCAAATAGGCGGTGTGCTCGCTGCGATTGCCGCATCCGCTGTCGATGGTGATGCGGCGGCGGCAGTGATGATGGGTAGCCAAACCGCCACTATGAATAGCAACATGGCTTTTAGCCGTAATAATGAGCGTGAGGCTGATCGAGTTGGTATGCAAATTATGAACCAAGCTGGTTACGATCCTCGGGCGATGCCGCGTTTCTTTGCTACCATGAATCAGAAAAGTCAGATGAATCAGACCGCCAATCAGTTCTTACCCAGTTTTATACGCTCGCATCCATTGAGCAATGAGCGCTTAAGCGAATCGCAAAGTCGTGCTCAACGTTATAATTCGTTGCCATTGAATCAGCAGCAGCGCCATCAAGCGTTGTTTGATCTGCTGCATTGGCGCGTACAAAGTACGGGTAAGCATGTCTCTGAGACGGCATTGACGACTGCGGCAAAGAATAGTGTTGGGGCGAAGTTGGCGCTGATGCATTGGTATGGCGAGCAGCAACGTTTTAAAGAGGCCAACGATGTGTTTGTTGAGCTGTCAGCCTTACCAGCTGCAAAGCGCCAAGTGTTAGAGCCGTTATTGTCCATTACCCAAGGCCAAATTCTAACTGAGCAAAATAAATGGCAACAGGCTGCTGAAGTGCTAGAAAGTCAGCAGCGCCTTTATCCAGAGCGCCGTGATTTACGTCTGTATTTAGCGGAGGCATTAACCAACAGCAATCAGCCAACCAAAGCGCAAGCATTACTCAAGCCATTGACCGAGCAGCAGCCCAGTGACCGCTATGCTTGGCAGAGTTTGCAATTGGCCAATGAAAAACTGGCAAAAACCACAGACTCACCGCTGCTTGCAAACATCGCAACGATTAATGCGCTTCGCTATCGCAGTCATGACCAGCTGTGGAGTGGACGCTATGAGCGCGCGCTGACCTCTCTTACCCAAGCAAAACAACTGACGGCAAAGTTGCAAAATACGGCCCAAGCCAGTAGCGCCCGTCCGCTACTCGCCAATATCAATGCCGAAATCAAAGCGGTAAAAACCGCCAAAGATTTTAAGCCTTAGGCGGTTATTTGTAGAGCTTGAGGTTCATGCAAGGTTTTATAATAGAATTGCTTGATGGTAGCTATTGATCACTGATTTTAATAAAAACTAGCTTCTATTTTACCAATCTTGCAGTCTCTACTAGCCTTGCAATGCATCTTTGATCAGTTTTGAGATTAAGGCAGGGTCAGCACGACCCGCGGTTTTAGTTTTCAGTACACCCATCACGCTACCCATATCGCGCATCGATGTTGCGCCTTGTTCAGCGATTTCTGCATTGACCAAAGCGGCAAGTTCGGTATCATCCATTTGTTTTGGCATATATTCATTGATAATATCAATCTCAAATTGCTCTTTGGTCGCCAAATCGTCGCGACCGTTTTCGGTAAAAATAGTCAGTGACTCATGACGCTGTTTGAGCTGTTTTTGTAATATCTCCAATACTTCGGCATCATCAAGCTCTGTTTGACGGTCAATTTCAATCTGTTTGATCACCGCTTGTACGTTACGTAGTACTTTGACCCGTTCAATCTCACGTGCTTTCATAGAGACGATGATGGTGTCAGTTAAGGTCTGTTTAAGTTGGCTCACTGTTATTATTCCTTATGAGTATTAATAAAATATTTACGTAAAATTTGGCTGCTATTTTTTAGCTTGGTAATAACGTTGCAATAAGTAATAGCCTTGCAATAAAAATTGTCATAAAAAAAGCTGTCAGCAGTAATAATAAAAATTGTAGCATAAAAAACGCCACTGATATCATTGGATAACAGTGGCGTTAGTGTAGCGCTGGTACTTAGCTAATCGAATAATCGATTAGTACATACGAGTGGTACGAATAGTTTCGCGTTGTAATTTCTTTTTATAACGCTTTACGGCAGCAGCTGCTTTGCGCTTGCGTACTTGCGTTGGTTTTTCATAAAACTCACGCTTACGTACGTCTGATAATACGCCAGCTTTTTCACAAGCACGTTTGAAACGACGGATAGCGATGTCAACTGGTTCGTTTTCTTTAACCTTAACTGCAGGCATGAAGACTCCTTGATTAGGATGAGATATAAGGGCATTAGTTTGGCTGTGTATTAGTATTTAGCCGTAATATCTCAACATTACCGGCATCAGCTCAAACTAGGATAGTCTTGCGCAATAGCACAAGGGCGCTTATTTTAATAAAAAATAGCAGCAAAGTCAAAGGCTTTAGCGTATCTATCTTTAAATAGCAGCAAATAACAGTGAATGATAGCTTACTCAGCAGTTTAAATTTAGCTAGGTATTGTTTTAAGCAGAAGTGTTATTATTTTTAATAATCTTTTAACAAATAATTAATAAATCATGGACAAAACGCCTGTTTGGTAATAACAGCTTATATAAAGTCTATGATATGATGAGTTTAGTTTACTGCTTGATATTACAGCAAGACTCTACAACCTTTTTATACCAGTCATATTGAGGATTTTTGAATGAAAAGCGGCATGAAAAAAACAGCGATAAATACAGCATTATGGACAACATTGGTTCTCACTATGGGCGTAAGTTTAAGTGCTTGTAGCAGTGAAAAAGAAGAAGCTGGCGCAAAGTCAGGCGAAGTTTTGGCAATAGATCGAGTCGATGATGCAGCAGCGCTTGCCCGCACAAATGCCCCTAAAGCAGAAAATATGGATTTTCCAGAAACTGCGCCCATGCCGGCTGCTGATGTTGCAGCAGATGCGGCGGCTACTGCTACTGCGAGTACGGAAGGAGACGCAGCGGTTGCTGATACGTCAGCTACTACTGCTACCGACAGCGCGGGTACAGAGGTTGCTGTAGCGGATAGTGCGGATATGCCAGCTGCTGATGCGACTACTACTTCCGAAGCTGAACCAGCGACCAATTAATAGCGGTGAATAAGTAGAAGCACTTAGTAATATCACTTAATAGGTAATAGCGCTCAATGACTAGCGTGAATCAGCATTGAGTTTTGTCACTAACAATCCATAGATGAAGGAATAACTATGACTATTAAACAAAATACGATGAACAAAAAATCAGCTGTTAAATTGGCACTGTCAGGCATAAGTCTTAGTGCGTTGTTAGCACTTAGTGCGTGTAGTGGCGGTGATAATACCGCTGCTGATGAGCCTGCTGCTGTCAATGAAACTGAGACGGTGGTCGTAGAGCCAGAAACACCGGTTGCAGAACCTGAAGTGGTTACTCCTGAGCCTATGGTTGAGCCTGAGCCTGCTGAAGTGACGGTAGTAGAAACTGAAGAAGCTGCTGCTGAGCCTGTAGTCTTAGCGGCTGACACTGGTGCTAAACTGTATGAAAAACAGTGCAAGGTCTGCCATGAAAATGGTTTATTAGCAGCACCGAAATTCGGTAATAAAACAGATTGGGCACCACACCTTGTCAAAGACATAGATACGCTACGTATGCATTCTGCGAAAGGCTTCAACAAAATGCCAGCGCAAGCTAACGCTGAAGTGAGTGAAGCTGAAGTTCATGCGGCCGTTGATTATATGGTAGCTGCTGTTAGCTAATATTAATTGTTGAAATTTGATAGAATAACCGCCATTGTACGCTAACAGTGGCGGTTTTTTTGTGACTGCTAAACCCTTACTGTTTTTAAGTTTTAAGATAAGAAAAAATTAAGTTGAGCAAAGTAACGTAATTGAGCAAAGCAACGTAATAAAGGCAAAGACATGAAAGTATTGGGTTTAGAGACCTCTTGCGATGAGACCGGTCTGGCGATTTTCGATAGTGAGCAGATACATAGCGAGAATAAAGGTCTGCTGGGGCAAGTGCTGTATTCACAAATAGAGCTACATGCACTCTATGGTGGCGTCGTGCCTGAGCTTGCCAGCCGCGACCATATTCGTAAGCTAGTGCCTTTATTTAATGAGCTATTAGAGCAGTGCGATATTACTAAAGATGACATTGATGCCATCGCTTATACCAAAGGTCCAGGGCTCATCGGTGCCTTGATGACGGGTGCCTTATTTGGTCGCAGTTTGGCATATGGCTTAGATATTCCAGCTATTGGTGTCCATCATATGGAAGGGCATTTGCTAGCACCGCTGATGGGGGCAAATCCACCCGCGTTTCCGTTCGTGTCGCTACTGGTTTCAGGTGGTCATACCTTGTTGATTGCCGCTCATGGCATTGGTCAATATGAAATACTGGGCGAATCAATCGACGATGCGGCAGGTGAGTGCTTTGATAAAGCAGCTAAAATGCTGAGCCTAGAGTACCCCGGTGGTCCTAATATTGCTAAACTAGCTGAAACGGGAAATCCTAATGCTTACAGTCTACCAAGACCGATGTTACACCGCGGTTTGGACTTTTCTTTTAGCGGTATGAAAACGGCTGTACACAACCTTATTAAAGATACGGATGGTTCTGGGATAGGTTCTGATAGTGACCCACAAGTCCGTGCTGATATCGCTGCCAGCTTTCAACATGCAGTCGTTGATACACTGGTGAAGAAATGTGTTAAAGCACTTAAGCAAGCAGAGATGAGTCGGTTAGTCATTGCCGGCGGAGTCAGTGCCAACAGCCATTTGCGTGAAACTTTAGAGACCGAACTGGCTAAAATAAACGCAACTGTGCATTATGCGCCGCCAGCCTTATGTACCGATAATGGCGCGATGATTGCTTATGCTGGTTATGAGCGCCTGCAAGCTGGGCAGTTTGATGATTTAGCCGTCAGCTGCGTTCCACGTTGGCCGATGACCGAATTGCCTGCGCTGTAATTGCCAGCAGTATGGTTTTTTTGCTTATTAAAATGGCATTCATTAAGAAAAGAAGGATTACATCATGCAGTGGCTCGCTATCGGTTTAGGGGCAGCAATCGGCGCATGCTTAAGAGGATGGCTAGCGCGCTTTAACCCGCTACATAGCTGGATACCACTCGGTACACTCGGCGCTAATGTCTTAGGTGGGCTACTTATTGGGCTGGCGTTAGTCTGGTTTGAACGGGTCGGTAGCGGATTGTCTGACAATGTTAGATTATTTGTTATCACCGGTTTTTTGGGCGGACTGACCACTTTTAGTACTTTTAGCGCTGAGGTATTTACTTTTATTAGTGAGGGTCGATTGTTAGCAGGTTTGGGGTTGATAGGGTTGCATGTAGGATTAACTCTATTAGCAACCGCGCTTGGGTTTTATTTCTTTAAGTTTATTTTATAGGCGTAAAGCTATGGTTTCTTAATAAAGCTAAAGCGGTTTTACTATCCCTTCTAATAAACTGGCAAACCCTTGCATATAAGCGGTATCCTGACTTGATGTGCGCGTTGCTGCATACAGCTGACAATAAACGCCATTACCCAATGGGCGCGACACCACCCAGCCTTTTTTCTCGTATTCGGCAACGACCCAATCGGGTAGCGCCGCCACACCGCGTTCGCTGGCCACTAGTTGTATTAGCATGGCGGTCAGCTCAGTGGTGCGAATATTTTTAAAACTGACCTGCTCTGGGGTCATAAAATTCGCAATAATATCGAGGCGCTTAGCTTCTACCGGATAAGCAATCAAGGTTTCTTCGATTAAATCGTTTGGACGAATGAAATGTTGTTCTGCCAAATCATGGGTAGGCGACAGCACCAAACGGCTCTCGTACTCAAACAATGGCTGATAGCTAATGCCTTCTATCGGCAAATTGCTGGTCGTAATCAGCAAATCGATATCACCTTCCATTAATAAATGATGAGGCTCAGGTTCAAAACCCGTGGCAAAATCCAGCTCAACATCTGACCATTCACGGCGATACTGATTCAGTATCGGCATCAACCAATCAAAGCAGCTATGACATTCAGAAGCCAAGCGCAGCCTGCCTGCTTGACCGTGAGCTAAACGCTTGAGGTTGGCTTTGGTGCGGGTGACTTGCGGCATGATGCTGTCGGCAAGCGCCAATACCGTTTTGCCAGCTGGCGTAAAGGTAAGGGGTCGCGTTCGGCGATTAACCAAACTGATATCGTAGTAATTCTCTAGCTCTTTTAACTGATGCGAGACGGCAGAGGCAGTGACATGCAGCTCATCGGCAGCAGCGGCCAATGAACCATGTGCGCGTAGCGCAGTTAGCGTATTAAGATGACGAAGCTCTAACATAAAATAATCTAACCACCGAAGTTAAAGGAATAAGAAATACTGAGTTGGATAAGTGATTAAAAAACGCTCATTGTTACTTTATTTACTTTAAGAATATTTTTTAATTAAAATTAACGTCGACGTAGCAATAACTGGGAGATGACTACCAAAATTAGTGAAGCAACTAGCAATATCGTACCAATGGCATTGACCTCAGGTTTGAGACCCACACGCACCATTGAATAGATACGTAGCGGCAAAATCTCATAGCTAGGACCGGTCACAAAGGTCGATACCACCACATCATCTAGCGATAAGGTAAAGGCGAGCAGCCAACCTGCCATCACTGCTGGAAAGATAACAGGAATTAATACCGTACGCACCATCGTTGATTCACTTGCACCCAAGTCTCTTGCCGCTTCCATCAGCCGCTCATCCAAGCTACTTAAGCGTGCAAAGACAGTAATAACCACAAAGGGTAGGCAAAAAGTAATGTGAGCTAGTAACAGCGATACAAAACCCAGCTGCAGTCCAATTAATAAAAATAGCGCCAGTAGCGATATTGCCAAGACAATCTCAGGCGACATCATCAGCACAAATAATAAGCCATTTAACAGACCTTTACCGCGAAAATTATAGCGATGTAAAGCAAGCGCTGTCAGTGTGCCGATGATCGTTGATACCGTGGCTGCAACCAAACCTAAGACAATAGAATGCCAAAAGGCATCAAGCATTGCTTGGTTGTTAAATAAGGATTCATACCACTTTAAACTAAAGCCGCCCCAGTTATAACCAACTTTTGATTTATTAAAGGACATCACCACCAAAACAAGGATGGGTAGATATAACATGGCATAAATCAAACCAAGATAGCCTTTGGCGGCGATACTGCCGATGCTGGGTGGTTTGATAGAGCGTTTCTTTTTAGTCGATGCATTATTCGGTGAGCGACTCAGTGAGTTATGAGACATTAGGCCACCTCATTAAAATCAGTCTTGCCAATGCGGCGGCTACTAGCGCGGTAGGCGAGTAGTAATACTGCCATCGCCAGTGTCAATAACACGCTAGCTGCAGCACCAAACGGCCAATCACGCGCATCTAAAAACTGGTTTTTGATAATATTACCAACCAATAAGTTGCGTGAACCGCCTAAAATATCTGCCACGTAAAACATACCCATCGCTGGTAGTAGTACCAAAAGCACCCCTGATATAACCCCAGGAGTGGTTAATGGCAGTACCACATGCCAAAAGGTTTGTCTTTTTGAAGCACCCAAATCCTGTGAGGCGAGCAGCATATCATCGCGTAAGTCGCTAAAGACTGCATACAGTGGCAGTACCATAAACGGAAAGAGTAAATAGGTTAGACCTGCAACTACCGCCGCTTGTGTATATAAAATATCAATAGGGGTATCAATAACACCTATCGCGAGTAACGATTTATTGATCAAGCCATTATTAGCAAATAATAACTTCAGCGCGTAAGTTCGCACCAAAGAGTTGGTCCAAAATGGCAATATGAGCAGTAGCATCAATAAGGGCTGCCAACGCCTGCTGACTCGAGAGACAAGCCAGGCAAAGGGGTAGCCCAATAATAAGCAAATGATCGTGGTAATTCCTGCCATCCATAATGAATGTACAAAGACATCAAAATAGAGGGGATCAATCATGCGCACATAGCTATCAATGCTGACAGGCAGGCTAATAAAAGCCGTACTGTCACGCGTTAAAAAGCTGACCGCAATCACCAGTATATTGGGCAAGAGCGCAAAAATGAGTAGCCAGCCCCAAATAAGCCACAGCGTTGCCGTACGAAAAGGACTTTTATTGCTTATGCCAGTACCTGCCATTAGCTGATATCCTTTCTGGCAGCTAAATTGCCAGATTGATGATTTACCTCGTTATCAAGCGTATCGTCTTCTGGCAAAACCCATTCCCAGCCATCAACCCAGGACACTTTTACGCCCTCATTGAGCTTATAGTCAAAACTTGGATCGTCCTCATCGAAGAATTCAGAGGCTTTAATAATATGACCATTGGCCAGTTCAATAATCGAATCTAAGGTACTGCCTTTATAGTTACTTTCGATAACGCGGCCCAGTAATCCGCCATGTTCTTTATCGTTCGGATCATAAATCCGTAAATCCTCAGGTCGTAGCAATAAATTCACCATATCGCCGACTTGGACATCATTGGCAAAGTTAGGACGGCGCAAATTCCGCAAAGTGGTCGGACCCTCTTGCATTTGCGCCTCGCAAACTTCGACTTCGATACGGCCATTGGTCACTTGGCCATCACGGTCTGGCTGCTCAGGGTAGACGCCCTTAACTTCGGCCTTAAATAAATTGGTCTCACCGATAAATTTGGCCGTAAATAAATTGGCAGGAGTTTCATATATCTCAATAGGGGTGCCAATTTGCTGAAATTTTCCGTCTTTCATTACCGCGATACGGTCAGACATCGACAATGCTTCTTCTTGATCGTGAGTGACAAAGACAAAGGTAATACCCAGCTCACGTTGCAAGCGTTTAAGCTCCGACTGCATTTGCAGGCGCAGCTTATGATCGAGCGCCGATAACGGCTCATCGAGCAATAATAATTTAGGACGATTAATGACTGCCCGCGCAATCGCAACGCGCTGCTGCTGACCACCAGACAAATCCTGCGGTCTGCGATTGGCAAGGTGCTCAAGTTGTACCATGGCCAGCATTTCGCGCACCCGCGTTTGAATCTCATCTTTAGGGACTTTTTTAAGCTTAAGACCGTAAGCCACATTTTGCGCGACTGTCATATGTGGAAATAGTGCATATTGTTGAAACACAGTATTGACCGGACGCTTATCCGCTGGCAAGCCTGCCATCTGTAAGCCATCTAAATAAATCGCCCCTGCATTTGGCTGCTCAAAACCGGCAATCAATCGCAACAAGGTTGTTTTTCCGCAGCCTGATGGACCAAGCAGCGTTATAAACTCACCATGCTTAATGTCGAGATTGATATCTTTTAGGACTTCCGTTTGATCATAGGTTTTTTTTAGACCAGTCAGTTGCAGCAAAACCTTGTCAGCGTTGGGTGACGCAGGAATGGTCTGCGTATATAAACTTGATTCGGTCATAAAGTTTTTTCCTAAGCATCCAATAGGTCAGTACTGCTATTTATCTAGGACGCTGTAGTTAAGGTGGTTTGATGTGGGTGTGAGTAAGCGATGGGTATCGATATAGTCTGGTTGCTGTGTATTATAACAAACCCTTGATATAAATTAATGCAAGTTCGTTATCGGTTAGTTGGGTTATGTCGTCATCACAGTAAAAGGCACTCTGATAGGCTTTGATGCCTTTATTTTTACGTTTTACTTATGTCTTTATAAGTTGTCTGCTGCTGGTTTTTGCAAGTCTAAATAGGTCTGTCTTAATATAGTGATATTGAAATAAATTTTTTTACCATGTTTTTTGCCTTATTCCTATACAATCATTTTGTGTATGATAAATACAATGCTATTTGCGATAGCAAAACCTTAGCTACACTATTTTGAAAAAGATAACGCTAGAGCAATTTATAATTTTAACTATTTTAATCATCAAGGATGTCTTATGCCTAACGATACACGCCCAAAAACAGGTCAAGAAGCACTGGCGCTTCTCAAACAAGGCAATGTGCGTTACATTGATAGTTTGACAAGCACTGATCCCTGCATGCAAAAGCGCCCAGAACTCATCAGTGATCAAGACCCTATTGCCATTATTTTGGGTTGTTCAGACGCACGAGTCCCCGTTGAGATTGTGTTTGATCAAGGATTGGGTGATTTGTTTGTTATCCGTGTGGCGGGCAATGTGGTTGCGCCCTCGCAAATTGGTTCGGTTGAGTTTGCCGCCGAAAAGTTCGGTACTAAGCTGGTCGTGGTACTTGGGCATTCGCATTGCGGCGCTGTCACCGCTTGCGTAGAGGCGCTTATTAATCCTGAGCAAAATTATTCTCCCAACTTACAATCAATCGTTGATCGTATCCGTCCAAGCGTTTATAACCTGCATGAGCTTGCGACTGCCAACGGTCAAGATGTGGATGCTGATGAGCTGGTTGATCGCTCAATACGTGCCAATGTGCGCATGTCGGTCAGCCAACTGAAACATGGTTCGCGTGCCTTAGAAGACTTAACTAGCAGTGGTCAGTTGCTTGTCGTTGGTGCTGAATACAACTTAGAAACGGGAAAGGTAAGGTTTTTAGATGCGTAATAGACGTTTATAATAAATATCTATGCTTAGATGTTTATCACGATTGATGCACGTCAAAAGCTAGACCGTATCGACTGTTAATGATTAAAATAATTTAAACATTGGAGTAACTATGACTAATTCTGCTACTTTTAATAATGACCAATTATCGCTAGCCCAGCCTGAGAGCAGCGTAAAAGCCGAGGGCGTTCAGCCTATCTCGGCACAGACGTCAGGCTATACGTTTAACCATACGATGCTGCGCGTTAAAGACCCTGCTAAGTCATTGGAGTTTTATACTGGTGTCTTAGGAATGACATTGCTGGCGGTAAAAAAATTCCCTGCGATGGGTTTTGATTTGTACTTTTTAGCCAAGCTTACCGAAAGCGAGCGTGAAAATTTGCCATCAGGTGATGATTTAGAGATTTTTGCGTTCAGACAGCGTGGAATTTTGGAATTAACCCATAACTATGGCACTGAGACACAAGCGGACTTTAGCTATCATGATGGCAACCAAGAGCCACAAGGCTTTGGTCATATCTGCTTTAGTGTGCCTAACCTTGATGATGCGATAGCTTGGTTTGATAAAAATAATGTTGAATTCAAAAAACGTCCGGATGAAGGCAGCATGAAGCATATCGCTTTCATCAAAGACGTCGATGGCTACTGGATTGAAATCGTACAAGCAGATTTGATGGGTTAAATGATTCATAAATCAAATGACTCGTAAATTAAGCGATTAAAAAAGCCACCTGATCTTTTGCTCAGGTGGCTTTTTTGTACTGCTACAGACGCATTACTTAGTCGTCTTTCTTGACTTGAAAGTCTGTATGGCATGATTTACAGCTGTCACCAACAGGTTTAAAAGCTGGCATCACCTCATCAATGCTGGTCGCTGACTGTGCAGCAGTAGCCAGCTCAGCAGTTACTTTTTGAAAATTCTCTGCTTCTGCTTTAAAACCATCAGCATTTGACCATACTGCATCTTTAGCACCACCCACTGCTTCCGGATTATTAAAATGGTTCCAAGGTTTTTTAGACTCTTCTGCTAAAAATGTTGCTTGCTCTTTAAATACTTCTGCATCAAAGGTATCAGGCTCTTTTGCCATACCACCCATCACTTTCATTGAATCGCCAAAGTTTTTCATGATGTCTTGACGGGCTTTGACGTCAGGGTCAACTGGTGTACTACACGCTGTTAGACCTAAAGTTGCTGCCATCAGTGTGATACCGAAGATTGATTTTAATAGTTTATGATTAATTACTTGAGTCATGTGTATTGATCCTTTATACGTAGATAATAAAAAGGTGGCGTAGCATATACATGCTCGTCACCTAAATTGGCTTGCTGCTATTAAATTTTTTTATATGATATTTTTAATATCTGCTTTATTAATATATTCTTTATTAATATCCTAAAATACAGTTTTTCACGATGCTGGAAATACTTACTATCCTATATTAAACAGCAAGAGGCTTAAGTAGCATAGGGCGATAGCGTGATTTTTTGTAAAATAGATTAAATTGTCTTATAAATTAGCTTTAAATAATGACCAGTACTTGTTTTGAATAACAGCTTACTTAAATAGTAAAGGTCAGCATGGATAGCTGACCTTTATAACTACTGTGATAAGTAACTAATATGACAAGCAATGACTATCTATAAGCTTTTTTAACCGATATAAATAAGCAGTTGATAAGTGTTTATTATGCAAGCACTTGTACACCGTCTGTTGGTTATTATGCCAATTTCGACTATAAAGTCAACCAATCGCGCGGTTTTAGATAGAAATCAGTCAATTCAAACTCAGACGATCCTTTGACAGGCTCAAAGCGATAATGCCAGCTTGCAAGCGGTGGCATACTGACTAAGATAGATTCGATACGCCCGTTGCTTTGTAAACCAAACAGCGTACCGCGGTCATAAACGAGATTATATTCGACATAGCGTCCGCGACGATATAGCTGAAATTCACGCTGTGCTTCGGTATATGGTGTTTCTTTATTTGCCTGAAAGATGGGTAAGATACCCTCAAGGTAGCCATTACCGACGGCTTGCATGAATTTAAAACAAGTCTCAAAATCCCAGCCACGACTCTCAACGTTGACATCATCATAAAACAAGCCGCCGATACCGCGCTGCTCATCGCGGTGACGTAGATGGAAATATTCATCACACCATTGCTTAAAATCAGGATAAACGCTATCACCAAATGGGGCGCAGAGATCGTGACAGACTTGATGCCAATGTACGCAGTCAGCAAGGACTGGATAAAACGGAGTCAAATCAAAACCGCCACCAAACCACCAAATCGGCTCTTCGCCTTCTGCTTCGGCAATAAACAAACGCACATTAGCATGGCTAGTAGGGACATTGGGGTTTCTGGGGTGAACGACCAGCGATACACCCATCGCTTGAGCTTTACGACCAGCAATATCAGGATGGCGCGCGGTTGCTGAAGCAGGCAAGTTATGGACATGAATATGGCTAAACATAACACCAGCTTTTTCAATAACTTCGCCATCTGCTAACACACACGAGCGACCACCACCGCCTTCAGGGCGCTCCCAATCGTCAGGAACAAAGGTTGCTGGTTGATTGTTATCAGTGCTGCCGTCACGCTCTTGTGCCTCTAACGCTTGACAGATACGTGCTTGCAAATCCACCAAAAACTCACGCACGCGCATGATATCGTTATTGCTCGGCGTCACTGCTGAGGCTATTATTGAAAGCTCTGTATCATTGTTCATATTTGGAGTATTCATAAAATATCTAATTATTTACTATTTATTAAGGTGTAAGGCGGTATTGAATTCTTTATCAAACAGATGTCCCATTCGATCGCGCTTGGTCGCTAGATATTCAGCATTCATATCGTTAACCCCAACGACTAACGGCACCCGTTCAACGACATCAATTCCATGCTCCGTTAAGTAAGCAACTTTATCAGGATTATTGGTGATAAGGCGTACAGCATCAACGCCGACATGGGCAAGCATGGGTCCGCACATATCATAAATGCGCGCATCGGCCGGTAAACCTAACATGAGATTGGCATCTAACGTATCGTGTCCCTGATCTTGCAGGGCATAAGCGCGAATTTTATTGGTCAGACCAATACCTCGACCTTCTTGGCGCAAATATAAGATAGCGCCGCAGCCCATCTCTTGTATCGCCTGCATAGCAGTATTCAGCTGTGGACCGCAATCACACTTCAAGGAGCTAAAAGCATCACCGGTCAAGCACTCAGAATGAATACGTATCAGTGGAACAGGTCGCTCTGATAATGTCGCATTTTTTTGATTTAATACTGCATCATGTGGGTGTGAAGTGTCGATAATATTCGTGTCATTGACCACAGAGAGACCAACGGTGAGCATCACGTGCTCTTGACCAGCATCGTTTTCAAAGATATGAATATCAAACTCGCCGTGACGAGTAGGCAGCTTGGCGCTAGTGATAAATTGATATGACATTAATGTCCTGCATAAGCCGATCATCGTGGCGGTATTTTAGTATGGATTTTTTATAAAAATAGCATGCTGATGGTGTTTATGATAAAAACACACAAAGTTCACAGACGACGCACGATGATTAAAGCGACAATTAAAAATAAATGCTATTATGCCATACTATTTTGACGGATACAGTGACAAGTCTTCGCCCTTACATTACTATGTCGTCACTAACGTCCGATATGACTGAAAAAAATAAGGCATAATAGTGTTTAGAACCGCGCTAAGCACGACAGCGTTAGCACTATTGTCTTATATTAAACAGCGTGTTTTTCGTTATCCGCAGCGATAAAAGCGGTATCAATAATTGTATAGCCGATGACATCAATGAGATCAATGATGGCGTCGCTATTATTAACGCCACTTAGAATATAGTCATGTTATTGTTATAAATATAGCTATATTCTAAGGTAGCATTTTGTCAGCAGATTGGTAGGTATCGTACGTTTTATGCAGCAGTCACCTTATTCCCCACAGTCTCAGTCATTATCTGCGTCAGCCATTGCTTCTGCTGTACCGCTATCAAACCTGCAACAGACTTATGCAGTGATTCCACGTGAGCGCCCACATACGCCACTGCTTGATACTGTAGATTTACCCGCTGATCTTAAAGCTTTTAGCACCGATCAGCTAATAACATTGGCTGATGAGCTACGGCTTTTTTTGTTGTATTCAGCGGGTCAAAGTGGCGGTCATTTCGGTGCCAACTTAGGCGTGATTGAGTTGACCGTGGCGCTGCATTATTTATTGGATACGCCGCAAGATCAGATTGTTTGGGATGTTGGTCATCAAGCGTATGCCCATAAAATACTGACGGGTCGCCGTGAGCAGTTAGGTACTATTCGTTCAAAAGATGGTTTGACGGCTTTTCCTGAACGTGCCGAATCTGTCTACGATACATTTGGGGTTGGGCATTCATCGACTTCCATCTCAGCAGGTCTAGGCATGAGCCTAGCGTTACGCTATCAAGGCCTTTCGCAAACGGTTGCTTGTATTATTGGCGATGGGGCGATGACAGGCGGCATGGCCTTTGAAGCCATGAATGATGCCGTGCAACAAGATGCTGATTTGATGGTGATTTTAAACGACAATGATATGTCGATATCGTGCTCTATTGGTGGGTTCTCACGTCATTTAGCGGTGTTATGGGAGTCAGGATATCAGGTTGATATCTCTGATACCGGCGAGCCGATATTATGTCAGCGCCCTGATATGCAAGCCTTTGATCGACGTAAGCGTCATAAAGAGCTGCGCGATGTACCGCAACTAGAGGACAATCTATTTAAAGCCATTGGCTTTGCTTATTTTGGTCCTTTTGATGGTCATAATATTCCTGAGCTGCTGCGCGTATTATCGATTGCAAAGCAATTAAAGGGTCCGGTTTTAGTGCACATTTATACCACTAAAGGCAAGGGCTTTGGACCAGCTGAACTTGATCCAGTAGGCTATCATGCCATCAGCAGATTGCCTATTGAGGATGATGCTAAAGCTGTGGAAGTCAGTGTAAACCCAAGTAAAGCCCTTTTAAAATACTCGCAAGTGTTTGGACAGTTCTTATGTGATAAAGCGGCAGATGACGATCAGCTACTCGCAATTACCCCAGCCATGGAAGAAGGGTCGGGGATGATTGAGTTTGCTCGTCAATTCCCAAAACGTTTTTTTGATGTTGCCATTGCTGAGCAACACGCAGTGACGCTGGCTGGCGGCATGGCTACCCAAGGCGTCAAGCCAATTGTCGCGATTTATTCGACTTTTTTGCAGCGCGGTTATGATCAGCTTATTCACGATATTGCTCTGCAAAACCTTGATGTGATGTTTGCGATTGATCGTGCTGGTTTGGTCGGTGAAGATGGCGCAACTCACGCTGGTGTATTCGATTTTGCCTTCTTACGTTGCGTTCCTAATATGCTGATTGCAGCACCAAAAGATGAAAACGAATGCTATCATTTGCTAAACACTTGTTATGAATATCAAGGCTGTACGGCAGTACGCTACCCACGCGGTGTAGGCACTGGAGCGACTATTACTCAGCCAGCACAAGTTTATAATATTGGTGAAGCGGTTGTAGAGTCGGTATTGGGTCAAGATGATGCGCCCAATAAATTGGCGTTATTAGCGTTTGGCACCATGGTTGCAACGGCTGAACAAGCAGCAGAAGTTATCACTTCTTATCCTTCATCAGCATCAAGCTGTCAGGTGCATGTGGTCAATATGCGTTGGGTGAAGCCTTTAGCTACTAAGCTATTAGAAAGTCTATTAGCACAAGGTATCACTCATATAGTTACTTTAGAAGAACATATGATTATGGGTGGCGCTGGCAGTGCAGTAAATGAGTATTTACTAAACGAATCTGCTGCTTTTAAAGTCAATCGTCCAACCATCTGTAATATAGGTATCCCTGATCGCTTTGTTGCGCATGGCTCTCAAGCGGAACAAATGGCTGATTGCGGTTTAGATGTAGAGGGCGTAGTCCAGCAGCTGCATAAGCTGTTGTGCTAAATACTGGGTTTAAGTTTTCATTTTAAAGAAGTATCTTACGTAACCGACCGCTGAATTATAAAAATAATAAGTGACTTAAGTAACAATAGTAACAATAGCTCGTAAAAAATTGATAAAATAGCGTAGTAAAAAATAAAGCATGTACTTTTGTACCAAAATATCGCCTGCTTGCCGTAGGTGTAAATTATTTGACAACTTGGGCGGTGCGACTGATAGCAACCATTAATTATGGTTTGTTAAGCGACTGTGGTTCTAAGCTGTGATGGTTATAAACTATAATAGTTTCGAGCGGTAATGGCATAATTTGAGTGCAGGTTTTGCAAGCTGGCTTTATTTTTCGTTAATTTTATAAGTGTTCTCTATCAATTAGTATTTATCAAGCAATATTCATTCATCAAACAAGCAGGTTATTTATGGAACCCATGGTCGTCATCGCAGCGCGTGCTGCCGAAAAAGTCGGTAAAGAAATTTTATACGCGCATCAAAATCGTCACAAAATCGAGCTGGATATTGAGTCAAAAGGACTTGATGGACTGGTCACACGTATTGATCGTTTTAGCGAAGAGCTGACGATTGAGACGTTAAAAGCCAGCTATCCGAATCATTCGTTTTTGGGTGAAGAATTTGGCATGCAAGAAGGTCGCGGTGAAGACGCTGATTGGTGCTGGATTATTGATCCGCTAGATGGTACCAAAAACTTCGTTCATGGCGTACCACAGTTTTGTGTTTCTATCGCGGTACAACATAAAGGCGTCACTCAGCACGGTGTCATCTATGATCCCGTCCGTGATGAGATGTTCTCTGCCAGCCGTGGCAAGGGCGCACGTTTAAACCAGCGCCGTATCAACGTCAGTGAACGCAAAACCATTGATGGTGGATTATTCACCACAGGTCATCCTCTTGAGCGCAAGCGCAATGGTGAAGTGATTTCTTATGCAAAAGAGCATTTCGAAAGCTTACAAAAGATTTCTGAAGCCGGTGGTCAAATTCGCCGTTTAGGTTCAGCAGCGCTTGATTTGTGCTATGTAGCTGCTGGTCGTTTTGATGGCTACTTTGAGATGTCAATCAAGCCTTGGGATATTGCTGCCGGTGAGCTTATTGTCACCGAAGCACGCGGTGTGGTGGTCGATCATACAGGCGCGCATAACTCGATGACATCAGGCTCTATCTTTGCTTGTAATATCAAATTATTAAAACCTTTGATGCAAGTGGTTGTACCAGCGTGGGGCGACGCGGTATAGTCGCTTATAGTCAGACGTTTTAATACAGTCATTCGTTTTAATATTAAATAGAAAAAGCTGGTTCCGTTATGGAGCCAGCTTTTTTACTTTTTTAACCCTTTTATCTTCAACGGTTATACCCTGAAACTCAAGCTCTTTACTGACACTTTCCAATAGCTGCAATTCTTCTTCTATCAAAATCAGCATGTCTTGTATCCGCGGTAATGCTTTACTACAAGCGGTAATACCAAATTCAATCTTATCTAAATAGCTTGCCAGCGTAATATTCATCGCTTGTCCATTAAAGACAATCGAAGCGGGATATAAGGATTGTAGACGTGCCCCATTCCAGTATAGCGGCTTTTCAGAGCCAGGGACATTCGAGATAATAAGGTTAAAAGCTTGCTTTTTAGGGAATAGACCGGTCGCCAAATTAATCCCCTCCCAAGCATAAGAGACCACACTGTAGTTGATGACTTGCGCTTGATTCATCCGCCGAAAGCGGCGTTTGCCATTATTCATACTGCGATGAATGAGCTCAATTCTACTTAATGGATCATCTAGGTGCGTGCCTAAATTGGTCAATACAAACGACAGCTGATTGCCCGCTACGCTATCATCCGTACGTAAAGACATCGGTACAAAGGCGATAAGTGGTTTACTAGGTAAAGCATCAATAGAGAGTAAATAACGACGAATTGCGCCAGAGCATACAGCGAGAACCACATCATTTTTACTAATATTTAATCGCTCGGCAATATCATTGAAGCGCTGTATATCATAAGACTGTGCTGCTATTCGCCGTGATGCTGAGATGCGCTTGTTGAGAACGCTCATCGGCGCAGCAAAGGTGCTGACATAACTATCGTCGCCGTAATTTTTTAGATTATCCAGCAGTTCTGTAAATACAGGTTTAATCGTAGATACTTGCTCTTTGAGGATTCGTAACGCAGAGCGCTCTTTGGGTAAAATAGCATCGATTTGATTGCGATAGCGTGCCATTAAAGACCAAATTGGCAACGTAACTGGCTCGGTGGGCGATTGTGATAAGGACTTTTTGACGAGGCGCATGGCTGCAATGCCATCAACCAAAGAGTGATGAATCTTAAAGTACAGGGCAAAGCGTTCAGGGCTACCTTCGCTTTCTGGTTGAATGCCTTCAATGACATGACATTCCCACAATGGCATAGCGCGGTCTAGCAGACGACCATGCTCTCTTGAGACATACATCAGCAGTTCACGTACGCGTGCCGGCTGGGGCAGAGCAATATGATGCAAGTGATGCTCAACATCAAAATGTTTGTCTTTTTTCCAAAATATCAGATGCTCAAGCACTTGGTTAAAGGGAAAAGTGGGCGGTACATC
This sequence comes from Psychrobacter sp. DAB_AL62B, assembly GCF_028895345.1. Taxonomy (NCBI): domain Bacteria; kingdom Pseudomonadati; phylum Pseudomonadota; class Gammaproteobacteria; order Moraxellales; family Moraxellaceae; genus Psychrobacter; species Psychrobacter sp. DAB_AL62B. The sequence continues at coordinate 300,594 of NZ_SAXC01000002.1, forward strand.
AGAGTCTTGCATCTGTTTTATTAACTGACAAACAAAATTGCTATCGGCATTTTCTGGTAATTCAAATAGAAATAGACCCCCGACATGCATGGGTTGTTTACGCGACTCAAGAAGTAAGAACAACTGGTCGACTGCTGTGAGAAGTCGCATAATAAATCCTTTTATGACGATAGGTTAAATAAGCAATAAAAAATATAAAAACAGTGTATCAAAGCGAATAAGGACTAAAGTTTCGCTAGCTAAATTTATTATTTTATAATTGGTTTTTTCTTAGATGTATCGTAAGTTAAAAATAAGACACGTACAATTGTCACAACATTCTGTTGGTATAAATTTTTCTCGCTTGCTGTGTTCTTCGCCAAACAGAGGCTTCTAATCAAAGCTGCGAATAAAAGCTTCTAATACAGGCTTTGAAAAATTCATACCAGCAATACTGTACTCTTTTTACCATAAATCGACTATATAAGCTGAAAAGCTACTGAAAAAAGTATCCTGTTTGCGGTGAGCTGGCAGTTGCCATTTTGCGCATTGGCATACGACCGGCTAAGAAAGCCTGACGTCCTGCCCAAACCGCGTGCTTCATCGCCTGTGCCATCATGACAGGATTTTGTGCATTGGCAATCGCTGAATTCATCAGTACGCCATCACAGCCAAGCTCCATGGCAATTGCAGCATCAGAGGCCGTACCGACACCTGCATCAACCAGTACCGGTACTTTAGCATTTTCAATAATCAGACTTAGCGTGTGGCGATTGAGTAGACCAAGGCCAGAGCCAATCAAACTACCAAGTGGCATAATTGCCACGCAGCCCATGCTTTCAAGCTCTTGGGCGACGATAGGGTCGTCGGAGGTATACACCATGACTTCAAAACCATCGTCAATCAATACTTTTGCTGCTTTTAAGGTTTCCATCACATTTGGATACAAGGTTTTTTCATCACCTAATACTTCAAGCTTAACTAGATTATGCCCACCTAATAGCTCGCGAGCAAGCTTGCAAGTACGAATCGCCGTTTCTGCATCAAAACAGCCCGCCGTATTAGGTAAAATAGTGTATTTATCAGGTGAAATCACATCAAGTAAATTTGGCTCATCACTATTTTGACCAATGTTGGTTCGACGAATAGCGACTGTCACTATCTCTGCTGCTGAAGCGCTGATGGCGGCGCCAGTTTCAGTCATATCTTTATACTTACCCGTACCAACCAGCAATCGAGAAGAAAAGGTACGACTGCCCACAGTAAACGTATCTTGCGAAAGTGGCAGCGCATTGGTAGTAGAAGTTGCAGCTTGTGACATAACGATAATCCTAATAGCGGGCGAGCAAAGATGACAACCAATCACTGGTAGCAGTGATATAAATGATTAAACGCAGGAAGTAGTTTTGGGTGGAAGCTTATAATAGCAGCGCTTCATCGGTAAAATAACAAATCAGATGAAAGCCTTGCTACTTGCGTAAAACAAAATGTTATTATAACAAACTCATGCACGCTTACTGACAATCTTTACTCAGTTTAACGATTTAAGCAATCGACATTTTTTATCCTTTATAATGCTAACCTTTTGCTAAGCTGTTTTTTAAATTTGTCATTCACTAGGTCGTCTTTATGATGCAACTGCCGTACAGTTTTGCGAAACGCCATCAAATTTTGGCCATCCTTGCCATTGATCCTGAGCTACCACCGACGTTGGTGCTGACCAAAGCCACGCCATTGCCAGCGATTAATGAAGCGGTGCGGTTTTTACAGCAGCAGGGCGTACGCGGCGTGCCGACTTATGAAAGCGTCAGCTCGGATGATTTTGAAAAACGCATGAATGCCGCTTATGCTGGCAATACAGGCGAATCACAGCATATCGCCGCTGGACTAGAAGACCATCCTGACCTTGATAGCTTGGCGGACAGCGTCCCTGAAACTGAAGATTTGATGGATCAACAAGACGATGCGCCCATTATTCGTCTGATTAATGCGTTATTGTCCGAAGCAATCCGTCTAAATGCTTCAGATATTCATATCGAAACTTTTGAGAAGCGTTTGGTTGTACGCTTTCGGGTCGATGGTGAGCTAAAAGAAATCATCACGCCAAAGCGTCAATTGGCACCATTATTAGTATCGCGTATCAAGGTCATGGCTAAATTGGATATCGCCGAAAAGCGTGTGCCACAAGATGGTCGTATTAGCTTGCGACTGGCAGGACGAGAAGTTGATGTGCGGGTATCGACATTGCCATCGAGCTTCGGTGAGCGCGTGGTTATGCGCTTACTCGATAAGCAAGCGGGTCGTCTGAATATGACCTACTTGGGGCTGTCTGATAATGATTATAGCGAACTAAAACGCTTAATTCATCGTCCTCACGGAATTATCCTAGTGACAGGACCGACAGGTTCAGGCAAGACCACCACACTCTATTCGGCATTGACCGATTTAAATGATCAGACCCGTAATATCTTGACCGCTGAAGATCCGATTGAGTTTCAGCTCGATGGTATTGGGCAAACGCAAGTCAATAATAAAGTCGATATGACCTTTGCCAAGAGCTTGCGCGCGATGTTGCGTCAAGATCCAGACGTGGTGATGGTGGGTGAAATTCGCGATTTAGAGACGGCAGAAATTGCTGTGCAAGCATCTTTGACGGGACATTTGGTACTATCAACCCTGCATACCAATACGGCTATTGGGGCGGTCACGCGCTTGCAAGATATGGGCGTTGAGCCGTTTTTATTATCATCATCACTGATTGGGGTGGTTGCACAGCGTTTGGTGCGTACTTTATGCACCCACTGTCATAGCTGGCAGGTTGCTGATAGCGAACAAGCCAAACTGTTTACTGAAATTGGTTTGGAGTTAAATACGCTCAAGAGTGGTGTTGAATCCATCAACCTCCCCAAACCAGTTGGCTGTGACAAATGTAATCAGTCCGGCTTTAAAGGGCGGACAGCGATATATGAAGTGGTGCCGGTTGATGATACCTTGCGCCGTATGATTCATAGTAATACTGCCGAGTATGAGCTAGAAGAGTACGCACGCCAGAAGACACCATCAATTCGTGCTGATGGTCTACGCAAGGTAATAGCGGGGCGTACAACGCTAGAAGAAGTGCTACGAGTGACCAAAGAAAGCGCCCTACTTGAGGACGCTTTAATCGCTTAAATAAGAGTTTTAAAGTAATATTTTTAGAGAAACCTTTATTTTGCAGCGATACATTCAACCTCAACGCTCGCGCCTGCCGCTAATTCTGCGACGCCAAAGGCAGAGCGTACAGGGTAGGGTTTAGCCAATTCAGCTTTATAGACTTTATTAAAATCATCAAAATCGTCCATGTCGGTGAGCATCGCCATACATTTGACGATATCTGACTTTTGATAGCCGTATTTTAATAAGGTGCTATTGATATTATCTAGTGCTTGTTTGGCTTCGGCTTTGACACCACCTTTGACCAGCTTGCCATCTTTAAAGCCAATCTGACCAGACATGTATAAAGTATCGCCGACACGTACTGCTTCTGAGAAGGGATAATTGCCGCCGTCACCTAAAAACACAGGGCTAGACTTAGTGATAGTAGCGGTATTGGTCACTGGCGCCGCAGTCGCGCTAACGGCAAATCCTAATGTACAGGCTCCGATGAGCAATGCCTTGGATAAAAAAGTAGGCGCTATTTTGGAAATCATTTTGGACATCGTTGTCTCCTTATTATGAGTGTATAAATAACTACTATACGCAGTGCGCTATAAAAATGCTTCATCATAGATAGCACACTGTTTTTACGTATCTTTCATCAATAATCAATTAATGAATCAATCAATCAATCAGTTATTTGCTTGTAGCAACCTCATCATTAGCAGCTGATTGATTGCCTTGCTCGGTTTCTACTTCTGCTTTGGTATTAGACTCAGTATCACTATCAGACTCTACCGAACCTTCGCTGGCTTTGCCTTGACGGCGCGCTTCTAATTCAGATTTGGGTATCCAAGCCCATGTCATCTCGACCACGATCGGGTCGCGATCACTATCACTATCAGACTCACGGTCATGAATGACGCACGGAATGACCATCTCGCCTTTTGGTGTATTTAAAATATCTAAGCGCTGTTCATCAGATAAGCTCGCTACGGCGGCCATTTGCCCTTTTTTAATCGGACGATAAAAATTCACCGAATAAGATTTAATCAATAATACACGATCAGCGGGTAAATTTAAGCCTAAGATAAAGCCCGTCGCTGTCTCAGCAAGCAAGGTAATAGCAACTGCATGGATGGAGCCGATATGGTTTTGCACCGCTTTGGTATTGTTTAAACTGACCACCACTTGGTTTGGCTCAACCGTCTCATAATAGATGCCCGTCGTGCCCACATAAGGTACCACTTTACCAAACGCTTTTGATAAAATGCTCGAGCGCGCACCAGCAGGTAAGTATTTGGTGATAGATAACAGTTTGGTGAATTGATTGCTGATGGGCTTTAGGGTGCTGTTTGGTTTTTCGACGCTTGATCTTGCGTTGTCAGATACTTTAGCGGGTAGTTTATTGCTCAGTTTGATAGGGAGTTTTTTTAATAATCCTGACATACAACATTCCTCATTTGAGTGGGATTTACAATGCTAGTAATACTAGGGCTAAAATACTCATGTCATAAATGAGTCACCAAATACACTTTATCCTAGCAGCTATTTTAGTTATGGTACATTAACTGCTCAGTCGCTACTATTATTAGCATGAACTACCACGCTTACAAAATAACAGTGACGTAACGGCATATTAGTCGATAGTAATAACGGCGCTAGATGCTATTTAGATAGACACGCTATCATGGTGAGCTTTTAGCACTTTTTTATACTTTTTACCTGATTTTTAATGCTGGATAATGCTATGCCTGATATGTCTCATTGTAAGCCGACCAATATTATTTATACGGGTGTCGCTGGTACGGGTAAAACCTACCGATTATTACAAATCGCTAAAGAATATACGGATTATTTACCTAGAGCTAATGATGAGGATTTGCTCAAGCAGCTATTGAACGAGTTAAGCTGGCGTGACGTTGTCTGTTTAATATTTTTAGATTTTCAATCGCAAAAACAAGACTTAGTAAAAGTACCTGAAATTGTCAATCATGAATTTTTTGTCGCCAAAGCGATGCAAAATGCACGGCAGAAAAACTTAAGTAATACGGCATGGTCTGTGCTGCAAATGCATAGTCCAACCAGCTCACAAACGGTTACGTATAAAAATAGAGCCAGCCAAGCTTATTTTGATAAGGACAATAGCGGTGCATGGTATTTGCTGCCTGAAGGCATTGATTTATTAGTCGATTTAGCGCAGCAATTAGCAGAGTTTCAGCAGGCGCAGCGTGATAATAGTGCCAGCCAAGACCAACGCTTTAGCCAGCAGCGCTTTAGTATGGTCAGCTTTCACCAAGCTTATGGCTATGAAGAATTTGTCGAAGGTATTCGCCCTGTGATGGCAGTCTCCAGCTCATCAAATAGTAAGGTTGTAAGTAATAGTCAGACAGATAACAGCCCATCGCAAATGAGCTATGCCATTCAAGATGGGGCATTTTTAAAACTATGTCAGCGTGCGGCACGCGATCCTGCACAGCGCTATGCGATGTTGATTGATGAGATCAATCGCGCCAACGTCTCACGCGTCTTTGGCGAGTTGCTCAGCTTGATTGAGCCCGATAAGCGTACTGGAACGCCGAATGCTATGACGGTTAATTTGGCGTACTCTGGGCGGGCATTTAGCGTTCCTGCCAATGTTGATATTTATGCCACCATGAATACCCAAGACCATTCTTTAGCACCATTAGATATGGCGCTACGTCGACGTTTTCGTTTTGTTGACTGTCCACCGCAGCCTGAGCTTTTACCGATTGTCAGTCTTAGCAAAGAATCAGAAGCGCCAAATGAAGCCGAGTCCATAGATTTAGCCAAATTGTTGACTGGTTTGAATAATCGTATTATCCAAACGCTAGGAGGTGAGGCGCAATTGGGTCACGCATTTTTATTGTCAGTGCATAGTTTTGAGCAACTACAGACGGTACTGATTGAACAAATAATTCCGCAATTAGCCCAAGCGGCTGGCGGGCAAGTTGCTGTCTTGCAGTATATTTTCAAAGACGAGCAGCAGCCGATGCACGCGCAATTTATTCACGATAGCCAAACGCTAATAAATAATCATTCAAGTCTTCAGATGGATAGTCAGCATAATATAACTGCCCAAAACCAAATGTTCTCAGGGCATCACTCATTTCTCAATCAGTCTATGAGTACCGGTAGCTATAGGATTAATACTAACCTTATCGCTAAGGCTGGCGAGTTTGCGAAGCCATTTGTATACCAGCGTCTATATCAATAAGGTTGTTAAGTAATGATAAGTAGAATTGTTCAATCTGATAGCAATACTACTACAGCCGATAAGGTTAATAGCGCCAGTATTAGAGCGGTTGATACTAATATCATGACTGTGTTTGAGCACCAGCGGTTAACGACTCATGATTTTTTGCCCGTATCTGACTTTCATTGGTTAATGGCGCAAGAGTTTTCGGTATTTAGTATTAAACGCAAGCAAGGACAGTGGCAGTTAAAGGTTGGGCACTATATCGGTGTTATTCTACTGCCTAGTGGCATGACGCTTGAGATACTGCCAAAGCTTCATAAGTCAACACAAAACAGCGATATAGGACAAACCCGTCAATGGGTGCAGGACATGCTGTCAGATTTGACCAATAGTCTACCTAGCAAACTGCCGCACAGTAAAAATCTAGGTCAATTTAGCAGTCAACTGGCATCACTACCGATAGCCGCATTGCCATTGTCGGACTGGTTGATCGCGCAGTTTTTGCAGCGCTTGGCTCATTATCAACCGACCAAGCATTATCAAACGCAAACCCACAATCAAGCAGCGCTACATGGCCGACTGCTCATCAAAGAACAACTGCGCCATAACAGCATGCAGCCGCATAAGTTTGTCTGTGAGCGCAGTGTGCTGAGTAAAGATATGCTGGGTAACCGCTTGATTAAAAGTGCATTGCAGCTGCTAGCGCCTTTATTATCTAAATCGAACTCACCTCAATACTTACAATCATGGCAGCAGGTACCTACGCTGACTCATCATGAGAGGCAGCGCCTAGAATCAGTATATAGTCGAGCAAAGAACGAGCTTGCTATTCAACCGCTTGGAGCGCAGCAATGTCAAGCCGCCCAGCAGTTAGTCGACTTTGCTTATTGGCTATTGCAGCAGTCAAACGCTGCTACCGGTAACGGTATTGACCCAAAAAACTCACTTAACACAAATCTAGCCCAACAGCGCTTATGTCTATTGATTGATATGAATCAAGCCTTTGAGCAATGGGCAAGTCAGCGCATAGCGGCAATATTTCAGCAAGTGAGTTCAGATTATAAACCGTTGTTTCAAGCGCAAAGTGTATGGCTAAATGATGCAGAAGGGCAGACATGTCTGTCTATTCGTCCTGATTTACTCATATATAAGGCGGCTAGTGAGGAATCAGCTACTCACGCTGATAGGCTTCAAGGTCAGGATAATAAAAAAGAAGCGCTCACACCTAGAATGTCAGGTAGTTATAGCCATGTCATCGATATTAAATGGAAGCCTTTAGCCAATCCAAGCGCTATCAGTGCCAGCGATGCTTATCAATTGACCAGTTATGCGCAGGCTTACCAAGCAGGGCAATGCTGGCTGGTTTATCCGGTACAAGATAATAAGAGACAGCCGGTAGTGCTAAAGCAACAAGCCTATAATAATGACACTGTTAATAATGTCGATATCCATAATAATAAAAACGCCAATCAGAATCCAAACTATGCACAACTATGGCTCATACCGTTTAATGTCCTCACTGGTACGATAAACAGTGGCTTGCTTCCAGCATCGGATGTAGTATAATCAGCGCTATCGATGGTTAAGCATCATTGATGATTATTGTGGTAAGCATTTTTGTCAGAGCTGATTTCATCAGAAATAAGTGTTTTTTAAATAATTTAGCAGTTTTTTTAAATTAATTAAAAATAGGTGTTGACACAATCGGCTTTACCCCTTAATATGTGCACCTCGATAGCAAGGAACATTAACGAGTTAGCGGTATTACCGATAACCAGTTAAGCAACCAAACTATCGTGATAATAGAAATTTCGGAGTGTGGCGCAGTTTGGTAGCGCATCTGGTTTGGGACCAGAGGGTCGTAGGTTCGAATCCTATCACTCCGACCATCTATTTTTTAAGAGCCTTACAGGCTTTTTTTTATGTATAATGGTTTGGTTTCTGATATTATAAACTGACCAAATTATATAAAAGTCCTCTAAGAGCGCCTGTAGCTCAGTTGGATAGAGCATCTCCCTTCTAAGGAGGTGGCCGCAGGTTCGAATCCTGCCAGGCGCACCATTTAGCCTGCAAATCTTGCCTTTTCTTGGCAATAGTTATGGCGGTTGTAGCTCAGTTGGTAGAGCCCCGGGTTGTGATCTCGGTTGTCGTGGGTTCGAGTCCCATCAGTCGCCCCATATTTTATCTTGCTTTATCTTCAATAAATTCAAATCACTACTTTCCTATTAAAACTCTATTTAAAATAACAGCACCTGCCACTTTTGGCATTTTTTTGTGTCTGACTACTTTATATTATTCTCCTAAATAATTATAAACTTCTTAGCTATTTAATTAACTAACAGTCTGCTAGCCTTTCCTCTTATTTTTTCTCATTTTTTTATGAGGGGTCTTTTATGATGAAAGCCTACCCAACGTATGTGTTTGCTGTACTATCAATATTAGAAAAATTATTGGTAGTCGATACCTTTTAAAAAGAATATAAGATGTTGGGATAAATTTTCTGCAGACTTTGTCGGATTTTGCGTCTAAGAAATAAGAAAGATTTTGCAGAATCCATTGTTATTGAGCATCTGTCATCGAGTATCTGTTATTGAGGAAGTGATTGATGGACGCATTGAGCGTGTTGTTACAAAATGTGCATTTATTTGAAACGAAATACTATCGTTTAAATGGTGCCGGTAATTGGTCTTATTCCCTCACTAGACAAGATACGATTTTATTTTATTTGGTAATGTCCGGTAGCTTTTGTATTGACGTGGGTAATGGGCGACGAGAAGCACATGCTGGTGATCTGATTATGATTCCTAGTGCGCATAAGCATACCAGCTATGCGCTGAATCATCATGGTGAAGACGCCGAGCCATTAGATGAGTTGCTCAATAATTGTAAAGAGAACACGCTTGATCTTCATGGTGATGGTGACCCCAGCTCGTCTTTGATATTGATTGAATGCAAGTACGATAAAGAGATGATTCGTCCCTTATTGTCAGTACTACCATCAATATTACCTGAAATTAGTGAAGAGTCTGAAGGTCGGTTTGAAGTTATCGATGTAGAGATTCGGCTACTGACTTTGGAAGCTAAGCACGAGCGTATGGGCAAAACCGCTATCATCAATCATTGGGCAAGTATTATGATGATTGAGTGCTTGCGAGTTTATATTGAGAGCTTGCCTGAAGCCACGGACAATTGGCTAAAAGCTATGAAAGATCCTTTTTTAACCAAAGCGCTGGTAGCGATGCATGAAACACCGAGCAAAAACTGGACGATTCATAAGCTTGCTGAGGTAGCGGGCATGTCGCGATCGAGTTTTGCGCAGCGCTTCAAAGATGTGGTTGGTATACCGCCGTTGACGTATTTAATTGACTACCGTTTACGTCTGGCTGCGCGTTATTTACGCTTGCAGCAAAACAGCATCAGCCGTATTGGTGAACTGGTTGGTTATGCGTCAGACTCGACCTTTAGTCAAGCATTTAAGCGCGTTTACGGCGTATCGCCAAAAGCGTACCGCCAGCAATATCAACAACAGCTACTCGCTTAGTTGATATTTAAAATAGAGACTTTTTAAAATACAGACTTTTATAGCAAGTCTTTTTATAGCAAAGACTTTTATACTTTCGTTTTCAACTGACGGCATGAATAATGTCCATTACACCTAATTTTTTAATGAATTTTATGCTTTAATGAGCCAGCTTAATGGGTTATCTTCACTAATAGTATTTCGATAATGCACGGCTGACAATGTACCTAGGTTAAGGTACTATAGAATGCTGAGTCGCCTAGGTGCGACAGTCTTAAGCCTGCTATATTTTATGTCAGTAATATAGTATGACTTAAGTGATTTTTATTTTTGCAGCTGATGGTGTTTTATGACTGAACCGACCGCAAAGCCAACCGTAAAATCAAATAACTCACAAGGCGCTTCTGCGTCTGCCACAAATAAAGCCAATATCAATAAAAACGATAATAAAGGCAAGGCTAAAAACAACCAGCATAAGTCCAAAAATAAGCAAAAAGATAGCATTACTGCAACGCTTGATAAAGCGACATTGTTAGCATTATTCACTCTGCCTAGTTCTGCCGCCGCTGTTTCTGAAACAGCAGACTGTGAAACATTATCTGTAGAGTCATCTAACGTAAGTACAGCCAGTCAAATACCTGCAAAGCAAAGTCTGAATATTGCTGCTAGCGACACTAATATTGCCGCCCAGCGTGTGGCGCTTTATCATACTCAGCACGAGCGTACGCGCCAATTATATATGGCCTCTACTGCTACACGTCCTACCTATCTGGTACAAACCCTCAAAACACAGTTTGCCGAATACCAGCAATATCTACTCGCGCAGCAGCTTGATAAGCGCGGTTTGATGGATACGGATTTACTTGAGCGCTTATGGCAACAGCTGCATGTGGTCGATGATATCATCGAAGATATCGTGCGCCATATGCCCGCCCAGCAGCCGGCGGGTTGGCAGCTTTCGACGCAAGATGGACACAATCCATTATGCTTTGCTACCATCGGTAAGCTAAAACATGACAAACCCATCCATGATCAAGGCAGTCTCAACAGCTATGTGCTCGGACACTTTGGCGTGAGTAGTTTTACTTATGATCGCGGTTACTATATTGGTCATGTGGTTGGCTACTTATTCAGCTGTTATTTCTGCGCTCATTTATCCATCAGTTATGGTGTTACAGCGCTTGGCCAGCAAGTGGTCAGCGATTATGATTACGCCAGCCTTGAGACCCCGCATATGGTCAGGCTGCTACAAGGTTTAGATAGCTATTGTAAAAAACGCATTTATCAATTGGCCGTTATCTGCGCTCGATTGAGTGTTTTTGCCAGCGATAAGCGTATCGAGAGAATGCTGATTGCTGAAGTTAATGACTTTGATAAAAAATTGCAACAGCAGCATTTAGATGTTTTATTATTGCAAGGCTTAATGCCGGATAGTAACGACTCTACGCCGCTTTTTTAAACTATTTTTATTTAGATGATTTATTGTTTACGTACTTATTTATAACCCATTATTATTGACCGTCTTAGGATATCTGCTGCTATGCCCGCTTATCATTATAAAGCGCTCGACGATCGCGGCGGTATGCAAAAAGGCTTGCTCGAAGGCGATTCTGCGCGGCAAGTACGCCAGCAGTTGCGTGATAAGCAATGGACGCCAGTTGAAGTCAGCGCTGTCAATGATAGGCAAAGCCAACACAAAAGCCGCTATAAAAAACCTTCTGCTTATGAGCTGGCATTATTAACGCGTCAACTTTCTGTGCTTTTAGCTGCTGGTATTCCGTTAGAGGAAACCTTGGCTGCCGTCGCCAAACAATCGCCAAAAACCCATATCAAATCCTTGATGCTTGCCGTGCGCTCGCATGTCCTAGAAGGTTTAAGCTTGGCGCGCGCTTTGCAGCAAGCGGCGAGCTTTCCGCCACTTTATATCGCTACTATTGCTGCGGGCGAAAAATCTGGTCATTTGGATTTAATTCTCAATCAGCTTGCCGATTACACCGAAAATCGCTTTGCCTTACAGAAGAAGATACAAGGCGCCATGGTCTATCCCATCGTACTGATGGTCATGGCAGTTGGGGTAATTATGGGGCTGATGAGCTTTGTAGTGCCCAAAATTGTCAAAGTGTTTGAGCAGTCCGAGCAAGCACTACCGCTGATTACGCAAGTCGTTCTTGCCCTGTCTAATGCCATTACCCAATGGTGGTGGCTGATGCTACTGGTATTGGCAGGCACAGCATTGTTATGCTATCGCTTTGCTCAGACGCAAGCAGGTAAATTAGCGATAGACAGTATTATACTAAGATTGCCGATATTGGCACGGTTATCAAAAGGGCTCAATGCCGCGCGTTTCGCCAGCACGCTTGCTATCTTGGTACGCTCCGGTGTACCGCTGATTGAGGCGTTGCATATTGGCGCTGCGGTCACCACCAATTTGCATATTCAAAAAACCATTATTACCGCTGCTGATCGAGTCACAGAAGGCTCAAGCTTATCCAGTCAATTAGAAAAATCGCCATATTTTCCGCCGATGATGGTACAAATGATTAAAAGTGGGGAAAACTCAGGTGAGCTTGAAAATATGCTCAGCCGTGCCGCCAATATGCAGGAAGCGGAAGCCACCAACTTTATTAGTACGCTATTATCGTTACTTGAGCCCTTGATGTTAGTCTTGATGGGCGTAGTCGTTATGATTATTGTGATGGCAGTAATGCTACCGATTGTTAATATGAATGATTTGGCGGGCTAGATTTCTGAGAAGTATGTTGTTTGATTTTCGATGCCAGTGCTGCGCTTCTTAATCCCTTCCTCGATTTCTTTAACCTTTCAGATTTTCACTTCTTATTTACTGTGTCTGATTCTTTAACGCTCTGATACGTTATTTTTTTTGTATCCTATCAATATTCTATAGATCTGACTTAACCTTTGATTAGGTTTCTTAAGTTTTGCTTACTGTTGTATATTGTTGACTGGATAATGCTTTTGCTTTCGTCAAATGTGCCGTTACGTTATAGTGAGTCGTACTTAAAAGTCATCGCTATAAATTGCTAATATAAGTATTGATACTATCTAATTATTAATGCTATCTAACTATTGATGCCATAAGTATTGATAATAAGTGCTTATAATAATTGGTGATAATATTATTGCAGTGGTAGATAAAAATAAAGTCATAGTCTATAGTTGCCATTACTTCATTATTAATCCCATACTTATGTATAACTGTGATAATAAAAGCGACGACTATGATTGATAAAACCCAAGTAAATACGGCAGCACCGATTGCTGCAAATGATACCCAACTGTCTTCAAGCCCTAGCAGTGACCATCTGACACTATCTATAAAACGTAGCCAATCAGGCTTTACTCTGATTGAAATTATGGTTGTGATTGTGATTTTGGCAATTCTTGCCGGTCTCGTAGTGCCAAAAGTAGTAGGACAGAGCGATAAAGCTCGGGTAAAAACCACTGAAACAGCACTCGCGACGGTGTCTAATGCGCTTGATATGTATAAAGTGGATAACTCGCGTTATCCGACGACAGCGCAAGGTTTAGATGCGCTCACAACACCGCCTGCTGATGCCAAAAATTATCCTGACGGTGGCTATATTAAAGGCGGCTTTCCGACCGATGGTTGGGAAAATGAGATGCAATATGTCGCTCCAGGTAGCGAAGGTCGCCCTTATGATTTATTTTCTCTGGGCGCTGATGCTCAGCAAGGTGGCGAAGGTCAGGATGCTGATATTTACGCTCAGCTGTAATAGTGTTTATTGTCGTTAAATATAAGTGCTATGAATTATAAATAACGTCGTAACAACGAGTTTATAAGCATGAGTAATTTAGAAGCAGATAACAACAAGTCTAATAACTGCTAAATATCAACCAATAACCCGTTATTGGTTGATATTTTTTATGAATACACGAATACATAAATATATAAAACTATCGTCTTATCAGATAATTTTGTATGTTCAATGCTCTTATTACTATCAGCACGTTTGAGTTTTAAGTATTCGTTATCGACAGTTTGTATGATCAAAAATATCCGTTATTAAAAGTAGTCATTGTTGAAAGTAGCCATCAGAGGTAATCATATGTCCATCAAAATGCCAACATCGAAAGCAGTCACCATAAACAAACGCGCTGCTAAAAAGTCTTATGCGCTTGCATTTGCCATTGCAAGTACCTCATTGATGACGGGATTATCAATGATGTCTATGACTGCCCAAGCTGCAGGTCTAGGCGAGCTATTTAGTAATAATAGTGCCGAGCAATCAAAATTTTTGCCAGTCGATAAAGCGTTTCAAGTGAGCAGCACTACTAAAGCGACGTCTAAAGGCACGCGTTTATCGATCGCTTTTGCTATTACGCCCGGTCATTACGTTTATAAAGATAAACTCACTTTAAGCTTCCCTAAAGGTATAAGTGCTGCCCCTTTTACTTTTAATCAGTCGCCTGTCTCCATTGATGATCCAACCTTTGGTAAAGTACCTGTATTTACGCAAAAAAGTATCGTAGCAACCACCATGCTTACGACAAATAATGGCAAAGCGGCGAAGAATGTGCCGGTTATTGTTGGATGGCAAGGCTGTTCGAAAGCAGGACTGTGCTATCCACCAGAGAAGATCAAAACCACACTGAATATTGCGGTGACACGCAAATAGGTTTTGAGTAGGTTGATTCAAATATTAGCAATAAATAGGTAGCCCTTCATGTCCATTAAGACACCAAAAACCATCTCTTCAATAAAAACGCCATCGCTAGCCGTAGATACTCCTTTAAAAAATTCTTATCTATTGGCCTTTGCTATTGCGAGTAGTTCGTTGTTTGTAGGACTGACAGCAACGACCATGACCACGCAGGCGGCAGGATTGGGCGATCTGTTTAGTAAAGATCAAAGCGCCACGCAGTCGAAATTTCTGCCAGTAGATAAAGCCTTTCAAGTCACTAGTAGCAGTAAAGCTACCAAATCTGGGACGCGCTTATCAATTAATTTTGATATTACCCCAGAGCACTATGTTTATAAAAATCAGCTTAAACTCACTTTACCTGCTGGTGTGAGCGCAGCACCCTTTACTTTTAGTCAATCGCCCGTCTTAATAGATGACCCAACCTTTGGCAAAGTACCAGTATTTGATCAGTCGAATATGGTTGCAACCACTACCTTGACCAGTAGTAATGGCAAAAGTGTAGACAATGCGGCGGTTGTGATTGGTTGGCAAGGGTGTGCTAAAGCCGGGCTGTGTTACCCACCTGAAAAGATTAAAACCACCGTCAATATCGCCGTGGTACCGCAACAGGCTACGATAAGTAGCGCCAGTACTGCTGCCAAAGATTCTGCCGCTCAAAGTACTGCAAACAATAGTAATGTTATAGATAGTACTAATGCAGCAGCGAATAACTCGGCGACATCAGAAACGATAAATGCAGCGGATGTGAATAATCTTGAAGCAGAACAAGCGCTGACAGATGACGACGTGATTGATTATGCCTTGCTAGAAGACGGCTCGTTAGATGGAGAGCTTACTGCTGGTAATACAATTTCTGGGGCAGATGGAGGGACAATAGGCGGTGATGCTACTATTACTAACAGTGATGCTGCTGCCGCTAATGATTTAGTAGAAAGCGATCCATTTGGTTTGGCCTCTCACCCTTGGTTGGCATTGGGCTTATTGTTTTTAGCCGGTTTGGGCTTAGCACTGACGCCATGCGTACTACCGATGCTGCCGATTGTTGCCAATATCGTCGCCCGTGAGCAAAATCCAACGGTTAAACGTGGCGTTATTTTAACCACCAGTTATGCGATAGGTGTCGCAACTGCCTACGGTATCTTGGGTGCGTTAATTGCGGTATTTGGTGAGTCGCTAGGTATCATTGGTTGGTTGCAAAATCCAATTATTCTAATCAGCTTTGCCATAGTATTTGTGCTATTAGCGCTGTATATGCTGGGCGTCTTTAGTATCCGTTTGCCACGAGCGATCAGTAGTAAAATGCAAGGCTTGAGCCAAGCCGGTGATAGTAAACTAGGTAGTACTGGTGGTAGCTTAGTGGCTGGATTTTTATCAGCACTAGTGGTATCACCTTGTGTGTCCGCGCCATTATTTGGTGCATTGCTTGCGGTGTCGACGATTGGTAGTCCGCTGCTCGGCTTTGCTGCTTTATTTATGCTGGGTTTTGGTTTGTCCGCGCCGCTTATTTTAATTGGGGCAACTCAAGGAAAAATTATGCCAAAAGCTGGCGAGTGGATGAACTGGGTCAAGCAAGGTTTTGCTTTACTATTATTTGCAGTCGCGTTATTGCTTATTGAACGTGTCTTTATTTCACCGGTGATGCTGCTGGTATGGGCATTATGGTTTATGGTCGTGGCGACATGGGCATGGAGCTGGTTGGGTAAAGGTCGCATGCTGACCCAAGCCATTGGTTTGCTAGCTGGTATCTGGGCGGCTTGTTTGATTATTGGTGCGGCATTAGGTAATGATGATAGCTTACATCCACTAGCATCATTAAGCGCTGCACCGATGTCTATTCAATCTATAGGTAATCAATCGATAAATGGTCAGCCAGCAGGCAATAACGGCGCGACAGATGAAAACATTACGACACTAGCAGAGTTAGATACTATTATTGCTGCCAACCCTAAAGTCATCGTTGATGTTACCGCTGAATGGTGTATTGAGTGCCGTATTATGGATAAAAACTTATTCCATAGCCGTCCAGCACAAATGCAAGATTGGCAGTTGGTCAGACTTGATATTACCGAAACCACTGAAGACTCTAAAGCCATCTTAGCGCGCTATAAGTTATTTGGCCCGCCAGCACTGCTATATTATGTAGAGGGTCAATTAGTGGGTCAACAGGTTGGTGAAACTGATCGTCCAAAGTTTGAGGAGACGTTGACGGCGTTGAATAAGTGATTGAAATCGAATAACGCTTAGCTTTATCCTTTTAAGATCCTTAATACAAAGAAGCCAATATACTGTGATGACAGTATATTGGCTTCTTTTATTCCTCTAATATACTTTATAGGTCTTTGGCTAAGCTCTTGGTTTTGTGTTACTTATGCCCATTTGCCTTCGTGCCATTTACCTTTGTACTGTTCAGCGATAATGCTAGTATACTGTGTACATTTTCATTACAATAAAGCAACATTGCTAAACGCACCTTATTCAGCGTAATAGCAACCCTTTATCTCCAAGTTATATTGATTTTTTATGCCAGTTTAGCGCCGACGCTAATGGTTATATCAATCATCTCATATATTCTACTGACAATAATGATCAGTTGAATAAAGGATACTTATGTTTTCCAATATTACTCCGCAGCGCCAGTCTTTAAGCCTTCTCAGTGCGCAAAAATATAACATACCTCAAACCACTAAGCAGTATCTAAATATCGCTGTTGGGATAGCGCTCACTTGCTTAACGGTACAGGCACAGGCTGCTAATAAGGCTCAGACTTATAATGAGTTGCCATTACCAGAAGCGGCGTTTGAATATGAAGAGTATGAGCTGTCACAGGGTGCTGATGAGCCGTCCATAAATGCGAATACCGCTGTTCAAACTCGTAAAGTAGTAAGTAAAGAGTTTGTTGCCCAACAAGCAACGTTATTTTTTGAGTGTGCGCAAGTACAGACTAGTACCGCCCGTTTGGCCTGCTTCGATAAGGTTGCAGAACAAGGCAAGACGCCAAGTTATGTCACAAGCAAACAGCCAGTAGATTTGGCAAAGACTTTTCAAAGTACTATTTCGGGTAATCCACAAGTAGTACTGGCAGAAGAAACGAGCACAATTACTGGCAAGGGTACTTCAAATAGCACTGTGAATAGTGTAGGGGCGAATCAGCCAGCTGCGACTGAAAATTTAGATACCGTTGGACTGACGCAAAGAGAAGCAGAGGTATTAGAAAATGTCGGCGTGACTCAAGCGGATATTGAAAAATATACGCCGCTAAGCTTAGCCTATGATCTTGATAAAAACAGTGAACGTGGAAAGTGGACAGTCAGACCTTATCGACCGACCTATGTCATGCCATTGTTTTATACCTTTGATCCCAATTTAAATCCAAGTACGCCATCGCAGGACCCCAAGCCTTTTACTTCTAATGAAACTCGTAATACGGATCTAAAGTTTCAGTTGTCTTTAAAGACCAAGGTTGCAGAAGACTTGTTTGATACCAATGCTGACTTGTGGTTTGGTTATACCCAAGAGTCGCATTGGCAGGTCTATAATGAAGATAACTCACGACCATTTCGCGCCACCGATTATCAGCCTGAAATATTTTTGACACAGCCTGTGACGGCAAATTTGCCTTTTGGTGGACGACTCCGCATGCTGGGAGCAGGTGCTATTCACCACTCAAATGGTCAAGATGATCCATTATCACGCTCATGGAACCGTGCTTATCTAATGGCAGGGGCAGAGTGGGGCAAGTTATCAGTCATACCGCGACTATGGGCGCGAGTCAATAACGAAAGTAGTGACAGTGATGACAATCCAGATATCGAAGATTACATGGGCTATGGCGATATCAAGTTCTTATATGATTTACCTAAGCAGCAAAGCCTGAGCGGTACTTTGCGCTACAATCCAGGCACCAATAAAGGCGCCGCGCAAATCGACTACACTTATCCATTAACGGAAAACGTCAATGGTTTTGTGCAGCTGTTTCAAGGCTATGGCGAATCCATCGTCGATTATAACCATGAAAATACCTCGATTGGTTTTGGTATCGTACTTAATGACTGGAAAGGTTTCTAATATCAGCGCGCATATCGACAGTAAGTTATGCGCCGCGTAGGCTTAGCGCCTTACCAAGCCGGACTATGGCTGGCAGAGTATGTAGACATACGCTGCCAGTTATGCCGTGTTTATCGCAGTACGCCACAATTGCAGCACTTACAAAGTCTCTCTCTATCAAATGCTAATAAGCTATTAGCTCAAACCCCATCGCACACTTTATTAAATCACCTTTCGCTCTTTGCTAAAATACGACAGCAACTAAGTAGCCGTTTTGGTAGCGGACTGCTATGTCCCAGCTGCCATAACAGTATTGCGTGGTTGCCCAAGCCATTTGAAGTCGATATCGCTGCCGGTACGACGCTAACGATTCAAGCAGCGACCTATTATGACTATCCGATACGCCAAGCTATCAGAGCCTTTAAGCATCATGAGGACATGACCAAGTTGCCGTTGTTGCTGTATGCAATACGACAATTACCACGCCCTCATGGCTGCCATTATGATAATAGTATAATTGTTGCTATGCCGACCACTAACCAGCGGCTTATCAAACGCGGCTTTGATCCTGTTAGTATTTTGACCGCGCAACTATCTAAGCATTGGCAGATTCCTTTGTGGCAAGGTGTCGAGCGTATTGACGACACTGTCAGTCAGCAAGGACTCACACGTGCAGAGCGCTTAAGTAATTTAAACAATGCCTTTGCTTTAATCGAGCAACCTCCTGTTAAACGCTTGCTATTATTCGATGATGTTGCAACCACAGGCGCTAGTTTGCAAGCATTGGGGCGTTCACTATCGCTCTCTTCTGAAACAGCAATGACGACCAACCCTCAAACCCATAATAAATATCACCTTTCTGCCTATGCTTTGGCGCATGGTAGCCAGTCATAGCTCCTAATGTTGTTTACACTCAATTACTATTATGTTGCTAATATGTTACCTTAACGTTATATTATCCAATAATTAGACGTCTTACATCTATGCATGTTGCAATCGTTAAGTAGCTTTTTCTGTAAACAGGTCAAAGATAAGGGTTTAAGCTGGATAGCTAATACACTTTATGGAACAAAAATTGCATATTTATTGTTGAATATATCAACAATATTCAGTGACAGCTTGCTTAAATATTAGGTGTTCATTGCTAATGTGAATCTAGCTCTAGTTAGAAACGCTGGCAGTTATAAATAGGGATTTGATGTGAACGCATCTGCGAACAATCTACCACAACAATTACGAATGACCAGCTCAGGGTTTACCCTGATTGAGCTGATGGTAACGATTGCCGTGCTTGCCATTATTGTAAGTATCGCTGCGCCTAACATCAGTAACCAGCTTGCTAATCAAAGAGTGAAGTCAACTACGGCTACATTGGCCAATGCTTTAAAAGAGGCTAAAGTTGAGAGTATTATTCGTCGTCAAAATCTTACTTTTACATATAATAATAATGGTACAAATACAGGAAGTATTAGTATCGCAAATATTTCAAGCCATAGCTATAGCGCTAAAAGTACTATCACCGACTCCGAGTCTAAAAATCCTATTACCTTCGAACCGAGTAAGCGTGTTGAGTCAACTACCTACACCATTTGTGATGAGAATGCTGCTGCAACACCACGACAGGTGAGTATTAGTAAGCTTGCCAATATCAGCATTAAGTCAGGAGGGGCGTGTTAATGAAAAACGAAATGCATCAACAGGGAGTAGGTCTAGTTGAAGTGCTGGTTGCCGTCTTATTATTATCCGTCGCAGTATTAGGCTTTAGTGCCCTACAGGTTAAAGCCATCAGTGCAACTGATGAGAGCTTAGTGCGTACCAAATCGCTGACGATTATACGTAATTTAGCAGAAGTGATGCGTGCTTATCCTGAAGCCTACGTCACAGGTAGCGGCACAGCTTTCACTGCTGCCTCATCAAGCGATGCCACAGCTGTACCAACTATACAAGCAGTTATCAGTAGCTCAGCGACTGATACAGTTACTGTTTCTAGTAAAAAAATCAAAGATGATGGTACTGTTGTTACAGATACTAAGGTAATAAGCGTTCTTGCTACAGGCGATAATTGCTTATCGACAGGATTTAAAACGGTTAAGGGCAAAAAAGTACCAGAACAGTCGTGCAGTATGCATCAGCTTGCTGCTCGAGACGCATTGATGATCAAAAAAATGGTAGCTGATGAAGAAATTAATCTTGCGATTACGACTTGTCCTGGTACAACAGTACAGTCGATCCAGCAGCAGATGTGTATTATCACCGCATGGAATGATACTAAAGCACTGTTAGATGATACAGATAAACAAGCTTGTGCGAATACGAATGGCATTTATAAAACAGGCAATCACTGTATCATATCGGAGGCTTATTGATGAATCGCTATTATACTCCTAGCAATCGCGTTCACTCATCTGGCTTTACCCTCATTGAGCTGATGATCTCACTGGTATTAGGTTTGCTGATATCAGCAGCAGTG
The DNA here is from genome assembly GCF_028895345.1 of Psychrobacter sp. DAB_AL62B. NCBI lineage: Bacteria > Pseudomonadati > Pseudomonadota > Gammaproteobacteria > Moraxellales > Moraxellaceae > Psychrobacter > Psychrobacter sp. DAB_AL62B. The sequence continues at coordinate 321,647 of NZ_SAXC01000002.1, forward strand.
ATACAAGTTTATATGATAAATGTGCGTACAGTTACTGTGCAGCAGAGTGCATCCGAAGTGCAGGACAGTACTATCTTTGCCTTGCAATCTCTTGATGATCATATTCGTATTGCCAATTTGGGTAACCTTGAGAGTAGTATTAATGATACAACCAATCATGGTGGCATCGTATTAACCACCACTAATTTGGGCGCTAGTAATACCACAGATAGCAAATATTTCACCAAAAGTAATGGCACTACAGGATGGGCAGGTCCCTCAAATATAACAGGTATCAATAGTGACCAATTAACTATTCAATATAAGAATATCACGCCCAATACTTTATATGACTGTAAAGGCAAAGGTATCGCTGCTGGTAGTAGTGATTGGGTCGTTGAGCGTTATTTTGTACGTTTGGATACTGGTGCTACGGCTGGCACGGGATTACAAGACTTAGTACTGGCTTGTGATGCCGGTCGTATCGACGACGAGGGTAACGTCACCACCCCTTTTAATGGGAATGGTGAAGTAATAATAGGCGCTATCGATCAGTTTCAAGTGCTGTTAGGGACTCTGACTGATATTAGTCAGCTGAGCTACTTACCCGCCAAGACCTACTTAGAGCTGACAGACAAGCCTGCAATTACTACGGTTAAGCTAGGTGTTATCGTGCGTAGTACTACACCCCTGATAGCAGATGCAGATAAAACTGAATTTAACGTGCTCGGGGTAGCGCAGAATTTAAAAACAGATACCACTACTGGCAAATACTATCGCCGTAGTTATGAGTCAACTGTCTTATTACGTAACGCTCGTGTCATGTCAGTGACTGCTGTGTCACCAGTTACGCCATAGTATTAATCAATAGATAGTGCGTCACTATAAAAAGAGGGCTATATGTCAAATCATCCACAGTATAAATACCCAGCCACTTACCCATCAACTCAACAAGGTGCTGTGTTGATAGTGGTATTGCTGTTTTTGGTTTTGATTATATTAGCGGGTGTTATCGCGGTTAAACAAAGTACCACTGATCTAAAGCTCGCCACTAGCGATCAGATTAATGCCTTGCTACTACAGTCAGCGGACAATGCCAATCAAAGTATAGAACAAAGTATCAACGGTAGTAGTGACTCTGACATCTATCAAGCTATGATGTCACGCTCAGGTCCATTTGGGCACTTTGTATTAGATACCAACAGCACCAACCATGAGTATGTCTTTTGTTTTCGTCCGCGAGATCGGTTTTTTGATATCAATAGAACCACGATATTATTACCTGATGGCAGTAATATATTAGGTGATGGTAACGGTTATTGTAATACGTCGAGTAAAGACGACTACGCCAGTAACCGTAATACAAGTATGACTCAGGTTAATATTACTCTGACACCGCCTGATGCAGATAATGAAGCTTTTGGTAGCTATACGATTGGACAAGACAGCGGTACGATTTCAAGTCAAGCTTATACTTTTGATATTAATAATACCTCTATCCTACCCGCCTATGCAGATGCAAAAGTAGGTAACAAAAACTGCTTTGAGCAAACCAGTAGAGTGACCGCGGCGACGAGTAAAAGTACTGATACTATTGGTGGTTGTATGTCAAAAGCGGGTGTTCCTAGCACAGTACTATATGAGCAAGCCAACGTCGAAAACTTATCACTGCGTACCAAATGTGTTGATTTTGGTAAAGGTAGTGTTCTACTTTGTACGTTGCCATCGAGTTGATAAATTATTGTTAGTTTAGGTTTGTAGCAATATTATAGTATGGTTAAACAACCGCATTAATAAGTATAAGGAATAGGTCATGAAACATGTAAAAAACAAGAGGTTTAACCGACAGTCATGGCCTATTAAAGCTTTAGCTGCCGCAGTGATAGTGAGTCTGACTGGTACGTTGGTTCAGGCTAATAGTACTACCGGTAGAAAGCCTATTGGAGATCTAGAGATTTATACAGCGGCCAAGCCCGGTACAGCAACTGTTTTTATGATGCTTGATACCTCAGGCAGTATGGACAAAAGAAGTATTAGAGATGACTATGGAAACAGTTGGAGCGCTAGTTGTACGGAGAGAGAGAAACAAGTTGATAAAATAAAAGCTGTTGTTTACAAGCGTAAGAAAAAGCTTACAGCCACTGGTGCGGTTTATAAAGATGAGGATGGCAAAGAAGTCCTCATTCAAGATAAAGATAATGTCCAAGCGAATATTATCTTTACACCTATAGGGTGTGAGTCTAACAGTCAGATACGTTACTCTAGGATGGTGCGTCTACAAATAGCCCTTATTGAGTTATTGGCAGATGACATCTATGACAACAATGACAACTTAAAAGCTACTGGTTCCTTATCAGACGATTATGAAGTAGGCTTAGGTAACTTTAGTCCTAGTGGAAGCGTTGACTTAGGTAGGGTTTTAGTACCAACTAGAGCGTTGATTCCTGAGCAGCGCGTAGATTTGATTAATAGTATTCCAGGTTTACAACCAGTTAGTTGGACACCAACAGCCCATGCACTAGCGGAATCCGGTGCTTATATGATGGGAACGACAACTTGGGTCTCATCAAGTTATAAAAAATATAGTGGCATGGAATATTCTGTAAATGCTGCAAAAAAATCAGCTACACCGGCCATAGGTAATCAAACCTATGACTCTCCTTTAAGTGATAAGGAGTGTAGCGGTAATGGTATTTATCTGTTGACTGATGGTGAGCCTAATAGAAGTACTAATGCTAGAGCAAAAGCTTTGATGAATAAATCATTATCGTATTCCCCAGCTTTATCAGTGAATAGCTGTAATGGTTTATCAGGGGGCAATTCTGAAGGTGCATGGGGCTGTATGGCTGATTATGCGGCTCTGCTACGCAATCCTGTTAATAACCCAAAAAGCCTACCGATCAAAACCGCGACAGTAGGCTTTGGTAAAGACTTCGCTGGGCTGACCGGCACGCGTGAAATCATCATCAATGGTGAATCAAAAGCAGTGGTTGACTGTAATAGTGGTACTGCAAACCAAGATACTCGTAACTTATGTAAGCTTGGTGAGCGTAAAGGTGATAATGAGGTCAAGACCTTTGGTGATGGTGGCTTCTATTATACTGAGGAATCATCAGATATTGCAGCCAGTATTGTTGACTTTGCCTCGGGCCTTGTACAGATAATAAATACCGCGCCTTCAGGTACCATTACCATTCCCGACGATCCTTATCGTGCTGCTAATCAGCTACCATATGCCTATTTACCAATGTTAGACCCCGATATCAATTCAGGGGCGACTATTTGGAAAGGCAACCTAAAAAAGTATGATCTTGATAAAGGCACATTGTTCGGAAAAGGTAGTAATCAGCCGCTATATAAAGATGTTGCTGGTAATCTGAATGAAAACACTCAAGATTTATGGCAAACGGTCAACTTTACAGTAGAAGGAAGTGCCGCCAACAATAATATTGCAGCGGGTGGCGTTTATGCTCAGTTGCGTGCGCCAAATTCAGGTCTTGGTAGTGTACGTAGCTTATATGTCGAGGATTATAGCTCAATTAGTAATCATTCGCCGACCTTGCGTAAACTAAGCGTAAATAGCAGTGGTAAGCCGCAAGGGTTTAATCTATTGGTGGATACTGACACTTATACGCAGCTTAATAAGCGTCGGCTGCTTAGCTTTTTAGGATTTGAGGTCGTACTAACCAATTATGGTGACGAAACACCCGTTGAACAATTAATATTGACTAAGCCAATTAGGGCGACCAAAGTCTTAGGCGGGGTTGTACACTCAAAGCCTGCAGCCATATCGTATAGCTCAACTCTAGATGACAATGGCCGTATTACCGACACTCGTGATGACTATGTGTTGTTTGGCTCTATGGATGGCGCTTTGCATATAGTTGATGCTGATGATGGTAAAGAAGAAGTCGCTATTATTCCTAAAATTATGTTTAAAGAGCAACCAGAAGCCTTGGTTGATGATTCAATTAAAGATAAAGCTGGTGAACCCTACTTTGGGGTTGATGCACCGTGGCTGGTGATGACTGACTATGATTATGATTTAGAATCTACTGTTAAAAAAGTTACCGTTGATACCTCAACTGGCAAAGGTATGTTCGCTTATGGCGGTCTGCGTATGGGTGGCGAGGCATTCTACGGCCTTGATATAACTGATAAGTCTAATCCGAAGGTATTGTTTACTTTTAACCCAGAAGGGCGCAACAACACCACAAACAATATAAACTTCGAGCGCTTGGGTCGTATTTGGAGTAAGCCCACCGCCGCAAAGGTTCGTTTAAATAAAGACGATGAGCCGATTGATGTATTGGTATTTGGTGGTGGCTATGACATGAAATATGAAAATGATGACTATGCGGCGACTACTGAAGAGCCTGCTCGTGGTAATGCGATCTATATGGTTGATGCTAAAACAGGCTTTTTAATATGGTCTACCAGTAGTAGTGCGCAGCCTAGTATTAGCGGATATAAAAAGACGCCTAATATGATTCATAGTGTCGTTGGCGAGATTACCGTATTAGACCGCGATAATGATGGTTTGATGGATCACCTGTACGCTGCTGACTTAGGCGGTCAGGTATTCCGAGCGGATTTTCAAAATGCGCGCCCAGCTAAATTTGGTTTTAATGCAGTAGCTAAATTTTCAAACAAACAGATCACACGCATACTTAATGTTGCACCTACTAGTGACAGTAAGCTTGCCTATCGTTTCTACGAACGCCCTATAGTTAGCTTTTATCGTAATGAAGGTATAAGTGATCAGACGATTGCTAATAACGGCAAACTATTTGGGATGGTCAACGTCATCTCAGGCAACCGTAGTGCGCCATTATCAGTATTGCGTAACGATAACAGTTATGCTAATCGTGTCTACGGTATTATCGATACCGATATTACGGGTGAGGACGTATTTAAAAGTGACTTTGATGCCACTGTCAAAGATTTGACTGAAAGTAAACTGACCAATTTAGCTACTGCGCTTGGTAGTGTTGCTAACGAATCTAAGAAGAAAGGTGCAAAGGCAGAGATGATTGCAGGTACCAAGCACGGCTGGTACTATCCGCTGACCCGTTTCGATGGCTATAATAATGTTCGATATAATAAAGGTGTTGGTGATAGTGTGGTCGTCAATAACTTGTTATATACCACTGTCTATAATCCTGACAAGCAGTATGGCACAGTCGCTAGTTGTGCGGCTAAGATTTCAGGTGGCTCAGAGCGTCAGATGTACTGTCTACCTTATGGTATCTGCATGGAAGATACTTCAGTAACAGGTACTGGTGGGTATATCCCCGCTGGCCAAGGTATCCAAGAGCTGACTCTTGGTGCATATAATAAAGACAGTACCGATATAAAAGTGCTGATTGGAACGACCAGCATTACTGACCGTATAGAAGCTGCCAAACGCGCAGGTTATGGTTCAGACGGCACGGGTAGCGTTAAAAACGACAGCAATATTAAAGATTTATATCCGGGTGAAGATGTGGGTAAACGACCTACCTTGGTAGGTGGTGATGGTAGCGCTGCTGAGTATCTCTTCAATGAACGCTATACATTGCAGCCAAAAGCATGGTATCAGCAAAAACAGTAACCGTGCATCGTTATCAGCATAGGTTTAAGAGTGCTACTCATCAGTATATTATAAGACGTTGGTAGAGGATGCCGTATATGAGACAGACGATAAGTGCGCCCGTGCGTAGCGGTATCTGTGGTTTTACTTTAATAGAGCTGATGGTGGTGATTTCTATTATTAGCATCTTAGCCGCTATCGCTGTGCCAAGCTATCGGCGCTATGCTGTTATGAATGCTGAGCATGAAACCCAAGCCAAGATGATGCAGCTGCAATTGCAGATGGAGCGCTGGCGTGCCTCGGCATTGACCTATCAAGGGTTTCAGCCACAACAGTCTATCGCCAGTGATGGCACGGTAACTTATGGCTATGCAGACGCCGCTAACAAAATTATCTATGTCCCCGATGGTAGCGATGCTACCAATTACCGTTATCAGATTACCCTAGTCGATGGCATTGATACGGGTAACTCGCTGACCCCTGCCATTGCCGCAACCGTTGATACCATCACTGGCAGGTCATGGAAGATGCTTGCCGTACCCAATCCTGCAGGCATTACCAAAAATGCTAGCACTATCATGCTAAGCAGCAGTGGTACACGCTGTCAACATAAAACCAATACGATAGCGATTGCTGATGCCAATTGCGGTGCGAATGAGGAAACTTGGTGATGATAGTAAATTTTAATAAATGTGAGTTAGTTAAGCATAAGTCTGCCAATCATCATGGTTTTACATTGATGGAGCTGATGATAGTCGTCGCTATCATCGGTATATTGGCTGCTATCGCTTATCCAAGTTATCAACAATACGTCATCAAATCCAAACGTACCGATATGATGAGTGAGATGCACAATATTGCTTCCCAAATTGAAAGCCGCAAATTGGCACAAGGTACGTATAGTAATGCCCTAACTACAGGTCTGGGCGGGGACTTTCCTAAACAAGGTAATGCGTTATATGCGATTACCTTTACTCCCAATCCACTCACCTCCGAGTGGGTAATTACTGCTACCCCAAAAGCTAATACCCAAATGGTAACTGATGGAACACTAAGCCTAAATTATCAAAATAATAAATGCCGTGGTAGTGTTTGTGGTACTGATAATAAGTGGAATGATTAGAAACTCCCCCTAAATTCTGACAATTATTGTCAGCGTAGTTAACTATTTACTAACGATAATAGGTACATTGACAATTTTTGGTAAGTTAAGCGTAACATTAGCTATTGTAGAAAATTGAGTCAAATGCTTATTGCTCTATAAATCGTGTGATCTATCAATTAATAAACAATAATCATAGTTATACTTATAATTTTGGCACGCTATATGCATCAATTATAATAAGAGAAATATATTATATCCCTAAAGATAAAATGCGGCTGTATCAATAATAGCCACTTATCTTTATATACCCCAAAAGGAGTTCTTATGAACACTGCTCAAAAAGGTTTTACCTTAATCGAACTAATGATCGTTGTTGCTATTATCGGTATTCTAGCTGCGATCGCTATTCCTCAGTATCAGAACTATATTACTAAATCACAAGTTAGCCGTGTAATGGGCGAAACTGGTGCTATTAAAACAGCAGTAGAAGACTGTGTAAACTCTGGTAAAGAAACTGGTTCAGCTGCTGGTAACTGTACGGCTGCCGATTTAGGATTAACAGCTTCCAATTTATTGGGTGCTGCAGTTGGTGGAGAAACAGCTGAAGGTGCTAAGGCAGCAACTCCAAAAGTTAATATTAATACAGATGGTAGCGCAAAAATCCAAGGTAAATTTGGTAATAATGCCTCTGCTAACTTAAAAGGTGAAACTCCTAAGTTATTAGTTTGGTCACGTAGTACATCTGGTAGCTGGTCATGTGATACGAATGTTGAAGCTAAATATGCTCCTAATGGTTGTACTACAGGTGGTACTCTAACAGCATTCTAATATAAATAATTATTTTTAAAAATTCGCTATAAAAAAGCCAAGTGTATACTTGGCTTTTTTTGTGGTTTTTTTAATAGCTTATCAATGAATCTAAAAATCCTATTTTACTTTAAGAATCTAATTATTAAGATGACATAACCTAATGTTTCAAAAAATTAAATTGACAGATATTGTTATTGTTATTGTTATTGTACTTATTGCTATTATTATTGGTTACTATTATGGTAACTCGTTAGCACGTAATAAGTTATGGGTTAGAAGTTATCCTATTCGCGCTCAGTTGTCGCTTACTAATATCAGCTGTAGTAACGATAGCCCATCATGGCTTGCCGACATCCTCAAACACCAAACCAAAAATAATAACGCGCCCGCCAATCAAATTGCTTATATTGACCCAAATGGCACACTGCATCATTGTGAAAATGGCTATGTGGGCGACTATCCGCTGCTATCGGATAGCGTCACCGAGCAGACACGTTTTCGCTATGCTAGTGTTACTAAATTATGGACAGCAGATGCCATTTTAAACCTAATCAAAGCGGATAAACTGACGCTAGATACCACGCTGTCGAGCCTCTTACCTGAGATTGATACGCCAAAAGATGCGCGTATCAGCGAAATTACCATCCGTCAGTTATTATCACACCGTGCAGGCTTTAACCGCTATAGTGTATTTGGTCAGGATATGTTTGGTATTGGCAAAGACATTTGTCCTAATAATTTAAATGGTCTGAATGATATACAGTTAGGTTTTGATCCTGATAGCAAGACCAGCTATTCCAATTTAGGCTATTGCCTACTAGGTGAGGTGATTAGTCGACTAAATGAGGACAAATCCTATAAAGATGTGATTAAAAAGCAATATAACTTTGCTGATAGTCGTATTCAGTTTGTCTCAAACAGCGCTATGAGCGATGAGGTAACCTATAACTATGTCGAGACGGGACTGACGGGTTATGCCGATATCTATACTGCTTTTGATTATGATGGATTAGCATCAGCAGCAGGACTTTCGGGTAATGCGATAGACTTAGCCAAACAAGTACATGTCATGGCAGCCAAGCTTGATCCCAATATTATGTCACTGGATAATGACGTAGTCTGTAATGGTCGCGATATAACAGAGGAATGTTATGGTTATGCGATGCTCCCTTATCAACCAAATTCGCAATCTGCCACTGTTTATTATCGAGATGGTAGTTTATTAGGGTTATCAACCTTAGTTGCGATAGATGAGCGTGGTAGTGTGGTGGCGTTATTGAGTAACGGCACGCCAGATACGGGCGTAGATCATAATGTCAAAACGAAGATATATGAGTATTTGAATCGCTAAGCTTTATCGTTAACGCTGCTATTATTTTACCAAAAAAAGCCAAACATGACGTATGGCTTTTTTAATGTAAATTTACTAATGGCATACCGTGTGCACTATTAGGTTAACATTGATAACTTGATATAAACGTTATGACTACTATTAAAACGACTCAAAATCGTCACTTGCTGACCCAAACTGGCTTTACACTGATTGAGCTAATGATCGTTGTCGCTATTATAGGTATATTAGCGGCGATTGCTATTCCTCAGTATCAAATTTATATCGGTAAAACCCAAGCGACGAGAGTAATTAATGAGTTAGGGCAATTAAGGCTAACGGTAGAAGAATGTATACAAATAGGTAGAACAGTGATTGGACTAGGTACTGATGAGTGTGATCCACGCGCATCAGGGTCTAATTTGATAGTAGGTAGCTCACAAGTAGGGGTGGTTTTACCCAATAACATGGGCGTAGCGCAAATTACTAATCCGCTGGTATTAACCACCAGTATCACCGGTACTGTATCGACACAAGTGAACCCAAGATTGGCAGGCAAAAAAATAAAATGGCTACATACCAGTGCTGGCTCATGGAGTTGTAGGAGTAATATAGAGGCTCTTTATTTACCTAATTCATGTAGTTATGACGCTAGTCTGTAGATTTATTGCTGTTCAATAAAAAAACCACCTATCAGCCCTTTATATTTAATGGCCATTAGGTGGTTTTTTTATTACCTCAATATATTGAGCAGTTATAAAGAGCCAGCTACTTCTCTAAATACTGGATCTTACCTTCCACCCCATCCCACTTTTCAGCTTCTGGCAATTGCCCTTTCATCTCGGTGATGTTTGGCCATTTTTGCGCCAGCTCTTCATTCAGCTGGGTAAATTGCTCTTGGCCTTTGGGTACTTCATCTTCTGAGAAGATAGCATTGGCAGGACATTCAGGCTCGCATAGCGCGCAGTCAATGCACTCATCAGGGTCAATGACGAGGAAGTTCGGTCCTTCATAAAAGCAGTCCACAGGACAGACTTCCACACAGTCGGTATATTTGCAAAGAATGCAGTTCTCTGTAACGACAAAGGTCATAGTACTGTCTACCTGTTATTGGCTTAAGGCTAAATAGAATGGTTTGAAATAAGGCGTATTTTAACGCTTTTACGCCTATTTGACAAATCCCTTTAATGACTAATGATTTTCTTCAGATGATACAGTAAATCGTGCGCTTGCTTGGGTGTTAGACTGTCAGGATCAATTGCACTTAGTTCATCTTGTAAGCTAAACAATTGATTTTGCTGTGGAATGTTAATTATACTTTGATTTTCTTTAACATTCATTGAATTTACTTTCTCTGTCCAGCTAGGTTGAGCGGGTGAGCTTTTATCCTTTAATGACTTAGCTAAGTCATTTTTGTCATCAACTTTATCAATTATAACTTTGTCGTTATCCTCTTTAAGACTATCTATCTTTAAGTTATCTACTAAATAACGCTTGGCATCATTAATCACTTGGGTAGGAATCCCTGCCATTTTCGCCACATGTAATCCAAAGCTAGAGCTTGCTGCGCCCTCACGGATTTGATGCAGTAGCAGCAGTTGACCATCGATTTCACTGGCGGCAACATGGACATTGCGAATGCTGCTGTGAATATTATTGGTACTTTCTGCCAATTTTGTCAGTTCAAAATAATGGGTGGCAAATAATGTCAGGCAGCCAATCTCGACCAGTCGATTGACGCAAGCATGGGCGATTGCCAATCCATCAGTGGTTGCCGTGCCGCGTCCGACTTCATCCATTAGCACCAGCGATTTATTGGTCGCTTGATTGAGAATATTAGCGGTTTCAATCATCTCAACCATAAAGGTTGATTTGCCGCCCGCCAAGTCATCGGCCGAGCCAATACGAGTAAAGATGCGGTCAATATCGCCAATATAAGCACTAGCTGCTGGGACAAAGCTACCGCAATGTGCAAGCAGGACAATCAATGCCGTTTGGCGCATATAGGTCGATTTACCACCCATATTAGGACCGGTAATCATTAATAATCGCTCAAGATTTGCATCACTGCCTAATGCACAATCATTGGCAACAAAATGACTGCTATGTTTGGCAGTGCTGTTTTGATTAACGATATTACCAGCATTGACTGGATTTAGTGCAGCTTCGACAACGACATGACGACCTGCTTTGATATCAATACTGGTTTGAATGCCAGTCATTGAGCTGTCTTTATTCTTCGACTCGTTACTCATCGATGGTCGTTGCCAGTGATAAGTTATAGCGAGCTGTGCCCAATTACTAAGTACGTCTATTTGTGCAATCGCTGTGCTTAGCTGTTGTAATTCGGCTAAATGGCTGTTTAAAATAGTTAACAGTTCATTATATAGCTGCTTTTCACGAGTTAGAGCTAAACTTTGTGCGCTTAGATATTCAGTTTCAACCGTTTTTAGCTCATCAGTGATAAAGCGCTCGCTACTTTTAAGCGTTTGTCGTCTGATAAAGTGCGCAGGAGCATTTTTTGCCTGCATTTTAGGCAGCTCAAAATAAAAGCCGCTGACCTTATTAAAGCCAACTTTGAGGCTAGGCAATTGGTTATCTTGACGCGCACGCTCTAGCATCTCATCTAATGTCGTTTGGATATTGTCATGGAGATGCGTCAAACGATCAAATTCATCATCGTAACCAGCTGCTAGCATGCCGCCATCACGAATATGGGCAGGTGGTTCTATAATAATAGCGCGCTCGATTAGCTCGGCTACGGATTGTATAGCAGGTAGCTGGGCTGGCAATTGCTGCATCAGCATTGGTAATAAGCCAGTATGCTCATGGCTAATACCTGAGTCCGTCAGTAAAGTCGTGAGCTGAGCGCTACTAGAAATACCGTCGACAAGTTTGCGCAAGTCGCGAGGCTTAGCACTCATCAATCCGATACGGCTACTGATGCGTTCGATATCACCGATGGCATTGAGCGTTTCGCGTAGGTTTTGCACTAATGAGCCGCTTTCTAAATTTTGTTCAGTCGGCGTTGAGTGCTTGTCGGTCTGCAAAAGACTGGCTATCGCATCTAAGCGCAAATTAATACGCTCATGCTGACGCAGTGGGCGCTTCATTTGTTGCACGAGTAAGCGTCGCCCCATTGGCGTTTGACAATGATTGAGGACAGATATTAATGAAGTGCCGTTACTACTAACAGGGGTAAATAGCTCAAGGTTTTGCTGGCTATTAGCATCGATAATTAAATAGTCGTCGCTATATTCGACGATAAGCTGATTGACTTGTGGCACATGACGTTGCTGAGTTTGCCGTGCGTAATGAATAAGCGCCGCACAGCTAGATTGAGCCAGTGGCGCATTGCTAATCCCTAAGCCATCGAGACGTTGCACCTCAAACTGTTGGCACAAAGTCGTGCTGGCATGGTCACGGTGAAAGTCGTTGGCAGCCACTTCGATAATAGGGCAGTCCAAACTTTGACGTAGCCATAGCAACCAGCCTTCACCAATATCACCACGACTGTCACCGAGCGCTTCGCTAATGATACATTCACTAGGGGCAAAGCGTGCCAATACCGTCAGCATTTGCGTTTGTAAGGCTTCAATATCATCATGGCTGTTATTGTAGCTAGCACTAAGCGTTTGCGTGGTTAAAGTCCCAGCGGCTAAATCCATTTGGCTGATAGCTGCTTGTAAGGGTTGTTTACTGTTTGCTTTAGGAATCAAGATATCAATAGCGACCACAGTCGGGGTGTGATTGGGCGCAATGAGTGCATCATCAGTAATCGTTCCAGCAGTTAATGTCTTGACCACTTCACGGCGCATAATACTGCCAGCCGCTGATTTACTTTTATCTTTTTTTTGCTTATCGCCCATCGTCGGAGCATTAGACGAGTTATTTGCATTGTCAGTGCCAGTGGCTGATTCGTCAATTTGCTCGCAGACAACCACCGTTTGCCCAGCCGCAATCAGCCTTGCCATATAGCTGTCGGCCGCATGAAAGGGTACGCCTGCCATGGCAATGGTATTACCAGCTTTATCTGTACCACGACGAGTGAGAGTGATATCCAATATCTGCGAAGCGCGCTTGGCATCATCAAAAAACAGCTCATAAAAATCGCCCATACGGTATAGCAATAATGCTTGTGGATAGTTGGCTTTCATGGTCAGATATTGCACCATCATCGGCGTATGGTCTGCCAAATGATAAACGGCATCGCCTATGACCAATGAGTCAGATGACGCTGGCACAGATTTTGAAGTGTTTTTTGAAGTCGATTTTATGGTCTTATTGGTTTGAGCAAAAGGTTTGACTGGCATGCAGGGTCTCTTATATCGCTTTTATCTTTCTCAAATAATTTGCTTAAATAATCTAAGCTTATAAGCCCTATTTTAACACGTCCTACTGTGTTTTTACGTCGGCAAATATCTACTAACTGCCCTTGTATCCATCGGCGTCATAACCATATATAATGACGTCACACTTAATTGGGCGATACTTCATTAGGCGATCCTTTATTAAACTATCTTAAATTGGATAGTAACTTGAATTGGATAGTACTTAGCCGGATGATGACAAAGCGGCAAGCTAAGCGTTGGCTAATGCGCACTAATTATCGAATATTTCCATAGGTCAAAAAATTATGTTATCAAAGATTATAGGCAGTGTCGTTGGCACCAAAAATGACCGTGAACTCAAGCGCATGCGCAAAGTGGTCAGCAAGATCAACGCACAAGAGGCTCAAGTACAAGCCCTGTCTGATGAGCAATTACAACAAAAAACCGAAGAATTTAAGGCACGGCACCAAAATGGTGAAAGCTTAGATGCATTATTACCAGAAGCTTTTGCTGTCTGCCGTGAAGCATCATTACGCGTTACCGGTATGCGTCACTATGATGTGCAGCTGATCGGTGGTATTACCTTGCACGAAGGCAAAATCGCTGAGATGAAGACCGGTGAGGGTAAAACCTTGATGGGTACCTTGGCGATGTATCTCAATGCTATCAGTGGCAAAGGCGTACATTTGGTGACGGTCAACGATTATTTGGCCGCGCGTGATGCTGAGTTAAATCGTCCATTATTTGGCTTTTTGGGCATGACGGTTGGCGTGATTTATTCGCAGCAACCGCCACAAGAAAAAGTCGATGCCTATCAAGCAGATATTACCTACGGTACCAATAACGAATACGGCTTTGATTACCTACGCGATAACATGGTCTTTAGCCTAGCCGAAAAAAAGCAGCGTCCACTGAACTTTTGTATTATTGATGAAATTGACTCTATCTTAATTGATGAAGCACGTACGCCACTGATTATCTCCGGTCAAGCCGAAGATTCATCGCGCATGTATGCACTGATTAACACTATTATTCCAGTGCTGATACGTTCAAAAGACGAAGAAGCCAATAAAAATAATGAAGAAGAAGATTTCTGGATTGATGAGAAGAATCGCCAAATTGAAATTAGTGAAAAAGGCTATGAGAAAATCGAACGCTTCTTAATCGAAGTCGGTGAGCTGGGTGAAAACGAAAGTTTATATAGCCCAATTCGTTTACCGCTTCTCGCACACGTACAAGCAGCCATTCGTGCTCACCATGTTTTTGTCAAAAACGTTCACTATATCGTCGATGATGGCGAAGTGGTTATCGTTGATGAAAATACCGGTCGTACCATGCCCGGTCGCCGTTGGTCAGAAGGTCTGCATCAAGCGGTAGAAGCCAAAGAAAACGTCGAGATTCAAGCAGAAAACCAAACGCTTGCGACGACGACATTCCAGAATTTTTTCCGTCTATACGACAAGTTATCTGGTATGACTGGTACTGCTGATACCGAAGCGGCAGAATTTAAATCAACGTATGACTTAGATGTCATCGTTATTCCAACGCATGAGCCTATTGCTCGTATCGACATGGATGACCAAATTTTCTTAACCAAGTTAGGCAAATATAAGGGTATCATCCGCGAGATTAAAGAAATTCAAGCAAAAGGTGCGCCAGTATTGGTTGGTACGGCGACGATTGAAGCTAGTGAAGAGTTGTCTTATCTGCTCGATCAAGAAGGCGTGAAGCATAATGTCTTGAATGCTAAGCAGCACGAGCGTGAAGCAGAAATCATCGCACAGGCGGGTAGCCCAAAATCGGTTACTATCGCAACCAACATGGCAGGTCGTGGTACGGATATTATCCTTGGCGGTAACTGGCAGTCGTTTATTGAAGATCCAGAATCTGTCAGCCCAGAAGAAATGCAGCGCTTAAAAGCCCAATGGCAAGTGCAACATGACCAAGTCGTGGCGGCTGGTGGCTTACATATTGTTGGCTCTGAACGTCATGAATCGCGCCGTATTGATAACCAGCTGCGTGGTCGTGCGGGTCGTCAGGGCGATCCTGGTATGTCGCGCTTCTTCTTATCATTAGAAGATGATTTGATGCGTATCTTTGCTGGTGACCGCGTGGTCAATATGATGCGAGCGATGGGTCTAAAAGAAGACGAAGCTATTGAACATAAAATGGTTTCTAAATCGATTGAAAACGCCCAAGGTAAAGTTGAGAGTCGCGATTTTGATGCGCGTAAAAACTTGCTGAAATATGATGATGTGGCCAATGAACAGCGTAAAGTTATTTATGGTCAGCGCGATGATTTATTGGCAGAGATGGATTTGCTCGAAGCCATTGAAATCATGCATCAAGAAGTCTACAACGCCATGATTAACCAGTTTATTCTGCCAGGCTCTATCGATGACCAATGGAACGTCGATGGTCTAGAGGATGAGCTTGAGAACGAATTTAAGATTACAATGCCTATTAATGATTGGCTAGATGAAGATCGCCGCTTGGATGAAGAAGGGCTACGTGCCAAAATTATCCAAACTGCCTTAGATCGCTATCATAGTCGCCGTGAGCAAATGGGTGAAAAAGATGCTGCTCAGCTTGAGCGTCACTTCATGCTCCAAAGCCTAGATAAACATTGGAAAGAGCATTTAACGCAGATGGATCAGCTGCGTAAAGGCATTCATCTACGTGGTTATGCGCAGAAAAACCCTGAGCAAGAATACAAGCGTGAGTCGTTTGAGCTCTTCCAGATGATGCTTGGGGCGATTAAATCTGAGACGGTACAAGATTTATCACGTGTGCACATTCCAACCAAAGAAGAGCTAGAGGCATTAGAAGTTCAGCAGCGTGAAAATGCTGCACATATGCAAATGCAGTTTGAGCACAATGATATCGATAACATGGATGGCGGCTTAGATGGCGCTAATGATAGAGCGGCAGCACAAAACCGTAATCTTGCCGGCTCGGCAGCCGCAGGTGCTATGGTGGGCAGTGGCAACAATGCTAATGAGCCAAATCCATATGCTGGGATGAACATCAGTCGTAATGCGCCTTGTCCATGTGGCTCAGCACTTAAGTACAAACAATGTCATGGTAAAATCTAAATATTGATAAGCAAACATTGGTAAGCTATGATAAAAAGTCCCTGTTTGAACAGGGATTTTTTATGGGCTAAATAAAATTATCAGCTGCATTGTAGCGATTGCTTACAAATTCAACATAGGCGTGCATTTATGGACACGCTATAGTGTTTAACATATTTATTTGGGAGAGTGTTGTGAATTTAGAATTATTAAAACAATTGCGTACCTCTGTGGTTATAACAAGTTTGTTGGCTGGCGCCATGACGGTTAGTGCCTGCCAACCAAAGCAAGAAACAGAGCCAAGTTTGGAAGATAGTATCAGTGAAGAGCAGTCAGTGCCCATGTCCGCTGAGCCAGCCGAACCAAGTGATGTCGTTGTAGATGCGCCCGCTAGCGAAGTGGAAGATGATACGATTGCTTCGGTCAATACAGGCGTGAATCAGATAACATATTTATGTTCACCTGAGTTGACGGTTGAAGCGACTTACAAAGATACTGACAATCAAGTGGTTATTGGTACTGCCAAAGGAACGGTAACCTTGACGAAAACCAATGATGCCAGCAACCCTGAGGTATTTGAAGCAGCAACTGCTATCGATGGTGGCGAAGGATTTGTACAGTGGCGCGTGGCTCATAAAGAACGTGAAACGGGCGTGATGCGTACTGCCGGTACGGATGCAGCCAATATAAGTACTTATGAGTGTAAGAAAACAGTATAAAATGCCGTGTAAGAATGGTTTTTATGGATAATTTGTTTTCAACGTAGCATGTGATGATCGAGATGTTGATTTTATGTTATGTTGATTATAATGCCTTATAAAAAAAGCAACGTTCGCGTTGCTTTTTTGCATTTGATAGATAAGTTCTTTAAAAATAATTTATCTCTTATGAGCGGCATTACGCTCATGCGCTAAAAACCCTTCTTCTTTGACGTCTAGCTCTTCATGTTTCAGTTCGACTTCGATGCTATCAGTATGAGTATGTGTGGTTTTCTCAATAGCTACTTCTTGGATGACATAGGTGTCTTTAGTGATAGTCGCTACTTGACGTGATAGGATTATCTCAATTGGTTCATCACCAATCTCAACCTGTTTACCATTGATGGTAACGACCGCCTTACTATCTAACGATGGCTCAACGTGACGCAAGATATCTTTATCATCATAGTTACCTGACAATAAATCTTGACTCTCGGTATCGTGATAGTCCGTCCGTATGGTCACATATTCTTCGACCAGCTCAATAGGTACTTGAATTGTTTTGGTACGAAAGTGCTTAGTAACAGTTACTTTACCAACATCTAAGCGTTCTTTGTTGATGACTGGACGCTCTTCTAATAACTCTAGATAACCACCGTTACCGTTATCAGTACCTATTAGATTGTTTGAAAGACTGCCTTTTTGATTGGCTAATATCGCCTGCTCCTGATTATCTTCAGGTAACGATAAGTCGGATGATATTAAATCATCTTTGGTACCGCTAGCAGTATTATCGGTAAAGTCAGGATAGTTATTGTCAGGATAATTGTTTTCATTATTGGCGTTCATGGTCATATTCCTTATTCTTATATATGAAAGATATTATATGCAAAAGTTAATATGGATAAAAAACGGTTAGATATAAAAAAAGACCAGAGACGGAGCTCTGGTCTTATCTACTGAGCGAGAGGCTCAGCTACTAATTTCTATCGCATAGTGGTTCTTTAAATAGTAGTTCTTTAAATAACAACACTTTAAATAACAGTGCTTTGAACAGTACGTTTAAGATAAACAGATATCTCAACTACTAATCAGATCTTGCAGCTATGCGAAAGAGTAGCGTGTTACATACCACGAGCGCGGCGTACGTCTTCGGCAGTAATGTCATCACGAGTAAAGAGATTACCATCACGGTCAATTACATTACCATCACCATCGACATCTAGCTCTTCACGCTGAATAGTTTCTACGAGAGTTTCAGTGCGATGCTCTGACGTTTTACCGACATTTACTTCTTCAGTGACATACGTCTCTTTATTCACGCGTGCACGTTCTGCTTCTAGCTCAACTTCAATGGTCTGATTACCATCGATATCACCGATACGGCGATCTGTTGGGCGATCTACATTGGTACGTTCGATATTGGCATGTTCTTCTTCTAGGTCAACATCGATATTACGCTCTTCAGTGACGACATGCTTACCAACTTTTACCAAGCCTGCGACGATACGATCTTTATTGACGGTCAAACGCTCTTCTAATAGCTCTAGCGTATTTGGCGCGTCATAGTTATGGTCGGCAATTTCCATACGCTCTGCAACTGGAACCGTATCAGCAACAAACGATTGACGGTCTTTTTCATACTGATCTTTGTAACTATATTGATAATCGTGGTCGTACACTTCCATTGCTTCTACTTGCGCTTGGGTTAAGCTATCAAAGAAGACATCATCACCAACGATACGTGCCAAACCTGCTGGTACTAGCACTTCTTTTGAGCTGAACCAACCGCCCACATCAACGATTAAATAACGGATGCGACCAGTGGTATCTTCTACCAATGCGCCATCAATCTTACCAATTTTTTCTTCATTAACACCATAGGCTGTTTTGCCTGTTGGATCATAATAGTCATCACCGATAAGGTCGTGGTGAGTAGCTTGAATATCTTTTAAACGAATTAGTTGGCTCATTATTATCTTCCTTTTATATGAGTAAATTAATAATTATTTTAAATTTACATTACTAGAAAACGAATAATCGTTTTGCTAATAAGTGGGTCTACTAAACTAAGGATGGTAGCAAAGTACGTTAAGCCGTCTTTGCATCAACTTGTAATCATCGTAACAGCTGAATTTTCAGGGCGATATATGAGCAAGGTAGCAAAGTGTGCACTTGAGGTAATTGCGTGTAATAGGCTGTAAATGGCACAAGCCATATATAAATTTAAGTTAACGTTTTCTTACTATGATAAATAGCTCCTGCATATTTGTAATTTATAAGTACAAAAAAACCGCAAAGCCATAAGCAATGCGGTTAGTAGGTCTTGGAAATAAGTAAAAATATCAAATAATATTATCGACTCTAGCAGCTCGATAATTAAAACGATTAAATATTAAGCAAGTTCAATCGCAACGGCGACCGCTTCACCACCACCGATACATAAAGTCGCAACGCCTTTTTTGCCGCCAGTACGCTTTAGAGAGTTGATAAGGGTAATTAAAATACGAGCACCTGAACAACCTACTGGGTGACCGAGCGCACAAGCACCACCTTCAATGTTTACTTTAGCATGTTCGATGTTTAGCTCATCCATAGCCGCCATCGTAACCATGGCAAAGGCTTCATTGATTTCCCATAGATCGACATCAGCTACTGACCAGCCAGCGCTTGCTAAAACCTTTTCAATTGCACCAATCGGAGCAATGGTAAATTCGCTTGGATGACGAGAGTTAGAAACGCTCGCAACGATACGCGCTTGGTAATCAAGACCTTCAGCTTTGGCTTGTGACTCTTTCATTAATACCACTGCGGCAGCACCGTCTGAGATTGAGCTGGCATTTGCCGCCGTGATGGTACCATCTTTTGCAAAGGCTGGACGCAGGGTAGGAATGCGCTCAGCGTTGGCAAGGGCAGGCTGCTCGTCAGTATCAACCGTTTGCTCGCCCTTACGAGTTTTAAAGGTAACGGGCTCAATCTCATCTTCGAAATGACCCTCTTTAATAGCTGTTAATGCACGGTTAAGCGATTCAATAGCAAAATCATCCATTTGCTCACGGCTATAGCCTTTTTCATTCGCCATTTCTTGAGCGAACTGACCCATCAGCTTACCGGTTTCGGCATCTTCTAGACCGTCTAAGAACATATGATCTTTGACTTCTTTATGTCCCATGCGATAACCGCCACGTGAACCTGGCATGATGTAAGGGGCATTGGTCATCGATTCCATGCCACCGGCAACAGCGACATTAAAGCTGCCAGCTTTGATACCGTCATGGGCTTGCATGACTGCTTTTAGACCTGAGCCACATAGTTTGTTGATCGTAACTGCACCAGTTGCATCAGACAAACCTGCTTTACGCATCGCTTGACGAGCAGGGCCTTGACCTAAGCCCGCGGTCAAGATACAACCCATGATGACTTCATCAATGCTATCGATGTTAACGCCTGAGCGCTCAACAGCAGCTTTGATAGCAGTAGCGCCCAAGTCTGTTGCGCTTACCTCTGTAAGTGCGCCTTGGAAGCCACCCATTGGAGTACGTGCGCCGTTTAAAATTACAACTGCATCATTTGACATCGTTATTTCCTTTTTTATGTATTTTAATTACAAATATTTGACTTACTTAAAGGACGGATTTACGCCAGCTCGTCTAAGCGAATGCGTACCACTTTATCAGTAACCGTATCTAGCTTCTCAATTTTTTCAATCGCCAGATTCATTTGGCTCTCAACCACAGGCAGCGTCAAAATAATCACGGGCACTTGACCAAGTTTATGGGCAGGTTTTTGTAAAATGGCATCGATATTGATACCAGCATCACTTAAAATACGCGTGATATCGGCCAATACCCCAGGATTATCATAAGCATGAACGCGTAAGTAATAACCGGTTATCATCTGTTCAGCACGCAATATCGGCGTGTCCGATAATTGCTCAGGGATAAAGGCTAAGTGTGGGACATGATGACCGTTATTGCCTACATCATTGTCATCTTTGCTACCTAAGACACGAACCAAGTCCATGACATCTGCCATCACCGCAGAAGCCGTCGCGCCTGCACCTGCGCCGTCGCCACAATAGAGCGTTTGCCCAAGTGGGTGAGAGTTTACCAACACGGCATTTTTTACGCCATTTACGTTGGCAAGTAAGGCGTTTTGCGGGATAAGTGTTGGGTGTACACGCAGCTCAATACCAGCGGCTTCATCATTACCTGCACCATCACGGCGCACGGCAAAACCTAAATGCTTGATACGGTAGCCAAGCTCTTCAGCATAGTTAACGTCTTGTAATGTAATACCCGTAATGCCTTCACAATAGACTTTATCAAACTGTAGTGGAATACCAAAAGCGATAGACGCAAGTAGTGCCAGTTTGTGCGCTGCATCAATCCCTTCAACGTCAAAGGTAGGGTCTGCTTCTGCATAACCGAGCTCTTGTGCCTCAAGTAGCACATCTGCAAATGGACGACCCTTATCACGCATTTCAGTCATGATAAAGTTGCCAGTACCATTAATGATGCCAGCCAACCAGTCGATTTTATTGGCAGCTAATCCTTCACGCATGACTTTAATAATCGGAATACCGCCAGCTACCGCTGCTTCATAAGCGACATGGACATTATGCTGCTCAGCAAAAGCGAAAATCTCATTACCATGCTCAGCCAATAATGCTTTATTCGCCGTAACCACATGCTTGCCGTTTTTAATGGCGTGCATAAAGACGTCTTTCGCGAGAGTAGTACCGCCAATCACTTCGATGACAATATCGACATTGTCACTGGCAGCGATTGCCATCAAGTCACTGTTTTGAATAATATTAGGATCGATATCATCACGCTGACGACGAGTACCGACTTCGGTAATCATAATGTCGCGTCCGCTACGACGTTTTAGCTCATCTAAATTGTCATTGATTAGATTGATCACACCCGTTCCGACGGTGCCTAAACCAAGTATCGCTAGTTTGATGGATTTGCTCACAGTATCCTCAAGAGATTAAAGAGTTGGATAAAAAATGCTTCTATGAAAGTATTTAGATTATCAAATTAATTAGATAATGAAAAACTTATATGAAGAACTTGCATAAAGAAGGACTTAGATAAAAAATATGCGGCTAATTTTGCCTAGCGCTTTATCGTATCATACCGACAAGCGCTGATGGCGTCTACCCAATCTCAATGTCGCCAAAGTCAGCAATATCATAGGATAGCCGATTAGCTAGCATCTATCGCTTGTGCCAATTGTGCAGCAGGTAAATAACCACCCACTTGTTGTCCAGATTCAGTAAAAATAGCCGGCGTACCGTTGACACCAAGGCTTCTACCAAGTGCCATTTGCGATTGCACAGGACTGTTACAGCTAGCTGCTTGTACGTTCGCGCCCATTTTCGCCTGGTCCATAGCGGCTTTACGGTCTTCACTACACCAGATAGCTTCCATCTTTGGAATACTGCCTTCACTACGCGGCCACGCTAAATAGCGTACTTCAATGCCTAAGGCATTAATCTCGTCCATTTCCTCATGGAGTTTGGTGCAATAAGGGCAATCAGCGTCAGTAAAGGAATAAACCACTGACTTAGTCACGCCTTTTGCTGGATAGATAACCATATCTTTTTTATCGACCGCTTTTAGAGCTTGTTGTGCAGTTCGGGCAACCAAAGCACCGCTGATATCCACAGGCACGTCATCACCAACAGCAATAATTTGCCCTTGAATAATATGTTTACCAGACTTATCGGTAAAGAAAGAAGGTAAGCCATCAGCAGTAACCCAATAAATATCGTCCATATCGGTTGGTACGGCTGAGAGGATATTTTCTTCAATACCTGAAGCTTTTAAATTGGTTTGTAATGATTTGACCACATCGGCATTGCTATCTTTAGATATCGAAGTGGTACTAGTTTTGGCTTGCGCACTATTGACAACATTAGTGTTACTGGTCGCATCTGCGGCATTATTAGAACAGCCAGCAGCAATAATAACCAGCAATGCCGCAGCCGTGGCACGAGATAGGTGGTTGCGAGAGAGTTTTTTGTTAGTGAGCGTAGCTTTAGAATGGAATAAGGACATATGGTGTTTCCTATAGGCAGGTGTGCCTAATCGTGTGTTCATGACAAAAGATATTGGGATAAGTGGTAATGGTTTTGCTAAATAAGCGCTGCTAAATAAGGGCTGCGATATAAGATCATTAATGAGATTGTTGTTAATAGATTGTTTTTCAATGATTTCCGCCAATAAAAATTGCAGAATCAATCAGTATAAAGTGCTCTATATTAACATATTTTTATAAATCACGACCAAAAGCCAGCTTATTGTCTGGCTAAATAAATTATTAGAAAGCCTTCATAATAAAAAATATAATAAAAGACAAGATACATTTGTGCTATGTCATATGACCTTATGTCTAGGTAGGCTACAAGAAATACTATGGTCTATAGCTGTTAGACAGCTATCAGATTTAATAATTATTGTTTCAAATTTCTATTTCATTAAATGTATTTAATTTTAAGGAACGTCCATGGCAGGTGCCAGTTTATTAACCCTACTTGATGACATCAGCTTGATATTAGATGATGTCTCACTAATGACCAAGGTTGCTGCCAAAAAAACGGCTGGCGTCTTAGGTGATGACTTAGCACTTAACGCTGAGCAAGTGACTGGTGTCAAAGCAGATCGTGAGTTGGCAGTCGTGTGGGCAGTGGCTAAAGGCTCATTCGTCAATAAACTTATCTTAGTGCCATCAGCACTATTGATTAGCGCTATTTATCCCCCGTTAGTAACACTACTGTTGATGTGTGGCGGCTTATATTTGGCCTACGAAGGCGCAGAGAAAGTGATTCATAAGTTTTGGCCGCATCTTTTGCCGCACGACGAAGAGCAAAACGCGCGCCTACGTGCCAATGCCGATGAGACAATCGATTTGGTCGCTTTTGAAAAGGAAAAGATAAAAGGGGCGGTACGCACAGATTTTGTACTATCGGCTGAGATTATTGTGATTGCACTTGGTGCAGCTGCTGGTGCGACGTTGTTAGAGCAAAGCTTGGTTCTCGCTATTATTGCTGTCGCCATTACGGTTGGCGTTTATGGCTTGGTCGCTGCTATCGTCAAGATTGATGATTTAGGGCTTTATTTGATGAAGCAATCAGGCAATGTGAAGCAAAAAATAGGTGAGTTGCTATTAGCTGCTGCGCCAAAATTAATGAAGTTTTTATCTATCGCTGGCACATTAGCCATGTTCTTAGTAGGTGGTGGCATCTTAGTTCATGGTATTGGTTTTTTGCACCATGAAGTTGAAGATATAGCGCATTTGACTGGCGTATTTGAAAGTCTGACGACTATGTTATTGAACGGACTGGTTGGTCTCATTATTGGTGTTATAGTAGTGGCTATTGTCACTGTCGTTGGTAAAATACGAAATAAAGACAAAGATGCTTCTTCTGCGCATTAAATCCATAGTCAGTTAAGCAGGTTCGATTAACTATAAAAAAGCCCCAAAGTTGCTGGCAACTTTGGGGCTTTTGCATTTAAGGCTACTTTTAATTGACTGCGATTAGCTGTCGCTATCTGAATTATCGGACTCTGACTTTTCAGCTTGCGTTGGCTTTTTATGCTCAGCCTTAGGCTTACGAGTGCGAGCCTTTGGCACCTTAGGGGTCGTTAAATTAAACATACCTTTTTGCGGTAGCAGTTGCTCAGCCACGTTTTCAATCATATTTTTATAACTGGCTATCGTCGTTTTTGACTTTGCTGCCTGAATTTCTTCTTTCGTAGATGGCTCTACTATTGATTCAGTAGGCTGCTCAGTCTCGCTTTGCTCGATGTTAGCATCTTTAACCTCAGCAGATTCAACATTGACTTCAGTATTGATGTCAGTCTCTTCGATTTCCACATCGTTGACATCAACAGCTTCATCCTTCGTAGTTTTAGCCTCAGGAGTGACTTTAACCTCAGTTTGCTCCGTGCTTACTTTTTCTAGCGCTTGCTCTACCTGTAGCAGTTGTTCGCTCTCAGTACTGACCTCGGATGCTTGCGCTGGATTTGCCAGCGCCGTCGCTTCTACTTTGTGAGCATCAATCTTGCTATTAGCTTGCACTGATTCGTTGATCGGCTCGTCAGAAACAGCCAATACTACTGGCTCTTGATAATCAGGATGCTGACCACGTGGGTCGTTGCTTGCCCGTTTATCGATGGCGCGCGGCTCCACGTCTGTTTTACCTTGCGTTGCTGCAAACTGACTGACAGCTTGTGTCATCGCTTCAAAGCGTGCGAGATAATCCGCTGCTAATGGCTGATAGCCGTAGTTGCTAAAATCAAAATTGTTATTGGCAGTTTCGCCAGTCGCAAGTTGATTGTCGTTGGTGCTTGCAACCTTGTCGTTGATGACGACTTGAACGTGTGCCTGCTCTAAATGCAAAGCAATGGCAGCGTTAAAGCAGTTAATGACACCGTCTGCGGCTAAGCGATTTTCAGCCTCTGGTAGAGTCGCACGGATAAACTCACCAACCGTACCACGAATGGTCGGTACGCTCACAATGGCTTGTTCATCTTTTTGAGACGTTTGAGTGGTTTGTGATTGAGTTTGTTGACGACGTACCACGCGTGGATCATTACTGGCTTGCCCAAATTTAGCGGCGGTAATGTAGCGTTTAGCAAACAACGCGTCATGAGTAAGCTCAAGCGCTGAGTGATTGTTGCTACTAGTATCGGTAGCGACTTGGTTAGTATCAACTTGGTCAGTATCAACACTTTTATCATCAGCTTCTATCTTTTGAGCTTCCACTACTGCTACTGGCGCGATATCCTCTGGTTTGGCCTCGACTGATTTTTGCTCATGAGACGTACTGTCGGTTTGGCTATCAGCACTAACTTTTGAGGTTGCTTGCTCAGCTACCAAGGGTTTTTCATCGTCGCCTTTACTGTCGTCTGTCGAGACAGGTTTTTGCGCTTTGTTGTCAGTAGCGCTTATCTTTACCTCCTCTACTTTTGCTTCGTCTACTAAAGCATCGCTATTTTCAGCAGCATGGGCTTGCGTACTGCTGTTTTGCGTACTAGCAGTAGAATCGCTGTTTATATCAGATGACGGCTGAATGATACTTTGCTCGACCGCGGTCTGCTTATCAGCATGCTGCTGAGCAGTGTTTTCTTGACGCTCTTTTGCGGTATCAGCGACATTGCTATCATTTACTGAATGATGCTTTGCAGTCACCTGACGTGTTGCTGGTACAGATTTACTGTCATCTAAAGACAAGTGCACAACTTCTGCTGCCTTGAGCTCAGTGGCAGCTGCATTGACCTGCAATACAACTTCGTTAGGATCTTGATTACGACGGGCATTGGATTGATTTTTGCTACCGTTAACGTCTTTATTACTTTGTTGGTTGCTTTGTTGGCTATTAGCCGTTGTTAACGTCTCACCGCGATCGAGTTTGCCGCGTGAGCTACGTTGGCTGTTTGATTTGCGTTTAGCACGAGTTTGCTCTTCTGCGGCTTTGGTCTCATTGCTATTATTTTCAGAAGCATTGCTATCGTTGACATTGCTTTCGCTAGCATTGCGCTCGTTTGCATTTTGACGGTTGTCTTGACGATTGTTGCGGTTGCGATCACTAGGGCGTCTATTATCCTGCTGACGTTTATCTTGGTTGTCAGCTTTATCATCAGCGCTAGTTGGGCTGCTGTCAGACGTATTGCTAGCGGCGCTATTGTCAGTTTCATCTGCCTGCTCTTTTCTTTGGCGTGGCTTAGATGGTCTTGATTTACGTGGCTTGCGTCTTCTTCTATCTTCAGCGTCGCTACTATCGCCAGTACTACTATCATCAGTAGCGTTATCGGTATGACGTGTCTGCTGACGCTGACCGTTATTGTTTGACGGTTGGCTATTGTTTTGCTCATTACTATTTTGCTGAGGTGCTGAAGCGCTTTGACTAGCATCATTCAACGCACTGTTATCCACTTGTCCAAACGAGCCTAGACTCTGCGCGCCGTTATTTACAAGCGCTTCAATGGCTTCAGCTGCATCACGGCTACTGATACTGTTCGTGGTCTGTGCCTGCGGCGCTTGGGCAAACAAATTAGACAACCAAGCGACTGCTTGCGGTTGGGCCACAGCAACATTAGCAGATGGAGCCGCTACTGGAGCAGAAGTGGTCGCAACATTTGGCGTGTTTTGTGGTTGCGGCGCACGTGCTGACGAAACATTATTGGTATTGGTATTGGTATTGGTATTGGTATTGGTATTGTTGCGATGCTCATTACTATGACTGGTGCTATTCTGCTGCTGCTCAGGCGTGCTCGGTTGTGCATTAGTACGAGCCGGTGCTTGACTGCTGCTGGTACTGTTGTCCGCTACTGAGCGTGGTTGGCGGGTAGGCTGCTGTTCAGGACGCTCTTTTTCGGCTGTTTGCCAATCAACGTTATAGCCAAGCTCGCTATATTCTTGCTGCTGAGTATCGGTGATACGCTCATAGCTTGATGGCGCAAAGCCATCGCGGTTAAAGTGGAGTTTAAAGTTTGGCGACTCTAAATGCGCGTGTGGCAAGATCGTAATACGCGTGCCGCTGTCTTGCTCTAGATAAACTAAGGCATCGCGCTTTTCATTTAATAAGAAAGCTGCGATATCAGTCGGTACTTCTGCTTGGACTTCACCTTGACGCTCTTTTAGTGCGATTTGTTCTATTTGACGCATAATTGATAGTGACAATGAACGCAAATCACGAATCATACCGTTGCCATGACAACGCGGGCAGATATAGCCGGTTGACTCTTCTAGTGATGGACGTAGGCGTTGACGGCTCATCTCCATCAAACCAAATTTAGAAATATCACCAAATTGTACACGGGCACGGTCATATTTAGTGGCATCAATCAGACGTTTTTCGACTTCTTTTTGATGCTTATTATCATTCATATCAATGAAATCAATGACAATTAGGCCGCCCATATCACGTAAACGTAATTGACGAGCAATCTCATCAGCCGCTTCTAGATTGGTATGATAAGCGGTCTCAGCAACGTCTGAGCCTTTGGTAGATTTAGCGGAGTTGATGTCGATAGAAACTAACGCTTCAGTTTGATCGATAACGATTGAGCCACCCGATGGCAGGCGAACTTCACGCTGATAAGCGGTTTCAATCTGCTTTTCGATATTAAAGCGCGAAAACATTGGCTCATAATCGGTATATTTACGCAGTTTTTCTGCTTGTGTTGGCATGACCGCATCGATAAAACCAGCGGCTTCGATATAGGCGTTTTCGTTATCGATCCAAATCTCAGCAATATCATCGCGTAGATAGTCGCGCACAGCACGCGTGACCACGCCTGCTTCTTGATGAACCAAGCGCGGTGATGGATATTTTTGATTTTGCTCTTGGATGGCTTGCCAGATATTAAGCAAATGATTTAAATCGTGTTGTAAGTCTTCTTGGGTCTTACCAATACCAGCAGTACGAATGATGACGCTCATGCCTTTTGGCAAATCAAGACTGCCTAGCATGCGTTTCATATCTTCGCGTAATTTACCTGAGATTTGACGCGAGATACCGCCACCACGAGGGTTGTTCGGCATTAAGACAAGATAACGTCCTGCTAAGGACACATAAGTCGACAGGGCTGCACCTTTATTACCGCGCTCTTCTTTTTCAACTTGGACGATGAGCTCGTCACCTTCTTTGATCAGTTTCTTGATATTTTCGTCACGTGGATTGCCGCTTAAGTATTCGGCAGAAATTTCACGAATCGGCAAAAAACCTTGACGCTGTGAGCCATACTCTACAAAAACGGCTTCAAGCGAAGGCTCGACACGGGTCACATGACCTTTATAAATGTTGGATTTTTTTTGTTCGCGGGTACGGTTTTCTAAATCGAAATCGTACAGATGGTTGCCTTTACAAAGGGCAACACGAATTTCTTCGTTTTGGGTAGCGTTGATCAAAATGCGTTTCATAATGGTATCCTATGAGTACGCATAACGACGACGAGACAGGCTTTAGAGCAAAGTGGCAAGCGCTGCTAATAACAGAATTAGCGTGAGCGGATGTTAATTAACGGTAGAACGTAAAGCATGGCGTTAATAAAGCACAGTGGCTTTTTCAAAAGCTTTTGACCTAAAGTCATTAGCGAGGCTAATGGCGGTAACGTCAATATAGAGGGTATAGAGTGTAAGGCTATAATGCATCTATATCTTATTATAAGCAGGCTTGTCATAACGATTAATGCACGAGCAGGTTAGTGATCTTTTATTATCAGTATTTTTATCTACGTTGGTGGTCAGCGCACTTTGTCATAGCGGCGGTGGATAGTTACTGAGTTATAAAGGTATTACTGATACTAAAAAAGCATCGTGCTGTCACGATTAATCAATCAAGGTCTAGCAATAATATCGCTGTCGATAATAACTATTATATAAAATAGTACTACTCAGCGGTTATCCATTCAGGTGAAGCAATTGGTCATTCTTTATTTATCGTTCTTTTAGATATAACGTTAATAATATCTTGGGCGTCTCAAAGCGAGGTGTTGCTGCTTCAGTCATCAGCGGGGCGTACTTGGCAAACAGAATAAATGACCGGCTTATCGGCGCGGTGTCTCAGGTCTATTCTACTTATCGTCCTCTGTTTGACCACTAATACTTAGGCAGTTATCGAGATTCACAGTGTTAATACTCGATTGCACTCTCAACGACCCATACTTGCTCAACTGCACGCGGCTAAAGGACTGTTAGACAATAAATTATCAAAGCAAGTCGTTATCATGCGGCTAGTGAGTAAAGGGTATATGGTTATCACTTAATAAAAGGGCTTTTGCCAAACTTATTAAGGCGATGCTATCTATTGTCACAATATTCTGTAAAAAATGCTTTGTAAGAATAAATAGTTTTGTACTAATAAATGATTTTTTACTGATAAATATCAGCATGGTTATTACAATTCATTGGGCATTATAGGGTATATCTGTTGGTATAACACCCTTAAAATTAGATGAAACGCCCAACCTTCGCAGGTTATATAGTCTAACTATTTTTACCAGCAAGTTATTAGCAAGCCGTAAAATAGCGATACGCTGTCTGAAACAACAAGGAATTATTGTCGTAGCCTCTGCCGTATTGGCGTTCAACATGCTAAACTATAGCAAATCTTTGTGTAAATACCTAACTAAAAATGACGAACTCGAAAATGACAAACGACGAACCTATCCACGAAGCGCCAGCCATCTTTAATAGTAAAACGCGCCCACAAAGTGCTGACGATGAGATTAGTAACTTTGGCAAGGTGAACTATCTTGAGGTCACGCGTCATCAACATGACCAACGTTTAGACAATTTCCTACTTAATCGCTTAAAGGGTTTGCCAAAACCGCATATCTACAAAATGATTCGCTCAGATGAAGTGCGAGTCAATAATAAGCGCTGTAAAGCGCATGATAGAGTGCAGCGTGAAGACGTGGTACGTATTGCGCCAGTAGTACTTGCTACTCGCGAAAAACCTATCATCAGTACCGAATTTGCCAAAAGCTTGTTGGCACGTGTGGTCTACGAAGATGAAGGCTTGATCGTGCTCAATAAGCCATCAGGTATTGCGGTTCATGGCGGTAGTGGTCTTGATTTTGGTGTCATTGAAGCCATGCGTGAAGTAACGGGTAAAAAATACTTAGAGCTGATACATCGTATTGATAAAGATACGTCAGGTTTGCTGATGATTTCTAAGAAACGCTCGACGCTTAAAACATTGCAGCAGTATCTGGTCGACAGAACCATTCAAAAGCATTATTTATGTATTGCAAAAGGGCAGCCTGCGCTTAACGAACAACGTATCGATGCGCCATTGCTACGCTATACGCTTGCCAGCGGTGAGCGCCGTGTCAAGGTAGATGCGCAAGATCCGCAAGCCAAAGAAAGCCAGACAGATATTGTCACCCATGGTCGCTTTACAATCGCTGATCAGCCAGTCAGTTTGATTGAAGCCAAACCGTTGACCGGACGCACGCATCAAATCCGTGTACATTTAGCGCATATCGGGCATGCTATCTTAGGTGATGACAAGTACCACGTACATGATAAATCTGGCGTTCATCGTCTGTGCTTACATGCATGGCGCTTAGATATTCCAGGTTATGAGACTATTACTGCGCCTTTACCAGACGAGATGCTCAATTGGATACCAGAAGATATTAAAACCAGCCTGCCTAAATAAGCTTTAAGTAATTTGGTTTCAATCTAAATGCTATAAGCATCAATATTAAACGTCACGATATCTTATTATCAACAATAAGCTGCCGTGACGTTTTCGTATCTGCCATTTGTTACTATTCATTAAGGTAAATTCATGAGTGAACCAGCTACAACAACTACTATAACCTCTATTAAAAATTCTCAATTATCAGTCAAGCATGGTTTAGCAGATAAGACATTAATCATATTTGATTGGGATGGTACGCTGATGGACTCGATTGGCTTAATTGTTGAGTCTATGCATGTGGCGGGCGAGGCGCATGGTTTTACGACGACCGATCAAGCAGTCAAAGATATTATCGGACTCAGCTTAATGAAAGGTATCGAGATCTTATATCCGCAAGCAACCGATGTGCAGAAGCAGGCGATTCAGCAAAGTTATGCGGATTATTATATCCCTAACAGCCATCGTACGCCATTTTTTGCACCGATAGAAAATATGCTGCAAACCTTGCAGCAGAAAAATCGTAAGCTTGCTATCGCCACAGGTAAAAAAAGAAAAGGATTGGATCGTGTCTTGGATGCCTCTAATAGCCATCATTATTTTGTCATGACGCGCTGCGCTGACGAATCAGGCTCCAAACCCGACCCGCAAATGCTGACGGATATTTTGCAGTATACCGAGCAGCAAATCTCTGATGCGGTATTTATCGGTGATAGCATTTATGATATTCAAATGGCCAATAGTTTAGGTATGACCAGTATTGCGGTTAATTATGGTACGGCAAGCAGTAGCGATCTTGCTGCACAGCAGCCAAGTTATCAAGTCGACACGCCGCAAGCGTTGGCTGAGCTATTGTGTGCTTAAATAAAAAATATTCTAAATAATTAAAAATGACAATAAAAAAGGGTTTATCGATAATAACGATAAACCCTTTTTTATTAAAGACTATGAGATCTATTTGCTTTCTTCTTTAGGACTATCTTTTTGTTGGACCGCATCCTTTTCGATTGCGTCTTCTAGCTCAGCGCCTTCTAGTAACGCAAAAGACGACTCAATAATTTTGTCTGCATCGAGCTGATACTCATACCAGTTGCCCATAACGCCTGCTAATTCATCAAGACCTTCTTTTCTTAATGCTGAAAATAGCTGAATGCTACAGTTCAAACCCAGTTGCTTCAGTCGTTTACGAGTATTAAGCAAAGCATTTTTAGAGGCACCATACTTCAGCTTATCTGCTTTCGTCAACAAGATATGAACCGGCAGCTTACCATCATTTGCCCAGCGTAGCATTTGCTCATCAAAGAATTTCAATGGATGACGGATATCACTCATCAACACCAGACCTGCAAGGCTTGAGCGCGACACCAAATACTCTTCTAGCTCAACCTGCCATTCTTTTTTCATCTCAAGCGGTACGGCGGCATAGCCATAACCTGGCAAGTCCACCAAACGCCTATCGGTATCGCCGATACTAAAAAAGTTAATCATCTGCGTACGACCAGGTGTTTTAGACGAGCGTGCCAATTGGCGCTGATTGGTAAGCGCATTAATGGCAGAAGATTTACCAGCGTTTGAACGACCAGCAAATGCCACCTCTAACCCTATATCAGGAGGACAAAGGCGAAAGGTCGGCGCTGACGTCATAAATTCAGTTTGCTGAATACGCTGACGGGCTTTGGTATTAAAATCCGCATGCTTCGCGGCGACATCATTGAACGGGGTACTCATAAATGACTCATTACTGTTAAAATATAGATACGGTAGTTAAAATTTTTGCAGTTGGTCAGTGACTAGCGTAGCTTCTTTGGCAGCTAGCAACTAAAAACCAATCTTTCATAAAATAAGCGTTTTAAATTACCGACTATTCTATACTATTAATGCGCTTAGTTATTGAAATAACGGCTATTAGCCTTATATTAATCACAGCATACCACTAAAATGAACCAGCACTTAGCGAAGTTATCTGCCTTATTAAACGAGATTAACAAAGCTAAACTATATTTATATATATTAATTCGACATATGTTGTTACAATATCTAAGAAGATAGGTTCAATAAAATACGTTTAATAGCATCGCTGATTACGCAAATGCATAAACGAAAGGAGGTGCCCTATGTTGTCAATTACCACACTTTTTGCCAACAGTTACCGCTTGCTTGCCAGCACTGGCGCAGCGCTGATTGTCAGTACTGCAATGATAAGTAATGCAGGTGCAGCGGATATCGCTACGACTTATAGTGACTCTTGTGCGGCCTGTCATGATAGTGGCGCTTTGAATGCCATCAAAAAAGGCGACAGTGCCAAGTGGCAACAGCTGATAAAACAAAAAGGCATGCCAGCGCTGATCAATTCTGTTAAAAGCGGCATGATTCAAATGCCAGCGGGTGGATTGTGCGAAGACTGTAGCGATGATGATTATCGCAAGCTTATTGAGTATATGAGTAAGTAGTAAGTAAAAATCAAAAGCTTAAATAGTAAATATAAGGCGCAAGGTCACAGAACCTTTTGCGCTTTTTATTTTTTATTAAGCAAGCACTGAGGCTATGAGTAGAAAAACTATCTAATACTACGATTAAGTAGGCAAATAGTAAAAAGTCTTGCTATAATAATCCAAAATAAACCCTGATATTAGTAAGTGCTTTCGGGCTGCTTGTGACAAAGACTACAAAATATAAGGCTTAGCTGGCTAAATAAGGGCTCTGCAAATATGATGTCTCTTGATAATGCAATCACTCTAGATAATGCTTACATCGAGTTAGTAGGATTTGTATCAATGAAAAAGTTAATCGCTGCCGCCAGCTTATGTGTTGCAAGTTT
The DNA here is from genome assembly GCF_028895345.1 of Psychrobacter sp. DAB_AL62B. Taxonomy (NCBI): domain Bacteria; kingdom Pseudomonadati; phylum Pseudomonadota; class Gammaproteobacteria; order Moraxellales; family Moraxellaceae; genus Psychrobacter; species Psychrobacter sp. DAB_AL62B. The sequence goes on from NZ_SAXC01000002.1 coordinate 355,528, forward strand.
CAGCGTACAAGCTGCTATCACTGTTCCTGAATATGATCTTAATGCCGGCAAACAAATCGCAGAAACAGTCTGTGCTGCTTGTCATGGTGTTGATGGGGTGAGCCCTGTGCCAGCCCAGCCTAACCTTGGCGGTCAAAATGTAAAATACTTATATAAACAATTGGTTAATTTTAAAGCAGGCTACCGTAAAAACGGCATCATGCAGTCGCAAGTGGCCAATTTATCTCAGCAAGACTTAGCGAACGTGTCAGGTTATTATGCTAGCCAAAAACCTTGGGGTGTCGCGTTCGGTAATCCTGCCACCACACAAGAAGCCACTAAGTTGTTTTTAGGCGGTGATAAGTCACGCGGTGTCATCGGTTGTGCAGGTTGTCATGGTCCAGATGCAGCGGGTAACGCTTGGGCAGCATTTCCACGTTTAGGCGGACAACACGCGGAATATATTGCTACTCAGTTAAAGCTTTTCCGTGCTGCTGGTCGTGTAGACGATATTGATAGCGATGAGCAGAAGCGTGTCAATGATGCAGCGAAAGAGGGCGAGATGGGGATGATGCAAACCGTCGCCTCTAAGCTATCTGATCGCGATATTCGTATTTTGTCAGACTATGTGAGCGCTATTCATTAATCTTTGATAGACGTAGTTTGCCTAATTCATATTATTGCTAATTTTTACTATGAATAGGCATTTGATCTGCACATATTATTATTTAGCCATTAAACCCCGATTTCGGGGTTTTTTTATAACTGTCAGTCCTTATATAATTGCAGGTCTTTATATTACATAAGCCAACTATGAACAGACCGAGTGGCGTTTATCATCTATCATTGGTCTGTATCATTAAATGTTATTCACCTTGAATCGCTTGGATTTAGATTATGATGATTCGCTATGCTTCTTATTTTATCGCAGCGCTGCTACCGTTATTGCTATTTCGCTGGTTTGCACCGGCGTCAATCGGTGAGATTGATTTTTGGCTACTGTGGCTACTAGCTATGGTTTTGGTTTCGCTACCAGTCATTTATGCTGAGATAGCATTGGCTTATCGCAGTGCGGAAGATCCTTTGGCGGGTATGCAAAAGCTCACTCGAGAGGCGGATGCCAGTTCGCTATGGCGAGGGTTTGGTTGGCTTGCCGCCTTAGTTTCTATCATTATTGCCGCGCTCGTCATATCTGGTGCAAGCACTGGCATATTAACAGCTTTAACTGAGCTTAATAGTGCGCCTGATGTCCCAAGCTTTGCGATTGCTGCAGGTTTAATGGTCATTGCTGTGTTATTAAGCTTACTAGGTGTGACGCCTTTACCGATTGGTTTGGGTTTAATGTTGGTTGGTTTACTGCTCGGGCTGGCAAACGGCTTGCCAAACATTACCTTTGCGATGACCAATGTCAGCTTAAGCGAATGGGCAAGGGCGGTTGCATTGGCGTTGGTCAGTGTTGGCGCGGGTACAGGCTTATACTGGTTCGGTCAAAATCTAGTGACCAAACAAGCAGTAACTGCGGTAGGAGCCGACAATCATAATGCGCAAAAATCGTCTCACGCTCATGAAGTAAGTGAATATCGAGCAACCAAACTGGTGCTACCTATTTGGATATTGCAGTTGCTGGTTGGGGTGGTGGCTTTATTTATTAGTGGTATGGCGCTACCGCCAATAGGTCAGCTATTATACTGGGTTGGCGTGCTGTTCGTGGTCAGCTACTTGCTATACTATAGTACTCAGCAGTTAGCGCATCAATTTGGATTGCTGGTAAGCTTGGTATTAACTTTTACTATAGCACTGCTATTGGTCATTGCCATACCGACCATTTGGCTGGTGGGTATACTGGTTACTATCAGTAGTATTGCGGTGTTATTGTTGTCTGTTTTTGCAGGTTGGCAGATGAAAATCAGCCATTTGCGTAAATCTTTGAACTTTGGCAATGAAGCTTTTTATAACTTGTGGCGAATCGCAATACGTTTGATTGTACCACTGGCGCTACTGTTAGCATTGATAGGTTGGGTGATGCAGTGGTTAAGCTAATAGCGGATGAAGGTCAAGTTAATAGTCTTGATGCTGTGCCGGATTCTCAGCAAGGTAATATTCAACAAACGGCTATGATGACAGTGTATTTAGCGTATGCTGAAGAGGCACAGCGTCAGCATTATCTAAGCTTACAAGTCAGTCATGGTACGACCTTGTATGAAGCGTTGAAGCAATCAGGTTGGTTGACAGAGTTTGAAGGGTTGGCAAGATGGTGCGAAGAAGTAGCTGATATTGTAACGCCAACGGCTAAACGTTGGCACGTCGGAATTTATGCGCAAAAGCAGCCACTCAGCTATCTATTGCAACCTTTTGACCGGATAGAGGTGTATAGAAGCTTAAACGCTGATCCTATGTCTCAGCGTAAAAGTAAATCTCGAGGTTGATACTTAAAGCTTGTTATTAAAGCTATTATTTAGGTAATGTTTCTAGACCTTGAATACGGGTGACTATACCGTTATCATCAAAGTAAATAACTAAATGCTGGCTGGCATTATTAACATCAGCGATACCTTTGCGGCGACCGTCTGTCCCTGCTTGATAGTCATAAATATAATCCCAGCGTTTAGGCTCTAGCGTGTCTTTAATCGCTGGGCTACCAAGAATATAAAGTACCTGATTTTGATTCATACCCACTTGCATTTTTTGCGCTTGCGTTTGAGTAATGGGTGTTCCTTGCGGCAAATCAATCTTGTAAACACTCAGTAATGAGCAGCCAGACATAGCAACAGAGGCGCTAAGCATGCTGGTAATGACAATCTTGCGTAATGTGCTTGCAGGGCTTAACGGACGTAAATTTAAGGTCTTTATCATGGTAAGATGACTCATAAAAAATGGGTTAGGTACGGCTAAGGACGGTGGATGTTAGTCTTGCCGAAAATCTTGGATAAATGATACGTCATTTACTTGCAATTGCCTACCACTTACGACATTATTTACCAAACGATGTCTTGCGTCATTTATTATTTATATTCATAGACTTGTGGTCCTGTTTTTAGAAAAGATATGTTAGAAATATACTTACTAGTAGCTAGTTCTATATGATTCTAATTTTTTCATAACCAATAACTGCTAACCATTGACGATTGTTTATCTCGTGTTTTTTGAATTTATTTGCTAAGACTTTCATAGTCAGAAGGGATATTATGGCTTCTTTTACCAATCAAGATTTACGTAGAGCGGGTTTAAAAGTAACATTACCACGCATCAAAATTTTAGAGCTGCTCGAGAGTGCCGAGCTGCATCATATGAGTGCAGAGGAGGTGTATAAGGCACTAATTGAACAAGGCGAAGATGTGGGTCTAGCGACCGTCTATCGCGTATTGACTCAGTTTGAGCAAGCAGGTATTGTCGAGCGCCATAATTTTGAAAACAATTTATCAGTATTTGAAATTACCCAAGAAGAGCATCATGACCATCTGGTTTGTGATGTTTGTGGCAAGATTATCGAGTTCCATAATAATATAATTGAAGAAGAGCAGATAAAAGTAGCGGCAGAACATGGCTTTAAGCTATCGGGTCATTCCTTGGTGCTCTATGGTATCTGTAATAACCAAGCCTGTAGAGACAGCGCTAAGTAATCATTTTAAATTGGTGATAATTTGCTTGTATTTATGTGTATTATTTTACGCACACTAATGATAGAAAGCGCATAAAAAAAGCCCTTATATATGATAAGGGCTTTTTTTATGCGTTTATTTTGTGAGCATAAAACGCTATGAATGCTACTGAGAAATTAATTGCTAAGTGATATCTAACGACAAGCTATCGGCGCCTTCATCTAAATTAGCGTTACCATTTTTGCTGCTAAGTTTAATTTTTAAGCGCAAATCATTAGGAGAGTCAGCATGGAGAATGGCCTCTTTATAAGTAATCTCACCATTTTCATATAAATCAAAGAGTGCTTGATCAAAGGTTTGCATGCCGCTATCGCGTGAGCGCGTCATGACATCTTTAATTTCATGAATTTCACCTTTACGGATATAGTCACTAATCAGCTGAGAGTTTAATAAAATCTCAATAGCAGCACGGCGTCCTTTACCATCAGGTGTTGGAATCAATTGCTGAGCAATAATAGCTTGAAGATTCAGGGACAAATCCATAAACAATTGGTTGTGGCGGCTGGTTTCAAAAAAGTGAATGATACGATCAATCGCTTGGTTGGCGTTATTAGCGTGTAAGGTCGCAAATACCAAATGCCCCGTTTCCGCGTATTGGATTGCGTAGTTCATAACTTCGAGGTTACGAATCTCACCAATCAAAATAACATCAGGCGCTTGGCGTAAGGTGTTTTTTAAACCTGCTTCAAAAGAATGGGTATCGATACCGACTTCGCGCTGGGTAATAATACAACCACGATGTTTATGTACAAACTCAATGGGGTCTTCGATAGTAATAATATGACCATGAGAATTTTGATTGCGGTGTCCAATCATGGCTGCAAGGGTGGTCGATTTACCGGTACCCGTTGCACCCACTAATAGAATAATACCGCGCTTTTTCATTGCCAGCTCTTTTAGCGCTGGCGGTAGACGCAGCTCTTCGACCGTCGGGATTTTATTTTCAATTTTCCGTAAAATCATCCCTGCCATATCGCGCTGTATAAAGGCACTGACTCGAAAACGTGCTTGCTGGGCTTGATCGGTAATCGCAAACTGGCATTCGTTCGTCTCTTTAAACTCTTGTTGCTGGTTTGGCGTCATCACACCTTTGACCAGCCTCATGGTTTGTTCAGCCGTTAAAGGCGTTTTACCAACGGGCAGAATTTTTCCATTAATTTTCATGGAAGGTGCCACATCCGCCGTAATGAAAAGGTCGGAGCCGTTTTTATTGATCATCAATTGTAAAAGTTTATCAATGTCCATAACGTACCTATATGTTCGATAAAATGTGCAATAAGTAGAGTAAAATTTGCTTCAATAAACTTTTGAAAATCGCGAATAATGACCATTAAAATAAAGCCGATCAAAAATCTGTCATTGTCATTGTGTTATTTGCTAAAGCTCAAGGTTATAAAAACTAAGGTTACAACCAGCTAAAAATAAAAGAGATACACTCAAAATAGCATTCTGCTGGGATAAATTTTCCTTGTTTGCTGTGTGCTTTGTACTCTAGAGGCTTCGAGAAATTTATCCCAGCAACACTGTATCGCTCTTAGAGTGGGTGGACTATTATAACTAATAATATAAACCAATATTATATAAAGGCTTCAGGCTGCTTAGCATAAGGTCGTGCGACGTCTTTGCTGATGGTGCCTTTTGATACTAGGTTTTTAAGCGTTTGATCGAGCGTAATCATGCCGTCACCTGCACCCGTTTGGATAGAGGAGTACATTTGAGCAATTTTGTTTTCACGTATCAAGTTACGAATAGCGGGCGTACCCAACATAATCTCATGCGCGGCAATTCGACCGCCAGTTTGACGACGTAACAGCGTTTGGGATATCACTGCTTGTAGCGACTCCGATAGCATCGCACGAATCATATCTTTTTCAGCAGCAGGGAATACGTCAATGACACGGTCAATGGTTTTTGCTGCTGAGCTGGTGTGCAAAGTTCCAAAGACTAAGTGACCAGTCTCAGCTGCGGTTAGCGCCAAGCGTATGGTCTCAAGGTCACGTAGCTCACCAACTAGAATAACATCGGGATCCTCACGTAAAGCTGAGCGCAGTGCTGCATCGAAACCTAACGTATCACGGTGTACTTCACGCTGGTTGATCAAGCTCTTTTTAGACTCATGAACAAATTCAATTGGGTCTTCAATGGTCAAAATATGCTCTTTACGGGTTTCATTGATATAATCAATCATGGCCGCCAGCGTCGTTGATTTCCCTGAGCCAGTTGGACCGGTTACTAACACTACGCCGCGCTTAAAGTCGGAGACGCGTTTGAAGACTTCACCCATTCCTAAGTCTTCCATGGTGAGAACTTTTGACGGAATCGTACGAAAGACTGCGCCAGCACCGCGATTTTGGTTAAAAGCATTTACCCGAAAACGTGCTAAATTAGGAATCTCAAAAGAGAAATCCGTCTCAAAGAATTCTTCAAAGTCAGCACGCTGCCTATCATTCATGATGTCATAGATAAGCTGATGCACCACTTGATGAGTCATTTCTGGCATATTGATACGGGTCATCTCGCCGTCGACTCGAATCATCGCTGGCATGCCGGCTGAAATATGTAAGTCTGAGGCTTTATGCTTGACTGTAAAGCGTAGTAAATCTTCGATGCTTAAATTGTTTTTTTTAGCCATAATCGGATATTCCTATCAATAAATAAGGGTAAGCCAAAACAACATAGAAGCAAGCAATAAGCATGATTATATGACATTATTTAAACCAATCTCTCTAAGATAGGCTAGGCTGGACTATGATTGTTACTATTGCTATCGTTTTTAGCAGCATATGTTAAACCATGTAACAATATCATAACAAGACTCTGCCTATTTAACCATCTACTAACTGAATAAAATGTAAAAATAGCTTATAAGCACTTTTTTATTCAAGTCAATAAACGTCATTTTTATTAAAATTTATTTCTACCATAAAAACAGTATATGCCAATCGTCTTTTAAAATAATTCAGTGTTTAATCTATAAGAGCTTTTTATGAATGCTAATCCTCATCAAAAAAATACAATTAACGCCTCTGCCAATCTTATAAATAATAAAGGGGACGTTCAGAATCTTACCCTCATTGAAAATTGGCAGCAGGTGAGCAGTCAGGTGACACAGACGTGTGAGCAGGCGAATAGACAGACAGATAGTGTCACCTTGCTTGCGGTGTCTAAAACTAAGCCTGTTGAAATGATCGCGACTTTAGCGCGTCAAGGGCAGCATGATTTTGGCGAAAACTATCTGCAAGAGGCTATCGATAAAATTAAGACCCTGCAGGGACAGGCAGAGTACGAAAATATCGTTTGGCATTATATCGGTAGTATTCAGCGTAATAAAACACGCGATATCGCTGAGCATTTTGATTGGGTGCAAACGCTTGAGCGTGACATTATTGCTAAGCGTCTTAATGACCAAAGACCCGCTGAGCTGCCACCTCTAAACGTCTTGATTCAGCTTAATATCGATAATGAAGATAGCAAGTCAGGCTGTTTGCCAGAGCAAATTCCAGAATTAATAACAGTCATCAAAGCTTATGAGCGTTTGCAATTGCGCGGGTTGATGATAATTCCTGCCAAAGCAAACACGGATGCCTTTAAGCGAACCAAGCAATTATTTGAAGAGATTAAGCGCGAACACCCAGAACTGAGTCAATGGGATACGCTTAGCATGGGCATGAGCGACGATATGGCTGATGCCATTGCTAGTGGCTCCACTATGGTGCGCGTTGGTACCGCAATATTTGGTACGCGTGCTTGATCGACTTTTAAGAAAGTATAGCGCTACTGTTATTGGTTTTTCGTAGCCTCTGTCTGCGCAGGCACAGCAAGCAAGAAAAATAATAATAGTAGCGCACTATGATATTCGCTTTCCTTTTATTTAAGACACCAGCTAATAAGCAATTATCAAAGGTGAAGCACAGCATTTATTCAATAACATCTTCAAACTTTGTTACTAGCAGCTGAGTGATTTTGAGATTATCAGTTGCGATAATCTCAAAACGATAATTGGCATACTCGACGCTGTCTGTTTTTTTAGGAATTTTACGCAGCATATACATCATAAAGCCGCTGATGGTTTCGTAATTCTGACTATGCGGTAAATTGACCATGCCCAATGAGCGAATCACATCTTCAATGGGTGTCATGCCATCAATCAGCCAAGAGTTGTCCGTGCGCTGGACAATCGGCTGCTCCTCTAAGGTTACCAGCTCGCCCATAACGATGCTCATCACGTCTTTGAGGGTAATAACACCAACGACCAACGCGTACTCATTTACAATGACGGCAAAATCTGCACCCGTTGATTTAAACGTTTCCAGCACTTCAAACAACGATAAGGTATCGGGAATAAACAGGGCAGGTTTTAGCAACGCTTTGTCCGTTAGACAAACTTCTTGCTGCTCAAGTACCGAAGCTAAAAAGCTGCGTGATTCTACATAACCAATGATATGTTCTAAATCATCGTCGTTACAGACCAAGAATTTATTATGCGGCTGCTTAATCATCACCTGAACCACCTGTTCGGTACTGGCTTTGGTATCGAAATAAACAATATGTTCACGTGGATTCATCACTGAGGTGACGGTACGCTCCTGCATATCGAAGATGTTGGCTATTAGATGATGTTCTTGCTTTTTAAGTACGCCAGCTTCAGCACCCGCATCCATGACGGCATAAATGTCTTCTGGCGTCATATCGTCTTGACGTACAGTTGAGATGCCCAACAACTCAAAGATGACGTTTGCTGCCCCATCAAATATCCAGATAACGGGTTTGAATATAAAAATCAATAGCATCATTGGTCGTACGAGGCGTATAGCGATAGTCTCAGTGTTGGACATTGCCAGCCGTCTGGGCATCAAATCGGCGAGTAAAGAGAATAAGCTGGTAATCAAAACGAAGGATATAACCGATGATGCTGCTTCATTATTAACCAAAAGCTGTAAGTATGGGCTAATTGCTGACTCACCCACGGCACCCGCTGAAATAGCGACTGCGTTTAAAACCACTTGTACAACAGTGATAAAGCTACCAGGGTGCTCTTGCATTTTAAGGACGTCAAATGCTCGAACATCGCCTTCTTTTGCGATGATTTGCAGCTTAATTTTGCGCGCTGCTGCGATTGCAATCTCGGCAGCTGATACAAAGGCGCTTAAGGCAAGCAATAAAAGGAGAAAGATACTAGCGGTTAGCAAACTCATGAAGTACTCGGATAGAAATAGATAGGATAGATAAGGTAGATCAATTGAAAATAATGGTTGGAAGGTTTCGAAGCAAAAGAAATTTTATGATGAGAAGTTATTTATGTACAAAAACTAAAAAAGCTGGGCAAGCACCCAGCTAATTATAAAACAGTTTGATTATATTATATAAAAACTTAAATTTATCAAACCTTTAAAAAAGCACTCTAAAAGGTTGTTGATGATAAATTCAGCGTCAAGGCTTAGCCTTTTATTGACCACTTATTGACGAGTGGATAACGGCGCTCACGACCAAAGGCTTTATGGCTAATCTTGGTGCCAATCGGTGCTTGTGAGCGTTTATATTCGCTACCATCGACCATCTGGATAACCTTAGCGACCAAATCAGCATCGAAGCCTTTGTCGACAATATCTTGATAGCCCATATCTTCATCGATATATGACATTAAGATACCGTCTAGCACATCATAATCAGGCAAGCTGTCTTGGTCTTTTTGATCGGGACGCAGCTCAGCGGATGGCGGACGCGTAATGACGCGCTCAGGGATAACAGGCGTGTCCTCTAAACGATTGCGATAGCTGGCTAATTTATAAACTTGTGACTTATACACGTCTTTTAAGACGTCAAAGCCGCCTGCCATATCACCGTATAAGGTTGAATAGCCAACCGCCAGCTCTGATTTATTACCAGTCGTGATAACCAAATGCCCGAATTTGTTGGATAGCGCCATTAGTACGACACCACGCGCGCGTGCTTGGATATTTTCTTCCGTGGTATCAGCAGGCGACTTGTTAAACAGTGGCGCAAGGGTATGACGGATCCCTTCGACCGCATCGAAAATAGGACAAACGGTATAAGAGACATTCAAGCGTCGTGCTTGTGCTTGCGCGTCTTCTAGACTGATTTGTGAGGTATATTCGTACGGCATCATGACCGCGTAAACCTTATCAGCGCCCAATGCATCGACAGCGATACATAATGTTAAAGCTGAATCAATGCCGCCCGATAAGCCAATGATGATGCCAGTAAATCCTGAAAGATTGACATAATCACGCAAACCGACGACCAAAGCTTGATACATCTCTGATTCACGGCTCAATGACAATGGTGCTTTAGTTTGTGTATCGAATTTTGCTGTTTTCACATCATAGGTTGCTAGCAGCAATTGATTCATAAAGCGTGAGGCTTCATGCGCGACACTGCCGTCTGCTTGAATCGCCATAGAACCACCGTCAAATACCAAATCATCTTGACCGCCCACGGCATTGAGATAAATAATCGGTAAGTTATTTTCGCGGCTACGTTTGGCGAGCATCGTTTTACGATTGTCTTGTTTTTCAATCTCAAACGGTGAGGCGTTTAAGCTCACAATAAGGTCAGCGCCTTGCTTTTTAAGCTCCGCAATAGGACCTTTTTCCCATAAATCTTCACAGATAAGCAGACCAATGGTCATGCCTTTATAGTCAAATAAGACTTGATTGCGACCTTTGTCAAAGTAACGGCGCTCATCAAACACGCCATAGTTTGGCAAGATTTGTTTATGATAAAAACCTTTTTGATGACCGTTATGTAAAATAGCTGCCGAGTTAAACGTTCCATGATGATCGACATGCGGATAGCCAACAATCATCACGATATCATCGATATCACTTAGTGACGATAACGCGCTTTTGATACGACCTGATAAGCTTGGGCGTAATAGTAAATCTTGCGGCGGATAGCCTAATAGTCCTAGCTCCGGAAAGATAATTACATCGGCGCCTTGCTCACGTGCCTGTAGCGCTAATGCACGCATTTTTTCGGCATTGGCTTTGATATCGCCCACTAAAAAGTGTGATTGTGCTAAAGCAAAAGTAACGCTATCTTTTGGTTTAGAAGCCTTGTTGGCTACATTAGAAGAATTAAGGTTGGGGTTGTCAGAGTCTTTTGTCGTGTCTTTTGACATTGTTATTGTTCCTATCAATAGGTTGTTTAAATTTGTTGAATCCGTCTTGGTTTCAAATAAAACCAAATCAAAGTATTTTTCCGAAATCGACGCAAAATATGAATTTTCAATCATTCACTCAAAATACGATGCTTTAATATTGAATCGATATCATGAGTGCAAAGCTTGTATAGGCATGAATGTCATGCTTATTTGTAATACCAACATAGGTAGCGCTGCTCTGAAAATTAGATATTACTATCTTCTAGAGTAGGCTAACAAACGAGGATTGCGAGAAATAATTTTAAAAACGCTAAGGGCTTATTAAGATAAAAATAAATAAAGCCAAGCCAACGTAGCGGCATTTAAAAGTTTAAATTAATTGCTTTAGTATAACATCAATTACCGCTACTAATAGAACCGGCCAGTGATTTAGCTGGCTAGATGTCGGATCTAAAAACGACTAAAAAAGCAATGGCTGGCTAGGCTTTTGCTCAGATAATGCTATTTTACGATTATTGATAGTTAACTTCTTTAGAGGTAGATGCGGCATAAAGAAAGTTGTAAGTAAAGATTACAACATAGCCTTATTTATTTGGGCTATTTTGTTGCATACTATGATAGTAAATCAACTACATTCGAAGCAAAAATTTACTCAAACCTGTACTATTTAAAACTTTCGCTAATGGATAAAAATTACGGACCTCGTCGGTAATTGATGTGACCCATTTATAAGCTTTACAGTAGAGCCATATTAGGTTGCTGCTGTCCGCCCTTGGTTTATACAATATGATTGAAAACTGGACAAAAGAATTTATTATTCAGCGCTTGCTGGCGATTACCTTATTAATCGTGCTGTTCGTGTTGTGTTTCCAAGTCGTACAGTTTTTTATTGTACCGGCATTGTGGGCGGCGATTTTGGCATATGTCACCTTTCCTATCTATAATTTTTTTCATCAAAGAGTCAGATTTAGTTCAAATTTGAGCGCGGCTATTATGACCGTGAGCATCTCTTTGATGATAGGTGTGCCTTTGGTGGTCGGTATATTCATCTTGCAGCAAGAAGCGTTAAGCCTAATTAGTAATTTAATCTATCGTATTAAAGTAGGGTATTTGGATGTGCCTGACTCTATCAAAGACTTGCCATTTATAGGGCAGCAAGTCAAAGACATCCTATGGAGAATCAATAAAAATCCCGACGGGACGCTAGAGGCTTTTCGTCTTTGGGTGCAGTCACATCTATACTATGGCAAAGTCGCGTTTGATGTGGTGTTTGGTGGTTTTGCTAAGCTTGGTATGGCACTTATGACGATATTTTTCTTTTACCGTGATGGTACCAGCTTGATTCGACAAATCCGCCAAGCATTACGTAATATTATCGGTAATCGTATCGATGGTTATATTGACTCTGTTGGTACGACTACGCGTGCGGTAGTCTATGGTATTGGTCTGACTGCATTGGCTCAGGCAATGCTAGCTGGTATCGGCTATTATTTTGCGGGTGCACCAAGTCCTATTTTGCTGACGATATTGACTTTTATCATCGCCTTAATCCCATTTGGCACACCATTCGTTTGGGGCGGCGTATCGATTTTTCTGCTTAGTCAAGGACATACCGTTGAAGGTATCGGCTTGGCGCTATGGGGCATCCTAGTGATTAGCTGGGTTGATAACCTTATCCGTCCTATCGTCATTAGTGGTGCCACCAAAATCCCTTTTATCATCATCTTTATTGGTGTGTTGGGCGGCTTGACAGCTTTTGGCTTTGTGGGTTTATTCATCGGTCCTGTGGTGTTGGCAATCGGACTTGCGGTATGGCGTGAATGGATATCGCAGCATAAGAATGAGTTGTTTGCTCAGCAAGAAGTGATGTTAGCTGATGGTCAAAATCTACTCAAAACTAATGAACAGAATCAAAAAACAGCTGACTAACAATGACGTAATAAACGATCAGTTAGAATATTGCTTTTAATAAATAAATTACCAGTAAATATAGATTATATAAACAAGCCTATATCAATAGAAAGGCTTACCACTATTAAATGAAACGGTTGTGAATACTATGGAAAACAGGGTAGATACTATTAAAAATATCACGATTGTGGCTGATAGTAATATCGCAAACCTTGATGATTTTTTTAATGCTTCGACACTTGGACAGGATGCTGAGCGGCAGGTGAAGGTAATTCGTGTTGTTGGACGTGATATCAATGCGCAATTGCTGGCAGAATATCAGCCAAATGTATTGTTGATACGCTCTGTGACCCCAGTAGACAAGGCATTATTAGCTGATAATCATAGTGTGAAGTTTGTTGGCTCTGCGACTATCGGTACTGATCATGTTGATCAAGATTATTTGGCGACACGCAACATCACTTTTGCCAATGCTGCTGGTTGTAGCAAGCATTCAGTCGCGCAATATGTATTGACCGCGATCTTAACCTTGCGTCCGCAGTATTGGCAGCAATCCCTGCCGCCATTAACATTGGGTATCATCGGGCTTGGTAATATTGGCAGCACGCTTGCTCAGTATGCCAGTGATTTGGGCTGGCAAGTATTGGGTTATGATCCATTGCTATCAACTTCGGACATTAATAACGCTAGCCTTGAGCAGGTTTTGAGCCAAAGCGATGTAGTCAGTCTTCACGTCCCTTTAACAGATAAAAAAGGTGAGGATAAAGCCAGCAACGGCAGCGATTATCCAACGCATCATCTCATCAATGCAAAGTCTTTGGCAATGATGTCGCCGCATACCATGCTGATTAATAGTGCACGCGGACCGGTAATTGATGGAAGTGACCTTGTAGCGGATATCGATCATACTGGGCGGCAAGTGGTTCTTGATGTGTTTGAATACGAGCCACAGGTGTCTGAGGCTTTATTATCCAAGCTTGCGATTGCCACACCGCATATCGCAGGTTATACAGTTGAAGGTAAGCTGCGCGGCACGCAAATCATTTATGATGCCCTGTGTGAAAAATTAGCAGTAATACCCACTCAATCTATGCATGCTTTATTACCGCTCAATATGTTTTTATGGTCTGAGCTCAAGGCCCATCCAGATAGACTGATAAAGTTTTATGACATTAGGCAAGATGATGCTTCATTAAGAAATAAAATAGCTGATGGGCAAGTAAATGGTGCTGACTTTGACCAATTGCGCCGTGACTATCGCTTACGCCGTGAATGGCAGTCTTAAAAGTTAAGCATCACCATTTAAACCCCTGTTTTTAGGATTCATGAGGCGTAGTAGACAGTAATGAGCCAAGCAATTAATCAGCCTTTATCTGAACCCAGCTATGCCCCAACCATAACCTTGGTAATGGCGCAGCAGCGGGCGCAATTCATAAACGCTATCCGTCAGTTTTTTACCAATCGGCAAGTGCTGGAAGTTCAAACACCGCTGCTATCGCAAGCAGGCAATACCGATACTTTTTTGCAGTCAGTTGCCGCAAAAGTCACCTATCAAGATAAACCTTATACCTATTATTTGCATACCTCGCCTGAATTTGCCATGAAGCGTTTACTGGCCAGCTGGCAGGTACCTATTTATCAGATTTGTCCAGTATTTCGAGATAATGAAATAGGCACACGGCACAATATTGAATTTACCATGCTTGAATGGTATCAGCCAAATTATAGCTTAGATGATATGGCCGCTGAACTTGGCGAATTATTAGAGACGCTTTATGAGCACCCGATTGTGATGAGTCATTACCGTTATGCGGATGCTTTTATGGATTTTGTTGGCATCCATCCGCTGACAGCCAGTCTCTCAGCATTACAAGCGGTAGCGGAAGACAAAGGTTTGACCGGCTTTGATTTTAATAATGCTAACTCTAAAACTGCTGATTTGTATACTGATGCCAGTGGTGCAATAGATAATGATGAAAATTGTCGTCAAGATTGGTTGGATTTATTATTTAGCCATGCAGTAGAGCCAAATTTGGGTCATGACTTGCCAACGTTGATTATCGAGTATCCCCCAGCCACTGCCGCCTTAGCAAAAACTGCTCTTGATAAAGACGGTAATAAAATCGCTAAGCGCTTTGAGCTCTATATTAATGGCATTGAGATTGCCAATGCCTATGATGAGCTAGCAGATGGGCAAGCGTTAAGAAAACGTTTTGAGCAGGATAATCTATTGCGTCAGCGCCACGATTTACCACAAATGCCTATCGATGAGCATCTATTGGCTGCGTCTGATGATTTGATACCTTGTAGCGGTATCGCTGTTGGTATGGATAGATTGCTTATGGTTATAACAGGTGCAAAGAGCTTAGCGGAAGTTATTCCTTTTCCAAGTGGTGTAGCTTAATAATTTATTAGATTGTCCATCAGAAAAAAGTGAGTAAGCCGAAATGCTTACTCGCTTTTTTCTTTAATGATAAATATGGTAGCGCTCAGCTTGATTATAATTTTGCGATCGCTTTATCAATGACCGTTTCACCATTATGCATACTAAACACTTTCTTAATGGTGTTATCGCTATTTAATACAGCAGCTAGCGTGGTGGCAACATCTTCAATCGAGTTTTCACCGGCTTCATCATCATTGATGGTGATTTTTCCTGTCGCGGCCCGCTCTTTTAACGCTCCTGCTTGGACGATGGTGTAGTCAAGACTGCTATTATTGACCAACCACTGATCAGCATAATGCTTGCAGATATAGTATTCTTTTAAGTCAGCAATACCTGGGTTGTTCCATTTGCTGGTATCTAATGAAAATACCGTACTGAGCATAATGTAGCGCTTGATGCCTTTGTCTTGGACTGCTTGCATGGTTTTAACCGCACCATGCAAGTCAACTTCTAAGACATCCTTACCGCCAGAACCGGCGACAAAATACACAGCATCGATATCTTTATCAATTTGGCTTTGAATAGCGTCTTTTTCGGCGGTGATATCTAAGTCTAGTTGACTATAATTGTTATCGTTAAATAATTTTTCTTCCTGACGGGTAGTACCGATGACTTGATGATCATCTGCTAATAATTGCTTAACCAAATCAGACCCTACTCGACCACTTGCGCCAATCACTAAAATCTTCATAATCATTCCTATTGTTATAACTTTTATATGAGTTGTTATAGACATTATTGTTAAAAACTGAATGTAGCCTAACAAGAAAAATCGGCACGCTGCGTTATGAAGCGTGCCGATTACATAGTGTTTAGTGAGGAATGTATAGCGTTTGCAAGGAAGCCCAGAGTGTATAGTCAGGTTAAAATGAAAGAAATACGTTTCTAACAACGTCCTACTGCTATATTTTTTTTGCTTGCTGTTCGCAGGCGTGACAGAGGCTACAAAAAATTCATACCAGTAGCACTGTACCTTTTGTGAATTTGCTCAACTATTTAAGAAAATATAGAAAATATAGAAAAGTTAAGCTGCAAAATTAGTGGCTATAAAAACTAACGAACCAAACGATTGAGACCATCAGCAAAAGCTTTTTTATCACGGTCACCATAAGGTTTTTGCCCGCTCATTTCTTGTAGCTCGAGCACGCCTGTACCACGCATGGTGTCCATAAAATCACGCATGTTGAGCTTTTGCTTGATATTATTTTTATCATAAACCATACCGCGGGTCGTCAAGACCATGCCGCCTTTGTCTAAGATATCATTGGCCAAAGGAATGTCGCTGGTGATAGCGAGGTCGCCTGGTTGTATTTGTTCGACGATATAGTCATCGGCTTTATCAAAGCCAGACGGCACCACTGTCATGACGAGCAGTGGTGACTTACGCAGCTTAATCGGCTGATTGGCGACGAATATCGCCATCGTTTGCGTGCGCTCAGCGGTTTTGATGATCAAGTCTTTGGCAATTAATGGCACTGAGTCAGCATCTACCCAAATCTGCATTATTTCTGAGCCTTATTTACTTTTGCTTTAGCATTTACGGCACTATCTGTTTGGTTATCTTCAATACTTGATTTGGTGTTTTCTGAAGTTTTCTCAGGATTATTAATAACATTATCTACAATAGCCGCTGGCTTTTTATCAAGACCAACTTTATTGGGCAATACGGCAACAAGCTTTGCTAAAGCGGGTTCTAAATCTGCTACATCATTAGGCATCAAGGTAATATGCGCAATTTTGCGGTCGTCACGCTCAGCCTTGTGGTAGCTATGATAATGCGCGCCGTCAATATTGAGCACCGCACTGATATCAGGATACTGGCCCAACACATTGACCATAATCGCTGGATGGACATTGTCGGTATCGCCTAATGGTAAATTTACCACGGCACGAATATGGTTTTCAAATTGGCTGGTGACAGCGCCCTCAATACTCCAGTGCCCAGAGTTGTGCACACGCGGGGCAATCTCGTTGGCAAGTAACGCGTCATTACCACGAGCGTCTTTGGTCACAAATAACTCAAGTGCCATCACGCCAACATAGCCTAAATGATTCATGACGGTAGTAATCGCATCGGTTGCTTGCTTGAATAAATGGCTAGTACCAACAGCAGGCGCTTGAGTTTTGGCCAAAATACCATGATGATGATGGTTTTCGACCAAATCATAACAGCGTACCTGACCGTTTTGTGCCCGTGCCGCAATAATAGAAAGCTCACGGCTAAAGTTAATGAAACCTTCTGCGATTAGTGGGGCTGGCGTTGCCGTAAGAGTACCTTTGCCTGTAACCGCATCTTTAAGGTCTTGCCATGCTGCTTTGATATCGCTGTCTTGCTTAATCACAAACTGACCTTTGCCATCATAACCGCCGCGGCTGGTTTTCAAGACGATAGGCAGTCCCAATTCATCACATGCTTGTTTTAATTCGGTTTCAGAATTGACTGCCATAAAGGGTACAGTTGCGATATCAAGCGTATTAAACATCTGCTTTTCTTTTAAGCGATCTTGTGCGATATCAAGGGCAATCGGTGGCGGAAACATACCTTGCTTGCTGCCGGATTTTGATAGGCTTGCCAGTTGCTCAACCGTAGTAGTCGGCGTGTTTTCAAATTCTAAAGTAAAGACATCGGCAGCCTCAATAAATGCTTCTAATTGCTCACTGCTAAAAACACGGCCGTATAGGCTGGCAGGGCAATCAGCGCTGTCTTCTAAAAAAACGCATTGATAGCCTAACGGCATGGCTGCTTCGGCAAGCATCATACCAAGCTGACCACCGCCTAAAATACCAATAGTACGAATGGTTTGGGTAACAGGATAAGCGTTCGCTGTAGTCATGGCAGGCTCTTTGAATTAAAAATGAATAGGGTTTTTGGGATATAAAAATCTAACAATTAATTTATTAAAATAGGAAAAGGTGCAATGTATGCACCTTATGTTTATTACCGCTCATCTAAAAATAATGCTTGAGTTGAGAACTTGTATATTCAAACAATGGTCATTAGAGATAAAGACGGCTACTATTCACTTTAATGCAGCAAATGATCATTAGTTATTAATAATACCTGGTGTTGGGCTAGCAAGGATGGTGTCGGTTTGCGATAGACGTAGATGATCGAGCTTACTAGCAATCGACTCATCATGCAAAGCTAAGACTTGAATCGCAAGCAGAGCAGCATTATACGCGCCTGCGGCACCAATTGCTAAAGTGCCAACGGCAACGCCTTTAGGCATCTGTACGATAGACAGTAGACTATCCCAACCACTGAGCATCGATGATTTTACAGGGACACCAAAGACAGGCAGCGGTGTTTGGCTGGCACACATACCGGGAAGATGAGCGGCTCCGCCTGCACCAGCGATGATAATTTGCAAGCCGTTACCTTTGGCGCTTTTGGCATAGTCAAACAATCTGTCAGGGGTACGATGTGCCGAGACCACTTCACAATCAAAAGCAATATCAAAATCTGCTAGCAATTGCGCTGCGGCGCTCATGGTCGCCCAATCCGATTGTGAGCCCATGATAATGCCAACTTTTGGTTGCCCAGCAGGAGAGGTGATAGGGCTGTTTTGATCAATCGCGTTGACCGTAGCTGATGTGGTGCTCATGCTTTGATATCCTCAAAAAGACCATCATACAAAAGTTTTGCTGCATTCGTAAAGCCAAGTTTGCTGTTTAATACAGAAGCTGGGTTAATAGCAATGATATTGCTGAGCTGTATTACCGTCTCAATCGTGTAGGTATTGTACAAAATTACTGGCTTTTAATGGCAGTGGCTGTTCGGTATCGAGCTGATAGCAGGTCATATAACCGCTGTCTACCGCTGCTGAATAATCAGTACAAACGACTTGTGGACTCAGTGGTTCAGGTTCTCCTGTTAGCCAATAATGACCAACGAACACTGGTTTATCAGTTTTGAGAGCGAAATCAATATTTTCAGCCAGCACGTCAATTGGAATTTGTGCTAATGCGGATGAAGGGGCACGAGCAACCTCATGAATAGTGCGTTTATTTAGCTTGTCAAGCCACCAGCGTACTCGTACTCGCGTGCGTTTAGTACCTTCTTTATCGATCATCACAATACCTTCAGGTAGCGGTACTTCTACGCCTTTTAATACTCGCTCTAGCGCGTCAAATGGAGCGGTACCTTCTTTAGACGTGGCTATCAACCCCTGCAGCGTTAGGCAATTATCGTCAGTTAATAGCGGCTTTAGTACCGCCATACTATCCACATCCCAGCAGGCATGCACAAAGCAAGCGTAGTCCGTTTCAATCCATAGTGGGATTTCATATAACCGCTGTAGCCAATATTGATGGCTCTCTGAACCAAACGGCACTTCTGCCAAAAATGCTTCATGTTGACGTATATGTATTTCATTATGTGAGCGTAAATACTGGGTATGATCACTAGGATCAAGGGTAGCAAATGCCAACGCATTATATTCATGATTGCCCATTACCGCATCAGCCACGTCCGCATCAAGCATGGCAAAGACGGTCTCTAACGTCGCTACTTGCTGCGAGCCACGGTCAATTAAATCACCAATAAATAGCGCCCGATGACCTGATGGCGGCACAAAATGCTGACCATTATGAACATAGCCTAATTGTTTTAGCAGACCGAATAGCTTGTCTGCATAACCATGAATATCACCGATAACATCTATAATCATAATAAATCATCAAATTTAAAGATAAAATTGCCCACAATATAAAGCCATATTAACAACCGTTCAATCATTTAAACGGTTAGTAGAAATAAGAAGCTCGTACAAAGTAAAAATTAGCAGCGCTTAAAAACCAGGCGACAATAGCGCATTTAGGAAATGCGGCAGTACTTGTGGCTCTAAAATAATCGTTGCTATTACCCCAAACGCGCCACCCCACAAGTGTGCCAAGTGATTGATATTTGAGCCGCCACGTCTATCTGAATAGATGCTATAAGCAACATAAGCGACCGCGAATAATATTGCTGGGATTGGAATGATAGCAAATAGATAAATTTTTTCCCAAGGCGCGAGCAAAATAAAAGCAAAAAGTACGGCTGATACCCCACCTGACGCACCAAGGCTTAGGTAACTGGCGCTTTGTTTATGCTTAATATAGCTTGGAATGATCGCGACAATAATGGCGAGTATATAAAAAACCACGAAGCCATAACCGAGCAAAAACGGCTGATACAAACCTTCAATAGCTCGACCAAAAAAATACAAGGTAAACATATTAAATAGGAGGTGCATACTATCAGCGTGAATAAATCCATGAGTGACAAAACGATCCCATTGACCATTATTTACCGCTGGGGGATAAAAAATAAGTCGATTAAAGAGAGTTTTGTTTTGCCACGCTAATAAACTGATAATAACCGTGATTATAATAATAAGCGTTGTATGGTTAAACAATGGATAATCCTTAGGCCGAGCCTGATAAACAGCAGTGATATATGTGGCAATGCTTAAAGCCTAAGTATTATGGCTGAATAACACTTAAATCTGACCAATCATAAAAAGTTATATGCTCATATTAACGATAGTAGCAGTGATGATGCAAAAACCAATAGGCGACAAAATTATGCTTTAATGATTGTTTATATCGAATAATATAACACCGTATTAGGCAGAATGAGTAATGCTTCGTATACTGACCGTAACGATTGACGTTATCGGAAAATAATGCACTGATATTATTAAATTATTGCTTATCGAGTACGCAATTCTTGCGATATCTCTACTATTCTTGCGATATCACTACTATAAAGGCAATTAATATACCTATAAAGGCAATTAATATACCAACATTGCCAACGAATTACTCAGTTTTGTAAGCGACTTCTTTGGTAAGCAACTTATAAAACGCGGCCTGTATGTAGAGATAAATAAACAATTTTTAACTATTTAACATTAACGCTGATAGAGACAGTAACTTATGAGTATCATCGATCAACTAGAACAAACGGTTACCCCAGCTGTGTTAGGTGACAAGAGTAGCGTGTCCCATGTCAGCTTATTAGAGCAATTTTATGCAATTTTGGTGGCGCGCTTAGCATTGCCACAAGTTTACTCACAATTACTGCGTGATGATCAGATAATTACTGCTGACAATGCCGCACAAACGCCTTTGTTTGAGCAGCTATGGCAAGCACCAAAGGTAAGACAAACCATGATTCAAGAGCTTGCAGCAACCCATCATATTGATGAGTTTGCGACCATGCAATTGCTCATGAATGCCGCGCCACTTGCCTATCATGAGCTCAAGGTACTCGCAAACGGTCAGTTTTTGCCCGCATTTTTGCAAGGCGAGCAACCCTCGTTGCGCCATTATTTGCCGACATGGTCAGCACCCATCATTACCGCTTCGCAGAATCCTGATGATGAATTGTTTCACAGCCAAAGCGTGATAGCGGATGCCAATGTAGCAGCAACGATACCTGTTATCTTAAGTAAACATGAGGTCGCTGATGCTAGTGCCATCAATCCATCGACAAACTTACTGACAGAACCTGCTGTCGAAAACTTCGATAACTTCGATAATAATCTAAGTACAAATGCTATTCATGCCAGTCCTGCGGATCATCATTTAGCAGAAAACAAAGACTTGAAACGCGAAAAAGTTCGTACCCGCAATCAGCGTAATGATCTGTTGTTATGGACATTTGTATTACTAGGAGCGATCACAGTCATTGGGCTGGTGTGGGCATTATTAATCAAGCCAAATGATAAGCCACCAGTTGAAGCTGTAGTGACAGCGCCTGTTGTAGTAGCACCTGTGGCCCCAGCGCAAGTATTAACGCCGATTGAGCTTATTGTTGGGGTGGATAATAACGGTAGTTTATACACTTGTAGCGCCTCAGTCGGTGACGCAGCGCTACAAAGTACGCTGCAACAAGCACTTAATACCAGTTTCGGTGAGCAGGCAAGTATGTGTCAGCTGACAGTACAGACGGGCGTTGCCAACAGCGTTGCTAATATGCCTATAGAAGCGTTACCGAATGTGCTGACATTGTTAAGATCGACTCCATTTGCTCGCTTGCACTTGCAAAATGACCGTATCACCTTAGAAGCGCCAGACAGTATGCAGCTTCAGCGTTTGGTTATGGATATACGCACTTTGATGCCAGCAGTCATGATTGACAGTACTGCGCCCCTACCATTACCTGACAATGTTAATAACGGTAGTAATGTTGATAATGGTGCGGGAGTAGAGGGTGAGGCGGCAATGAACAGTTCGAATAATCAATTCCAAAATGATGGTGTTCCTGCAAACAACCCTTATAACAATAGCAATAATGTGGAATATCAAGCCGCTGATGACGATACAAATGATAATGTGATGCCTGCTCCTGCAAGAAATAACAATGATTTCAATAACGCACCTGTAAGATCAAACGGTCCGATCTCCTTATCTGAAGCAGATGAGATGGCAAACAATGTCATCGTGGTTGAGCCT
Organism: Psychrobacter sp. DAB_AL62B; assembly: GCF_028895345.1. Taxonomy (NCBI): domain Bacteria; kingdom Pseudomonadati; phylum Pseudomonadota; class Gammaproteobacteria; order Moraxellales; family Moraxellaceae; genus Psychrobacter; species Psychrobacter sp. DAB_AL62B. Next base: position 378,089 of record NZ_SAXC01000002.1, read on the forward strand.
GCGCAAGTCAGAAGGTAAAGAACGCTGTTTTAACAAAATAATAGAAAGCTAAAATAAGTGCCCTATAAGGATTTTTATAGGGCACTTTTAATATGTTTAGAACAAAATATAGGTTTTAAATAAGCGAGCCTTTATGTTCTAAAATAATTCAACGTATGCCGTTTATAACTACGGCATTCATAACTACGTTATTCATAATCATGCTGCCAGTCCTTTCTATGTTAGTAGTTTGTACTTTATAGGCGCTATAGTTACGAGTAACAACTGAAATATTACTTAATGTAGCATTTGTACAACAGCGCGTTGATTGTGAATGCATGCTTAATACTTTTATAATACAAAAGTTGGATATAGTCGTCGCTAATTTTTGCCGCGTGGCTTTTTATTGCTTTTAGGTTATTAGCTAATATCGTTTATTACCTAATACCAAAGTTCTGTTTTTTGAGAACTCAAATTGTATAAGACAAGCTACTTAAAATAATTATTAATTGAGGAATGACACCATGGATATTATCAGTCACTTAACACGGACGGTGAGCCCAGCAGTATTGGGTGATGATCACAATCCTGCCAAGAAAAATTTGCTTGAACAGTTTTACGCTATTTTTGCGGCCCGACTAGCAGATAATGATACCTATAATCGTTTTGCCAACGACAATATCGCGCATGATGACCAAGGTTTTTATGATCGGGTATGGACGGAAGACACCCATCGTGACCAAATTGCTCGAGAGCTTGCCGGCAAACATAACGTCGATGTCACGGCTGCGCGTGGTCTGCTTGCTATGGCAGCGCCACTTGCCTATCACGAAATAAAAAGCTTGGCTGGTACAACGCCAGTACCACAGTTTTTAAATGATAATCTTGCCAACTATCAGCATCATATTCCTGTATGGGCAAGTGCTGTGTTGCCTGCTGGCATGATTGCCGCTGTACCTGCTGGTGAACGCATTTCTACTACCACAACTACGGCCCCACTGGAACGTGAAGAAGAAAAAGATGGCAGCTTTATGAAAGCGCTACTGCCTATCATTGGACTGATTATTTTAGGTGCCTTGGCTTGGGCGCTATTAAGAGGTTGCCAAGACAATCCTGAGCCGGTTGGTACGCCCGTTATTACCGAACAACAGGCAGCTAATAGCGATGGATCTGTCGCTGCTAGTATTGAGCCTGCGTCGTTGCGTATCGCTACGGGCGAAAATAGTGAGCTATATGCTTGTCGTATGAATGTTGGTAATGACACGCTACAAAGCAATGTGATGACTGCCCTCAATGGCGTCTTTGGTGATGATGCCAATAATTGCCGTGCGGATGTCGATAACAGCTTCTCAATAGATATGCCAGCTGCTACTCAGCTTGCTACTATATTGCCTATCTTCAAAAACGTACCAAATGCTAGCATGCTGATCAAAGGCGATACTATTACGGTCAATGCACCGGATGCTACCGCTCTAAGCAAGCTAGTGGCTGACTTACAAGCTGCTGCGCCAGCAATGACGGTAACAGCTGAAGGTCCATTAGATGCTCAAAGTGAGATTGATAACAGCCTGACAGCCTCTCAAGCCGCTATGGACAATCTTGGTGAGAATCCAGATCCTCGTGACGTGGCTCGTGCTCTAAGTCTACAAGTAGTTAATTTTGAAGTAGATAAGGCTGTTATTCCGGATGCTAATAAAGCGCTATTAGACCGTGCGATTAAGCTGATGGAACAAGTGCCCAATATGAAGCTCATGATCATTGGTCATACCGATAAAACAGCGGATGCTGCCTACAATATGAAATTATCGCAAGAGCGTGCCCAGTCGATGAAAGATTATTTGGTAGCACAAGGTGCTGACCCAAGTAAGCTGATGACTAAGGGTATGGGTGAAACCGATCCTGTGGCCGACAACTCAACTGAGCAAGGTCGTTTCCGTAACCGCCGTATTGAGTTTGTGGTATATGACGAGACTGCTACGGCAAACGATGGTATAGCAATTGGCAACAGCGCGCTTGATCCAGACTTGAATCCATTGGACAGCGATAATGATGATTTAATGCCTGATGCTGATGATCGCGGTGTAAGCACAAATATGCCAGATCCAGATTTAAATCCATTAGATCGTGATAACGATGATTTGATGCCAGATAGTGATGACGCCAGCCGTGGTAGTGCATTAGACCCGAAAGCAAGCAATTAATAACCCGAAAGTAAAGTATTAATGACGGGTCATCAATCTTTGATTCGTCTTAAGTTTTCATCTTAAAGGTTCGTCTTAAATTAAATTTTAAAACAGAAAAACCGCACCTTAATTGAGGTGCGGTTTTTATTTTGCTAAAAATATTTTTTACAAAGATTGTTTATAATTAGTCGGATCTTTTAATTCAGTGTTAGCCGATGCTTGAGGTTCTGCTTGAATAGGAAAGAACGTCTGTGAGATATTATCTTTTGCCTGTTGCCAATATTCAAACTGCTGACAAGTAGATTCGAGGTCACCTTGCCAAGCTGGTATCTGTCCACACATGGTTTTAATGCGGCTTTGATTGGGGTAAGGCAGGTCTTGTGCCGCTTTTGCTGCCTCATGAGCGGCAACGCGATCGTTGCAAACCAAAGCGATATCGCAACCTGCTTCAATCGCTGCTGTGACGCGCGCACTGACGTCGCCAGCCGCTTGCGCTCCTGCCATAGATAAATCATCAGAAAATAAGACGCCATCAAACTTAAGCTGATCTCGAATAATATCTTTGAGCCAAATTTTTGAGAATCCCGCTGGTTTATTATCCACTTGTGAAAAAATAACATGTGCTGGCATTAAAGCATCCAGCCACGGCAGCGTTTGCGCAAAAGGCTGCATATCGCTATTTATAATCTCATCTAAGCTACGATTATCGATGGCTTCTGCCACATGCGAGTCCGGAGCGATAGCACCGTGACCCGGGAAGTGTTTACCCGTGGTTGCCATACCAGCCGCTTTCATCCCGCGCATAAACTGGGTCGCCAAAGCAATAATAGTTTGGGGTTCATGATGAAAGCTGCGATCACCGATGACTTGGCTGATACCGTCTCTATCGAGCACCGGCGCAAAACTCAAATCAATCCCGACGGCCAATACTTCTGCTGCCATCAGGTAGCCACAATCATAAGCGCAGCTAAGGGCGTGGCTGGAAACTTGATTAAATAACTCACCGAGCTTGCCCATCGCTGGCAACGGCGTAAAACCTTTACGTAGGCGGGCGACACGCCCACCTTCTTGATCAACTCCGATGAGTATATCCGCATTGTGATAACGTATGTCGTCACACAACGTTCGCACTTGCGCCGCATCTGCCACGTTTCGAGCAAATAATATGACCCCGCCAACTTGGGCTTGTTTGATTAAGCTGACATCTTCAGCAGTCAGTGCAGTACTATCGATATCAATCATTAAGACGCCATACATTGCGTGATCCTTATTATGCTATACATTGTTATATGATAAGTTAAATGGAAAAACGATGATAAATGACATCCATAATGCATCGCTATTAGGATCTTATTATGACAGCTATTACGAGCCGAGCATAATGTAGCAGATTAATTGATTTGCATGCATTGGCTGATATTCATTAAATAGACACGGTCTAATTGATCGGTAGAAAACTTGGTATGTTATCGCGTAGCGTGTAAGATTGTTTATACAGTTTGAGACAGTGCAGTATTTATGCCCATGCTAGTATTGATTGATTTTTTAACGATAAAACTAAAATAACTATCATATATTTGTGGGCTTTTAATGCTAGCGTAACGGATGGTTTAATGGTAAATATAATAGAGTAAAACGCAGCTAAATTTTATGGACAGCTGTTTATAGATAACTTTTGATTTTGATAAAAACCAAGCATACTTTTAACTTAAAATAATTAGGCATATATGATGAAAAAACAACCAGCACAGTGGTTACTTAGTGCAGCGTCAGTGGGTATCGCTGGCCTTATTCTTACCCAAAGCTACGGCACGGCAGTGGCTGATAGTAATACAGAAGGCTTTAAACAGACACCTGAGCAACAGGTGACTACCCGCCAAGTAGCCGCATTGCTGGATCGTAGTCATTATCTCAATCAGCCACTCGATACGGCGACAGGTAGCGAGATTTTGTCTATGTATATCGATAGCCTCGATCCAAACCATACGCTGTTTTTGCAATCTGATGTCGATGAGTTTAAGAAAAAATATGCTGATGAGTTCGGTGCTCGCCTTAAGCGTGGTGATTTGTCCGCTGGGGTAGAAGTCTTTGAGCGCTATCGTAAACGCTCTAATGAATATTTTGCCATGGCAAAAAAGATGTTGAAGACGGATCTGGATTTGACTGGCAAGGAAACAATCGTTCTTGACCGTGAAAAGCTCAATCACTTTAAGACCAAAAAAGAGCAGCGTGACTATTGGACGCGCCAGCTTAAGTTTCAGTTGATGAGTATTACTTTGGGTCAAGAAGACGAAAAAGCAAAAGAAAAAGTATTTTTAGACAATCCAGATATTACTCGCGGGCAGGATCTAGTGCGTAATGATGAACGCACGCCGAGTGAGATTTTGCTCAATCGCTTATCACGTCAGCAAGAGCAGTTTACCCGTCTAAAAGATGATGAGATTATGGAAACCATCTTAAATACGGCGATGCTGACCTATGATCCGCACAGTAATTATTATGCGCCGATTCAAGCCAATGAATTGCAAATCCAATCCAGTCTACAGTTAGAAGGGATCGGCGTTTCGATTCGCCCTGACCGCAAAAACCCAGATTACACCCGTATTGTGACCTTAGTCGATGGGGGTCCAGCGGCTAAATCTGGTCAGATTAAGCCCAATGATTTGATTATTGGTATCGCAAAAGATGGTGAAACCATGACCGATGTGGTCGGCTGGTCAACGCGTGAGATTGTCAGTTTGATTCGTGGCAAGCGCGGTACTTCGGTGACGATCAAAGTGCGTCAGCCCAATACACCTGATACCAGCGCTCGCAATGTAACGGTGGTTCGTGACATCATTCAGCAAGAAGAATCAGGGGTTACTCAGCGTGTCGTCGAAGTTCAGCGTCCTAATATTGATAAAACGCCAAAGCGCATCGGGGTCCTTGAGATACCGAGCTTTTATTTAAATTACCGCGCCCGCCGTAATGGTGAGGATTACCGTAGCGTCAGTATTGATACCGAAAAGGCACTCAAAGAGCTTAATAAAGAGAATATCGACGGGCTAGTGGTTGATCTACGTAACAATCCAGGTGGCTCGCTCGATGAAGTTGCCAAAATGCTCGGCTTCTTTATTAAAAGCGGTCCAATGGTGCAAATTCGTGACAATCGTGGCAATATTCAAGTCTATGATGATATAGATGGCGGTGAGCAACTTTATAAGGGCAAGGTGGTTGTCATCACCAACCTAGCATCTGCCTCTGCTAGTGAGATATTTGCTGCAGCGATTCAAGATTACGGTCGTGGGCTGGTCGTCGGTAGCACAACCACTGGTAAAGGTTCAGCGCAAATCCAATTGGATAGCTTAGCTTTAGGTTCTGCGACTTTAACCCAGCGTAAATTTTATCGTATTACTGGTGGCAGTACGCAGAATAAAGGCGTCGTGCCTGATGTTGAATTGGTTAATATCTACGATGACGCGACCTTCGGCGAGCGTGCACAGAAAAAAGCGCTGCCTTGGGATACGATTAAAACGGCGCCGTACAAACCTGAAGGTAAGTTTACTGCTGATACGTTAGCAACGCTTAACCAACAGTCAAAAATTCGCCAACAGAAAAACCCGCAGTTTGTTTATCTATCAACGCTAAATGATATCCGTAATATGGAAGATGAGAAAAAACCTTTCCCTCTCGATATCAATAGCCGCCGTGCCAAAATGCAGCTGATAGAAAAACGCTCATTAGAAGCTGAAAATAAGCGTCTTATCGCAACCGGTGAGCGTCCTTATGCCAATTGGAATACTTATCAAGCGGCAATGGATGCTAAGTTCGAAGAGCGTAGCCAAATGAAGGCTTTGGAGCGTCCAGAGCTACCTGAAGACGAAGCTTTCATTAATGAAGCTGCTTATATCATGCTTAGTGCCAATCCAAAAGTGCTGGTCAGCCCTGAAGAAAAGCTGTAAAAAGCGCAATCTTATCAGCTGTCAATGATGCTATTAAAGGGTTATTAAAAATGCGTGTAAGCATATGCTTACACGCATTGACGTTTAGACCTCTTACTAACCTAGGGTCAATCTGCGATTATAACTGTACGGCACGATTGAATGAATAGCTTCATGGATACTAGGGATTGGTATCTCAAAGATCGCATCAGGGATAGGTGGTTTGCTGATTAGGGATGATAAGGCTGGATGCCTGACCGTTATAAGATACTTCGGGATTAAGTATCGAATAACATTAACATGGATGGTTGGTGATAAAAGCCGCATAATGCTTGTCGTTATGCGGCTTTGTTACATCTAACATTTGTTAATTCTAAAGAATGATAATTTAGATAAAAGCTTGTTAAAAGTTACCCATAAAAAAAGGTCAGTAGAACTCTCTACTGACCTTTTACTATTAGACGATGAGTTTTATAATCATTCATCGCCCAAGCATTTCTCACTACATCTACCAGAGATTAGTGCTCAACGCCACCAGCGCCATGGACATGACCATGGTTTAGTTCATCTTCAGTAGCTGCGCGTACTTCTTGGATTTCAACATCAAAAGTCAAACGCTTACCCGCTAATGGGTGGTTCGCATCAACGATTACTTCGTCATCATTGACTTCAGTAACAGTTACCAGCATCACTTGACCGCCAGCTTCTGACTGAAACTGCATACCAGGCTGGATATCATCAACGCCTTGGAAGTTATCACGTGGTACGTGTTGTACCGCTTGTGCTTGGTATTCGCCATAACCATCAGCAGGCTCAACGACAGCATTGACTCTTTCGCCAGCAGATTTGCCTTCTAGTTGTTGCTCAAGACCTGGAATGATATTGCTATGGCCATGCAAATAAGCAAGCGGTTGACCTTCTGGAGACTGGTCAAGGATATTACCTTCGTCGTCTTTTAGCGTGTAGTTGAACTTGACGGCAGTATCTTTTGCGATAGTAGTCATAAATTATCCTAAATATATTGATATTAAAATTTAAATACGGTTGCAATAAACCTAAAAAAGCCAATCAGCCAGCCAAAAAGCCACGTCATTAGTCAATTATCATCAGTTTATTAGGGTAACTTTAGCAGTTAGCCTCTTTAATTGCGATAACTCCCATAACTTTCAAGGTTAAAATAATAAAAAAAGCCAATTAATCGCATAATTAAGTAAATTAACCAAAATTTTTATCATATTTTCTAATTAGCATCTTGCTTGTTTAAGGTCAGCCAGTTGCGTTTTTCGCTAATGACTTCTACCATAGCTACAAACATAAGGATAATAAACGACCATGACTTTATCTTCACATGCTTCTAATCAGCAGATATGCGATATCCATTACCAATTTAACTTTGAGCGTTTTTTTGAACATTTAGTGGATGCCACGCTCACTTTCACCGCAAAGACAGACGCTTCTAGCTTATGGTTACCGGCATGGATTCCAGGCAGTTATTTGATACGGGAGTTTGCTCGAAACATTACGGCGGTACATTATCAAACAGCAAACGAAAATAATGAATACTCCGAATACTATCGTGCCCAAAAAACAGATAAACATACGTGGCAGTTACCAGAAGTTAAAGCAGGGCAGACACTAAAAGTCCATTACGAAGTTTACTGTTATGATTTATCGGTGCGCACTGCCTATGTAGACCAGCAGCGTCTCTATGGTAATTTTACCTCTTTAGCGTTAGCCGTTGATGGGCAAGAGCAGTCAGCTGTACAAGTCAGTTTAATCGTGCCAGTAGCATTTTTTGCCGATAAAGATAAAGACAACGTCTTACTGGCATGTGGACTTGATGCCACACATTTACAGAGCGATACACAGCAAGCGTATAGTCTGCAAGCTAACAGCTACCATGAATTAATTGATTACCCATTTGAGATCGCTGTACAAGAGAAGTTTGATTTTATCATTCAAGACCATAAGCACCAAACGCTCAGCCATCGCTTTTTTCTCTCCGGTAAGCATAATGCTAATATGGGACGGTTACAGCAAGACGTCACTCAAATCTGTCAGAGCTATCTTAACTGGCTAGGTGATGCGCCATTCAATGACTACACCTTTATGACGTATGCCAGCGGGCAAGATTATGGCGGTCTAGAGCATATCAACTCTACCAGTCTCATTACCCCGCGTCGTGATTTACCAAGTGCTAATGAGCCAGAAGTTCCGAGCACCGATTATCAGCGCTTTTTAGGTCTATGTAGCCATGAGTATTTTCATGCATGGTGGGTAAAAACCGTCCGTCCAGATGTGATGCTGGATGTGGATTTACGTCGCGAGGCATTCACGCCATTGCTATGGGTATTTGAAGGTTTTACCTCTTATATTGATGATTTTATGCTGCAAGCGTCAGGTGTTATTGACAAAGCAAGCTATCTCAAACTACTGGCAGAACAGGTTAATCGCTACTATCAAACCCCTGGTCGCGCGCATCAAAGTGTTGCAGAGTCGAGTTTTGATGCGTGGATTAAGCTATATCGGAACGATGAAAATACCAGCAATGCTGGTATCAGCTACTATAATAAAGGCGCATTGGTGGCGTTATGTTTAGATCTAACGCTGCTTGCAAAAAGTGAGGGTCGTTATCGTTTGTTTGATGTGGTTAAAGCTTTTTATAATCAAGCTAAGCAAAATGACAATAAACGTATCGGTATCAGTAGTGCCGATATGGGTGTAGTGATAGGGCAGTTTATGCCGTTGGCAGATTGGGAAGAATTTGAGTGTCATTATGTCAATGGCGTTGAAGAGCTGCCGATAGAAGCGCTGCTAGCGGCAAACGGTATCACGGTGCATAGTAATACTAAAGAGACGGCTGATAAGTCAATACCGTGGGGTATGCGCTGTACTGAAACGCCAGTTGGACTCAAGGTGAATCAGGTACGACGTGGAAGCACTGCTGCTAAAGCAGGCATATCTGCCCATGATGTCATCATTGCTCTTGATGGTATCAAAGTTGATAATAAGCAGTTGGCAACCCTCAGTCATGCATCGTGCGCCGTTGAGTGCCATCTTTTTCGCCGTGATGAGCTGATGTGTGTCAGCGTAGCAGTGAATGTGGAAAGTGAGATAAATGATAGCCAACAAGATAAAGTAGCTACAGCCCGCCCGCATAAGGTGAACTTAAAGCTGGAAAAGTTAGGGTTTGATAAATGGTTGACACCTGACTTTGTTAAGTCTTGAAGGGATAAAAATTTTTAAATCAATGTAGAGTAGCTAGGGTTAGTAAGGAATGAGCGTGACTCGATCTGATTAATAAATGGTCGGGTTAGGCTGTTATTAATAGGCTGTTGCTAACCCGAGCCAATAATGACTTTCACTTATCAGAAATATTAGCTAAAGCGTTGCTGTAAATAAGCAATAATATCATTTGATTCATACATCCACTGAACGTCACCATTTTCTTCAATACGCAAACAAGGTACTTTGACGCGCCCACCATTCTCAGCGAGCTCACTGCGAAGTTGTGGGTTATTTTTTATATCTCGAAATTCGATGGGCAAATTTAATTGATGCATTTGACGGCGCACTTTTATACAAAAAGGACAGGCATAAAATTGATATAGTGATAAATTTTTACAGGCAGCAGTCACTTGCGCTTGCTGTTCCTGACTGCGTACCATTGGCTTACCTTGAGTCAATACACTCATAGCAGCAATGATTCGTCCTAAACCTTCTCGTATCAAATTAACTAACATATAGACCTCTATGGATTATATCGTATGGGGGATGATACCACTTCCTTGTTTAAATACTCAGTTAAGCGGTAATATCTGTAAATTAAAAATCTATAATGAATTAGGCTGTTTTTAAGAGTTATCTTTCTAGCATCTAGCATCTAGCATCTACTGAGCACTATCAGTTAGATTATTACTCTCTACTGCATCAAATGATGTTCTGCTAATCCAGTCTTGCATTACTTCGATTTCAGGCTGCTGGGCATCGATGATGTCTTGTGCTAATTGACGCATTTCTTCATCAGTACCGTATTTGAGCTGTACTTTTGCCATATCCACTGCGCCAATGTGATGCGCAAGCATACCGCGCGCAAACGCCATGTCGGGATCAGGATCAGCGATACCCAACACCATATCACCACTCAAGATATCCATGCTTCTCGCATATGCTTGTTGCATGGCTTCGGTGTTGGGCTTAGGCTTGGGAGCATCAGGGTGGCTGGCAAGCCATTTGTTCATAATATCAATCTCAAGCTGTTGTAAGTTAATAATGTCTTCTGCAAGCTTAAGCATCTCGTCATTATTACCATATTTCAGCTCAATCTTTGCCATATCTATGGCACCGCGATGATGACCCAGCATACTTTTTGCAAACGCCGTATCAGGATCGTTATAACCCATACCAACCATCATCTCATTATGCATACTGGTCATCGACTTCGTATAATCTTTGAGCATGTCCGTCATTTGCGTCTCGTCTACTATAGCGTCGCCTTCAGTCATATCAAGACCAGCATGAGCGTCCATATCATCAGGAATTTCAGACTGCTCAGTCGCTGTCGCTTCTTGTGCTGGCATCACCTCGCTATTATCTGCTGTTGGCTGGCAAGCACTTAGCAACAGAGCAGCAGAAATACCAGTAGCGAACAAGGCAAAGCGATGAGAAGCGGTCATGATATATCCTTACTATAAATAAGACAAACGATCAAAAATAAGATAAACAATAAGCAAATAAAGCAAGCAGCTCATATATAACGTAGGTTGAAATCTTAACAGATAAACCTTACCCGTTCGAGACGCTATGTTTAACCTGTCGTAATATGTTTGCTGAGTACAACAGTTAAGCGCTTTAGAGCTAATAAAGGAAAAATGATAGGTTAATTTCAAATGCCTAATTGCTGACAATGTCCGCTATTTAGGTGAATGCGCACAAACTCGCCAACGCCCAATTCCCCAAGCTCAAACCCTGCAACTGACCAGCGAATCAGGCGCAGACAAGGTAGCCCTACATGCGCCGTCATCCGCCTAACTTGGCGATTTTTACCTTCATATATAGTGAGCATCAACCATGACGTCGGTATATTTTTACGCTCACGAATGGGCGGATCGCGTTGCCATAATGTCATAGGTAATTCTGCTTCAGCGACCAACACAGCGGATGCTGGCAAGGTTTTCCCATCTTTTAATACAACCCCAGATGCCAGCTCGTTTAGCTGCGCAGCAGTTGCCACACCTTCCACTTGCACCAAATAAGTCTTGCCTTGTTTTTGTTTGTTTTGCGCAAAATTCTTAGCAGATGGTGGTTGAGTAATGGCCTTATTAATTCGTCCATCGCTGGTCAAAATCAGCAGCCCTTCTGAGGTTGCATCAAGCCGACCAGCGATTCTAAGAGATTTGTCCGTAAAATATTCTGATAGGGTGGTGTGGTCATTATTGCTGTCATCACGGAATTGGCTTTGTACTCCGTAAGGTTTGTTAAATAAAATAAGGCTAGAGCTGGACATAAAATAGCGTTTCCCAAAAATAAAATGACTGATAGCAGGTCATACATTATAAAAATTAATACATGGATAAAGCATAAAGCTAATGGCGTGTCGCATCTTAAGTTTATCTTATTGTACAAACATTTATAATGCTGTCATCACCATGACAAAACAGCTAGCATAACAGAATGCCAAGGAAGCTTAAAACACATAATATATATTAAGGAGCATCACATCATGTCATATAACAAGGTTATCGTACCAAGAGACGGCGAAAAAATAACGGTAAACGCGGATTTATCCTTCAATGTGCCAAACCATCCTATTATTCCCTTTATCGAAGGTGATGGTATTGGCGTAGATATCACGCCTGTCATGATTAAAGTGGTCGATGCGGCGGTAGAACAAGCGTACAAAGGTAAGAAATCAATCGTTTGGATGGAAACCTATTGCGGCGAAAAAGCTGCCAAAATCTACGATGGCGAATTTATGCCAGAAGAGACGCTTGAAATCTTACGGGATTATGTTATCAGTATCAAAGGCCCACTGACCACGCCAGTAGGCGGTGGTATGCGCTCCTTAAATGTAGCCCTTCGTCAAGAACTTGATCTATACGTTTGTCAGCGTCCTGTCCGTTGGTTCGAAGGCGTTCCAAGCCCCGTTCATCATCCTGAATTGACCGACATGATTATTTTCCGTGAAAACTCAGAAGATATCTATGCGGGTATCGAGTGGAAAGCGGGTAGTGAAGATGCGATCAAAGTCATTAAGTTTTTAAAAGAAGAGATGGGCGTTACGAAGATTCGTTTTCCAGAAAATTGTGGTATCGGTATCAAGCCGGTGTCAAAAGAAGGGACGCAGCGTCTGGTCCGTAAAGCAATCCAACATGCCATCGACAACGATTTACCCAGTGTGACGCTCGTACATAAAGGTAATATTATGAAGTACACGGAAGGCGCGTTTAAAGAATGGGGTTATGAGCTTGCCACCGAGCGCTTTGGTGCCCAATTGCTAGATGGCGGTCCTTGGATGACGATGAAAAATCCAAAGACGGGTCACGAGATTATTATCAAAGATGTGATTGCTGATGCGTTCTTACAGCAAATACTGATGCGTCCTGCCGACTACTCAGTAATTGCGACGTTGAACCTAAACGGTGATTACATCTCTGATGCGCTAGCAGCAGAAGTCGGTGGTATCGGCATCGCCCCAGGTGCCAATAAGGGTGGCGCTATTGCGGTCTATGAAGCGACTCATGGTACAGCGCCAAAGTATGCAGGACAAAATAAAGTGAATCCAGGTTCATTGATTCTTTCTGCTGAGATGATGTTAAGAGATATGGGCTGGCTTGAGGCGGCTGACTTGGTAATCAAAGGTATCCAAGGCGCTATTAAAAACAAAACCGTTACTTATGACTTTGAGCGCTTGATGCCGGATGCCATCCTACTAAGTACTTCTGAGTTTGGTAAAGCGATTATCAAGCATATGAATGCTTAATTGTATGATGAGCTTTATTACTTAAATTATAGCTAAACACTTCAAAAACGAGGCAGGGCTGCTGGGATGAATTTTTATGCGGTTGAAAAATTCTCATAAATCCAAAACCCTCAAAAATCTAACGTCCTCAAAAATGACAGCCAAAAAAACACCTCAAAAATCTAAAACCTTTGAGGTGTTTTGTTTTTTCTAACTTGAGCCCAGCTAGCTGAGCTCAGTTTATAGATAATTTAAAGCTGGTTTAGAGCCAATTACAATGACGCTAATATATCATTGAATAAGGCACTTGGACGCATCGCTTGCTCAGCCAATGCTTCATCTGCTAAGTAGTAGCCTTTAAGATCGATAGGTTTGCCCTGAGCTTCGTTTAGCTCTTTAACGATACTTGCTTCATTGCTCTCTAACTGTTGCGCAAGTGGCGCAAATTGTGCTTTTAGATCGCTGTCTTGATCTTGCGCAGCCAGCTCTTGTGCCCAGTACATGGTCAGATAGAAGTGACTACCACGGTTATCTAGTTCACCAGTTTTACGTGATGGCGACTTGTCATTTAATAACAGTTTTTCGGTCGCCGTATCAAGCGTATCCGCCAATACTTGAGCCTTGGTGTTACCGTCATTCTGTGCCAAATGCTCCAAAGATACCGTCAAGGCTAAAAACTCACCTAATGAATCCCAACGTAAATGGTTTTCTTCAAGCAATTGTTGAACGTGCTTAGGTGCTGAACCACCAGCGCCCGTTTCAAACAAACCGCCGCCTTTCATAAGCGGTACGACTGACAACATTTTAGCACTCGTTCCTAACTCTAGAATTGGGAATAAATCAGTGAGGTAATCACGTAAGATATTACCAGTAGCAGAAATCGTATCAAGACCACGAGCAACGCGTTCTAAGGTATAACGCATCGCACGAACCTGCGACATGATTTCAATATGCAGACCATCGGTGTCGTAATCTTTTAAGTAGGTTTGAACTTTTTTGATCAACTCATTTTCGTGTGGACGGTAAGGGTCTAACCAAAAGATAACTGGCGTATCTGATTCGCGTGCGCGGCGTACTGCAAGTTTCACCCAATCTTGGATAGGCTCATCTTTTACCTGACACATGCGCCAAATGTCGCCCTTTTCAACACGCTGTTCAAGCAATACTTCATCGGTTTCTTCGTCAACAATACGAGCCATACCCGAATCGCTCGCTTCGAAGGTTTTATCATGCGAGCCATATTCTTCTGCTTTTTGTGCCATCAAGCCAACGTTAGGGACAGTACCCATCGTCGTTGGATCAAAATTGCCGTGCCATTTACAGAAGTTAATCATTTCTTGATAGATACGAGCAAAGGTGGACTCAGGCATGACGGCTTTACAGTCATACATTTTTCCATCGGCGCCCCACATTTTACCACCTGAGCGAATCATAGCCGGCATAGAAGCATCGACAATCACGTCACTTGGCGAATGGAAGTTGGTGATACCTTTTGATGAATCAACCATAGCAAGGCGTGGACGATGTACTTGGCAAGCATGTAAATCGCGCTCAATCTCTTCACGCTTACTGGCTGGCAACTCGGCAATTTTTTCATACAAACTTGCCATGCCGTTATTAACGTTAATACCTAACTCGTCAAAGAAAGCGCCATGTTTGCTAAAGGCATCTTTATAATATGTTTTAACCGCATGCCCAAATACGATAGGATGCGATACTTTCATCATGGTGGCTTTTACGTGCAATGAAAATAAAATACCGGCTTCGCGGCAATCTTCCATTTCACGCTCATAAAATTCAAGCAATGCTTTTTTGCTCATAAACATCAGGTCGATGACTTCTTTGTCCAGCAAAGCAATTCCTGATTTGAAGACATTAATAGTGCCATCTTCAGCGACGCGCTCCATACGTACGGTACGCGCTTTATCTAGAGTGATAGATTGCTCACCAGCATAGAAGTCGCCGCTGTGCATGTGTGATACGTGCGTCTGTGACCACTGTTTCCATTCACCCATAGAATGCGGATGTTTGCGCGCGTAGTTTTTGACCGCTTTCGGTGCACGGCGATCTGAGTTACCTTCACGCAATACAGGATTCACCGAGCTGCCTAGGCTTTTGCCGTAGCGCTGACGAATTTCTGTCTCTTCATCGGTTTTTGGATCATCTGGGAAATCAGGTATCGCATAGCCTTTGTCTTGTAACTCTTTAATACAGGCTTTTAGCTGGGGGATAGAGGCACTGACGTTAGGCAGTTTAATAATATTGGTATTAGGATCTTGCGTTAGTCGACCAAGCTCAGCGAGGTTATCAGGAACGCGTTGTTCTTCGTTTAAGTATTCAGGGAATTCAGCCAGCACGCGCGCTGCAACAGAGATATCAGTGCTTTCAACCTCAATGCCTGCCGTGTGAGTAAAAGCTTTAACAATAGGCAAAAATGAGAGGGTCGCTAGCGCTGGTGCTTCGTCAGTTTTTGTATAAATAATTTTTGACATTAGTAGGACATTCCTTTTGATTGTAATTAATAATAAGGCACAAATATAATTTAATAATGCTATACAGCCCTTATGTAATAATGGGCCATGCGGTTAGACTAAATAGCTTATAGCTGTTTTTTTATAGGCAGTCTCTTGAAGACTTTCGAGTCTACTTAGAGTTTTTCTTTCGTTAAGAAGGCAATTTGACTGTCTTGTCTGAACTACCTGAAAGTGAATGGCGGACGCCACATTATAGTTAACTAATTATAAATCAGCTGCGATGTCAATCTCGCATAATGAACTAAGTGTAGCGTTTTCGCTTGTTTCTAATATATCTGAATTACATTAAGCTATTAAGAGCCTTATTCTACCAGTCATCTGATAAAATTTCATCCTTTCTATACAAACGCTATTCTTTAATATAAATAATAAAGCGCATAGTCACATTGTAGATACAAGTAACAGACAAGCCGCCTCTAATGCTATTTTAAAAAGCAAATCAATCATAAAAAGTCATCTATATTCCTGTAGATAGCTTTTTTTATGGTTGATTTATAATTAGGTAGAGAGCGTTTTTATCTATTTTACTCATTTAGTCTGCAAATTGTGACAGCATATGAGTGGAATTTTGCTAGGCTAGGCTTGTACAAAAATAAAAAGTGAGCATTATGAGTTTACAGTACGCACTACTTGGCGATATGAGCTGGCAGAATCGAGCAGAGTGGCAAATACCAGACACCCCTTTTATGTCATTCGCTTTTTGGCAGGCGCTCAGTGACACCGGAGCGATTGGCGAGCAGGCGGGCTGGTTACCTATTTATGTGTTGATATATCGCGTAGAGGATTCTAGCAGCACAGCGATAACAGATTCTTCAACAGCATCATTGGCACCATTGTCATCATCGCCATTAGATATATCAGAGCCAATTGCGGTGATGCCAGTATTTGTAAAGGGTCATCATCAAGGCGAGTTTGTATTTGATCATGCGTGGGCGCAGGCATATGCACAGTATGGTCTCGACTATTATCCTCGGCTAGTCACTAGTGCACCTTATACCCCAGTCACTGGCGAGCGTTTATGGTTGGCGCGTGGCGAAAAACTGAATGCTGAGATTGTGCAAACTGCGATTGCAGGAGTAGATGATATTGCTCAGCAAGTTGGTGCGTCAGGTTGGCATGGACTGTTTGTCACGCCTGAGTTTGCTGCTATCGCAACCACGTTAATGCCCGTTGATAGCGATATCAATCTTGGTGTTGAAGCCCAAAATCCTGCTTTTGATTCGACATTTGCTTATACACCGATACTTGAGCGCCAGGGCTGCCAGTTTTTATGGCAAAATAAAAATCTCAGTCAAAATGATGAACCATTTACTGACTTTGAAGGGTTTTTAGCGACGCTCAGAGCCAAAAAGCGTAAAACCATTCGTGCTGAGCGACGAAAAGTCGCCGAGCAAGGTATCACTTGCCAGCGAAAATGCGGTGATGAGATTACTGAGGCTGACTGGAAAACGTTTTATCATTGTTATGTGATGACCTATGCCATACGTGGACAACAGCCTTATTTAACCATGGATTTTTTTAAAGCACTGGCGAATGGTATGGCTGAGCACCTAATGTTGGCGCAAGCCGTTGACGTAAATGGTGAAGTTATCGCTAGTAGTTTGTTTTTATATGATAAACCCGATAGTAAAAATGCGACTTTGTACGGTCGTTACTGGGGTGCGCTTGGTGAGTATGATAGCTTGCACTTTGAGCTGTGTTATTATCAAGGTATTGATTTTGCGATCGAGCAAGGCTTAATTTATTTTGACCCCGGCACCCAAGGCGAGCATAAACTGATTCGTGGCTTTATTCCTACTAAAACGCACTCTTTACATCGCATTTATGATTCGCGCTTTGTACCAGCGATTGGCGATTTTTGTGCTAAAGATCGTCTACATATGGCGCAGTATCGAAAGCAGGCATTTGAGGCTTTGCCATTTAATATTGATAATATGCCAACGTTTGATAGTACTAATGTTTGATATAGTTCATACACTTTTAAAAGAATACAGCGTTGCTGGAATGAATTTTTCGAAGCCTCTGGAGTGCAAAGCGCACAGCAAGCGAGGAAATTTTATACCAGCAACGCACTGTTTGACTTGTATCTTTTTTATTTAGACCTGACTATAGCAATGATTAATCTTCTTTCTTCTTTAACAAGCTTCTATTTAATAAGCGCCTATTAGCCATAAACTATGACCAGTACTCTTTCTTGTATTACCAATTCATCACCTCCGGCTGAGCTATTATCTTGGCTAAATACCGAAGGCTCTCTTACTGCCTTGCTAGAGGCAAAAGCGGGGCAGCCGCTACGCGTAAAACGCAGCTTTGAGGGTTATCGGTTATTGTCTTTAATACAAAAAAAGCAATTAGGGCTGCAAGGCGCAGCGTTGAGTCGACCATTATTAGCGTGGGTACGTGAGGCGCAGCTATATGGCAATGATGAGCTGCCGTGGGTGCAAGCTCAAAGTATTTTCCCATTATCAAGTTTGCAGGGTCGCGCGCGCCGTCTTCAACAGTTAAAAAGCACACCGATTGGCTATGTATTGTTTAAGCGCAGTCGCATATTGCCTAATCAACGCTTTATCGAACATACAGCAGATGGCTGGCAACGGCAGACGCTTTATGATTGGTATGGGCGCAAATTACTGATTAGTGAGACGTTTTTGCCGCAATTCTGTCAAACACAGCTGGACCTTTAAATGCTTCATTAGCAAAATAAAATGATCGACCAATTGGTCAACTATTATTTTACTCTTTATTATTAAGAGGTTTTTAGTTAATAAGTGTCTTATAGTTTGTATTTGGGTTATGTGTTCGCAAAATACTGATTGATATATATTTTTAAGAAATAAATATCATCATGTAGGCTACTCAATATAAGGTGAGATTTTTTTGCGGTCGTAACATAAATTTTCATGTTACACTTAAACTTTAGCGATGATATCGATGCAAGCGCGTATCGAATTTATTGTTAAATCTGACAAGCTAATAACAAGCAGACTACTTTTGCTTGCCTACTTCAAACTTCTTTTGTTACTCACTTCTTTTCAATGAAAGTTACTACTAACGACAGTCACAACTTAGGATTTTACTATGTTTAAAGATATTTCTATCAAAGATTTTGATCCCGTACTTGCTGAAGCCATGGCTGCTGAAAGCGTTCGTCAAGAAAACCACATTGAGCTTATCGCTTCAGAGAACTACTGCTCACAAGCGGTTATGGAAGCGCAAGGTACTGACCTGACCAATAAATACGCTGAAGGCTATCCTGGTAAGCGTTATTACGGTGGTTGTGAGCACGTCGACGTCGTTGAACAATTGGCCATTGACCGTGCAAAAGAGCTATTCGGTGCCGAGTATGTCAACGTCCAGCCGCATTCTGGTAGCCAAGCAAACTCTGCTGTTTTCTTAGCATTGTTAGATGCCAATGATACGGTTCTTGGTATGAGCTTAGACGCGGGTGGTCACTTGACGCATGGCGCGCATATCAATTTCTCAGGTTTGAACTACAACGCGGTACAGTATGGCTTGGTTGAAGAAACTGGTCTTATCGATTATGACGAAGTTGAGCGTTTGGCAAAAGAGCACAAACCTAAAATGATCATCGCTGGTTTTTCAGCGTATTCACAAGTGGTCGATTGGGCGCGTTTCCGTGAGATCTCTGATGAAGTTGGCGCTTATTTGTTAGTTGACATGGCACACGTTGCTGGCCTAGTTGCTGGTGGTGTTTATCCAAACCCAGTACCTTTTGCGGATGTGGTTACTACCACAACGCATAAAACCTTACGTGGTCCACGCTCAGGTATGATTCTTGCTCGTGATGAGAAGCTGGCGAAAAAGCTAAACTCAGCGGTATTCCCAGGCAACCAAGGTGGTCCATTAATGCACGTTATCGCTGCCAAAGCGGTATCATTCAAAGAAGCATTAGAAGACAACTTCAAAACTTATCAGCAGCAAGTGGTTAAAAACGCCCAAGCAATGGCGAAAGTAATCATCGACCGTGGCTATGAAATCATCTCTGGTGGTACTGAAAACCATCTGATGCTGATCAGCTTAGTGAAGCAAGAAATGACTGGTAAAGAAGCGGACAAATGGCTTGGCGATGCGCACATTACTGTGAATAAAAATGCAGTACCAAACGATCCTAAATCACCGTTTGTGACTTCAGGTGTTCGTATTGGTACACCAGCGATTACTACTCGTGGTTTCAATGAAGCGCAAGCCGCTGAATTGGCAGGTTGGATTTGTGATGTACTAGACAGCCGCGGCGATGAAACAGTCACCGCTGAAGTACGTAGTAAAGTAGAAGCTATCTGTAAAGAGCTCCCTGTCTATGCTAAAAACCAGTAATTTTTAATCTGCTCTTATTAAGAGTTTTATCAAACAAAAAACCGCTTAGCTTAATGGCTAGGCGGTTTTTTTGTGAGTAATATAATGATAGCTTGGTATAGGTTATGGATTACAAGCTAAATCTTCAATAGACAGCCGTTAAAGAGTAATAAAAATGACAGACTATGATATAGATGAATTACTCGAGCAGTTAGGGCAGCATCCTGATGATGATAATTTATTAGCGATAATTGCGCTTTACTATATCGAAAATCCAGAGGGTGATAAGGACTTAGAGTATTTAGAAAAAGCTTACCAAACTAATCCTTCGATAGAAAATACCCATAATTTAGCATTTCAACTAAATCGAGAGTACTGGAGTGAAGAAAAGAGGGGTATAGAATTACAAAAACAGGCTCTTCTTCTGCAACCACAGTCTTATTATCCATATGCGAGCTATGCTCAAATGCTCAGCTTTGATGTTGGGTTAACAGACGATAGCTTTGCTTTTAAGTCTGTCGAGCACTATCAGGAAGTTATAAAGTACTGTTTGATAGCTATGGATAAGTATTCTAATGCGCCACTCAAACATCGTCAGTTGTACCCACTAATTCCTATCGGTTTATATAACAATATTGCATGTAGCTGTACTATGTTGGATGACTATGATCGAGCGCTTAGTTATTTTTTACAGTGTATACAATTATTAGAAAATCTGAATAGCTATGATTTTGGGGCAGCAATATCGCAAGCTATATTAGATGATGAAAAATATAAGCTTTTACTCAATCAAACTCGACTGTATATTTTGATAGGAAATAGGCAACAAGCATTAATGCTATTAAGTCAATTACAGAAAAACACCCAGTGTGATAACTTAGATATTGCTAACCTTTATGCAATAATAGGCGAATATGAGCTGGCAAGTGAAATGGTTTCAGATAATTATATAGATGATTCATGGGAATGGATATGGTATGCCATCTACCAAGCTGATCAAGATAAATGGCATAGGATGAAACAAGTTACGCTTGAAAACGAAGTCAAATCGTTGGCTGAATCTCAAGCTGAGGCTGAAAATTATCGAGTAGCAAATGAGCTAGATTTACTTGAACAAGAAAATGAAGCTATAGAACATACAAAAAATGTCATTAGTAATATAAGAGTTAGGCTAAAAGCTGATAGTTATCATAAGCCTGACGATAGTATAAAAAAAGAATTCCTTAGAACATTTTTTGGCTGTTTATTGTTTGGTTGTCATGTACATGGTAATTTAATGGACGATACTATGGCAATGAGTGCACAAGAATAATCGAGTATTAAAAAAGGCTGAGCTACATTATCGTAGTCCAGCCTTATTCATTTTAGTCTAATTACGTTGCATTAATAGCTTAGAACGGTATCTTAGTAAATATCTGCAATACCGTCGCGTTAACGATATCGACAAAGAAAGCACCAACCATCGGTACAATCAAAAATGCCTTTGGTGACGGCAAATAGCGATCAGTAACTGCCTGCATATTAGCAATAGCCGTTGGCGTTGCACCCATACCAAAACCAGAATGTCCGGCTGCCAAAACGGCGGCATCATAATCTTTGCCCATGATTCTAAAGGTGACAAAATAAGCATAAGCAATCATGACGGCAGTTTGTACGAGTAAGATTATCAAGACCGGTCCCGCCAAATCTGTCAACTCCCACAGTTTTAGGGATAACAGCGCCATGGCTAAGAATAGGCTTAACGAAGCATTACCAATCACATCAATCGCGCGGTCAAACATATCAAAGTTAAAGACCATGGTCAGCGCATTACGAATAATCACGCCGCCTGCCAATGCCCAAACGAAGGTTGGCAACTCAAATGCCGTGCCCTCTGCAACGATGGTCATCAAATCGGCAAACGCTAAAGCGCCTGCAAATAATGCCAGACTTTCAATGGTAGAAGAAGCGGTAATCAGACGAATGTTATCCGGCTTTTCAAACATCTCTTCATGTCTGTCATCACTATCTTCGGTATGTTTGGTACTGTATAAAGACTGCTGACCAGCAAGCTTTTCAACGTCACTTTGATTTGGATTTATGGGTGCTGGCTTAATGCCCATTTTATTGATCAATCTGCGTGCAACAGGACCACCAACCAGACCGCCTGCAACCAAACCATAAGTCGCAACGGCAATACCGAGTGTTGTGGCGCCAACCACACCGTATTGTTCTTCTAACACAACACCCCATGCCCCTGCAGTACCATGCCCGCCTGTTAGAGCGATAGAACCTGTGACCAAACCGAGCAGCGGATCAAGCCCAAGTGCGCTTGCCATTGCTACCCCAACCACATCCTGTAAAACAATAAAAACAGATACAACGATGGTAAAAATGAGTAACGGTGAGCCACCCGCTTTAAGGCGTCCAAAATCGGCACTCAGACCAATTGAGGCAAAAAACATCAGCATGGTCGCTGTTTGTAGACCTTGGTGAAAGTTAAAAGTATAACCCCATAGCAAATTAAGCGCATAAACAATTGCGGCAGCAACTAGACCACCCGCGACAGGCTCTGGAATATTAAAGTCCTCTAAGAACTTAATTTTTTTAACCAAGAAGCGCCCAAGTAACAGCACTAGTGTTGCAAATATTAGCGTGTAATATCCATTTAATGTAACTTCCATAAGTTAATCCTTTCTATAAATATAACTCTATAAATTAACCTGAATTCGGGATAAATCTGTTTTTATCTCGAATTCAGATTCTTGTGATATTAGCGACTAAAATCAGTCGTTTGATGCCACAATAATCCATAATTGTGGTTTGCCAAAATCGTTATAGGCGTCCTCAACGATGCGTTTAAAGACATTAAAGTCCTCAGTATTTATTTTTTCCACCTCATTTAAGTAAATCTTTAGGTATTTTATATCGCTATCAGTCAAACAGTCCCAAGCACTGTCCCAGTTATGCGAAAAATAACTGGGGAAACTACCTACTTTTGCTAAGCTAGTCAATAGAGTTTCTTTATTTAAGACGTCGCCAGTAGGGATGTTAATCGCTTGTTCAGGAATACTGCCAATAAGGGCAGAGCTGTTTTGATTAATGTAATAAATCGCTTGGCTCATATCAGTTTACCTCCAGTTTTTTGAAGCTATCATAATGATCGATAGTCAAATAATAAATGGTCGGTGGATAACCGCCGGTGACAATGCGTCTGGCGCCGCGGTGAGAAACACCTGGCGTGGGTACGGTATATTCGCGATAGTAGCCTTGTGACTGCGTAGGCAAGCTGCCTTCTCGATTATAAAACGTCGTGCCATCTTTATTAGGATAAGGAAAAGGACCACCTTGCTGAATCAGCGCAATGGTTCGATCTATCTGCACATCACCGGTGATAGCAGTTGCGTTTGAGGTGCTGGCTGATTCAGAGGAAGTCTGCGATATCGTAGTCGGTTGCGTGCCATCTGCAAAAAAGCTAGTTTTTAAGTCGGCAAAAAAATAAACCGCTATGGCAATAATGGCGATGATGCTAAATAAAGTAGATAGGGTGCTTTTTTTATGTTGACTGTTACGATGGTTTTTTATTTTATGATTTGTTTGAGTACTCTTGGAGTCATTTCGACCAGTATTTTTTGCACGGCGATGAGCTAAATTTAACACTGAACTTTTTGAATCTGCGGTTTCTAATATTCTCAACTCATTAGAGGTCACTTCAGTAGCTCTTAATTGATTTTTTTCATTACGCTCACTATTAAAATAGACGCGTTGCCCTTCGTTGATTGGCTGTGATAACCGCACTGTACTCACATGAAAAAACACATCTTCACTTTGATTATCGACATTGATAAAGCCATAGCCTTTATCTGAATTCCAATGCTTAATTGTGCCACTTTGCATGGGTGCCATCGTCCTATCGATTATTTTTACTATGTAAATAGCTTTTATATGTCATATATAACATATTTATTAATAATAAAAAAACGCCAGCAATTAAGCTGACGTTTTGTGTCAATTATACTTTAAGTAAAGCTATAAATTGTAGTGAAGAAGTAATGCGTTAGGCACGCGTTTCGCCATGACCATAAACAATCCACTTTTGTGAGGTCAGACCTTCGAGTCCAACGGGTCCACGCGCGTGAATCTTGTCGGTTGAGATGCCAATTTCAGCGCCAAGACCATACTCGAAACCATCTGCAAAACGGCTAGAGGCATTAATCATCACGCTTGCTGAGTCGACTTCACGAATAAAGCGTTGCGACTTAGTATAGTTATCGGTAATGATAACGTCGGTATGATGACTGCCATGGGTATTAATATGTTCAATCGCTTCATCAATACCGGATAGGATTTTAATCGCTAAGATAGGAGCGAGATATTCGGTATCCCAGTCCTCAGCGGTAGCGGCTGATAAATGACCTTTAAGCTTGGCATTGTCATTCAAGATAGCCTGTGACTTATCATCAAGGCGCAGTTGCATGGCATCATCAGCTTTTATGATTGCTTCAGCAATTTTTGGTAATAGCTCATTGGCAACGGATTCATCAACCAACAGGGTTTCCATGGTATTACAAGTGCCGTAGCGATGGGTTTTAGCATTAACGCTTACTTTAATGGCAATCTCAGCATCCGCATCGCTATCGATAAAGGTATGGCAGTTACCGTCTAGGTGTTTGATAACTGGGACGCGTGCATCACGGCTGATGCGTTCAATCAAGCCTTTACCGCCACGTGGTACGATGACATCGACATAATCAGTCATGGTAATAAGCTCACCGACGGCAGCGCGGTCGGTGGTTTCTAGCACTTGGACACTATGCCCAGACATAGCGACTTTCTGTAACCCTTTTAAAATGCACTTAGCAATCGCTTGATTGGATTCAAATGCCTCAGAACCACCACGCAGGATGATAGCGTTGCCCGACTTTAGCGCCAAAGAGGCAGCCTCTAAAGTCACGTTCGGACGCGATTCATAAATCATACCAACCACACCAAGTGGCACACGCATTTTACCTAGATGAATACCGGATGGCTGATAAGTCATGTCAGTAACTTCACCAATAGGGTCGGGCAGCGCCGCGACGTCTTTTAAACCTTGTAGCATAGCGTCGAAGCGCGCGTCATTTAACTCTAAGCGATCAAGTAAAGCCGCATCTAAATCGTTCTTTTGCCCATTATCCATGTCGATTTTATTGGCGGCCAAAACATCTTGTTTGGCATCTTTGAGCGTTTCATGAATCGCCATAAGTGCTGAGTTTTTATCGCCAGTATTAGCAGCAGCGAGTGCCCTTGATGCCGCGCGCGCTTGCTTACCGACCGTTTGCATATAAGCGGTAATATCTGTGGTATTCGATTGACTCATAAATCTTATTCCTTATATTTATAAATTAGCGGTTTGTAGACCCGTAATGATAGACCCTAGATTTTTATAAAATTGTCGAAAATAAATAAAAGCAGCTAAAGTAGCTGTAAAAGTAACTAAAAAGGCAGTAAAGCTGCCAAATATCATCAATAATCTACAAAGATATGGTTTTTAGCACCCTTATGGCGCTCTGCTATTTAACATAGAGGAGATTACGACGATAGTAAAGTCGATTTTGTGAACAAAGACTGTTTCTGCAAGCGTTACAGTGTCTTTTTACGACGTTATTTTTTTATGCTTAATTCTATATATTTAGTCTTGTCCATTTAATGAGGTAGCCGCTATTTTAAGACCAGTTTATGGTTACGTATTTTTAACAGAAGTCCGCTGTAATTGCTAAGGTAGTGGTTATCAATCGTGAGTATAGTAAGTCATAAGCGGTTACATGGTTTTTCAGCAATTTCTAAGTAACTGTTAATAATAATGCTTAAATGCTCAATACTGAAAATGGAGAATAAAAATGGCAATTGACAATAATCAGGTGCAAAAAGCTGGCATATATAAAAGCTGGCTGACTGTGGGATTGGTAGCAGTGGCATTAACGGTAAGCGCCTGCGGTAAAAAAGAAGAGGCTCCTATAGAAGCTGCACCAGCAGTCGATGCACAGACTGCGGTAGAAGAGGAGGCGACGGGCGTTGCCACTGCAGGCAGCTCTGATGATATTGCTGTTGCAAGTGCCGATGACAGTATAGATGCCAACACTAACGAAGGTATGGCCGTCGGTAGTAATGATGATGTCGCCGTGGCGACTGCTGATGATGCAGAAATAATGGATGGTAGCGAGAGCGAAGAGCATATTTCAACTTACTAATTCAGTAGATAAAACAGCGCTAACAGTATTAAGATGATAAAATGAGGCCTATAACTGATTGTGCGTTATGGGCTTTATTTTATAGAGGCTATTTTAACGTCCAAAAGCTGAAGATCAGCAGCTATAGATCTTGCCATTTTTCTACCTCTCTTTTTTATTCATATTTTCACTCATATTTATTGGAAGTCTGCTAAACCATGCTTGATACTGCAAAGAATCCGACTCGGCCTATCGCCTTAGATTTACAAGACCTCCATAAAAGCTTCGGCTCATTGGATGTGCTAAAAGGGGTGTCTCTCACCGCCTATGATGGCGACGTCATTTCTATTTTAGGCTCGTCCGGCTCAGGTAAGTCGACCCTGCTGCGCTGTATTAATCTGCTTGAAAAGCCCAATCAGGGTCGCATCATCATCGGTAATGACGAGCTGATGCTAAAGCCTGCTAAGTCAGGCGAGTTGCAAGCGGCTGATATCAAGCAGTTAGAAAGCTTGCGCGCGCGCGTGGGTTTCGTCTTCCAAAATTTTAATCTATGGCCGCACAAAACGATTATACAAAATATAATCGAAGGGCCAATGCAAGTTTTAAAAATAAAAAAAGACCAAGCTATTAGCGATGCTGAAAAACTGCTCGATAAGGTTGGTCTGCTCGATAAGAAAGATGCGTATCCAGCAAATCTATCGGGCGGACAGCGTCAACGTGTCGCTATCGCCCGCGCCCTCGCGATGCAGCCTCAGGTTCTATTGTTTGATGAGCCAACTTCTGCATTAGATCCGGAGCTGGTCAATGAAGTGCTTGCCGTCATGCGAGAGCTGGCAGCAGAGGGACGCACTATGCTGATTGTGACCCACGAGATGCGTTTTGCTCGTGAAGTTTCGAGCAAGGTTGTGTTCTTACATCAAGGCGTTGTTGAAGAGATTGGTACTCCTGAACAAGTCTTTGATAATCCTAAATCTGAGCGTGTCAAAGATTTTATGGCATCGCATCGTCAAAACTAATCATTGTCAAAACTAAGCATCGTCAAAATTAGAAAACGAATGTTATCTTATGTGATGACAGCTTTATCGTTGTTACAGTCACTGTAGCGACATTTGAGAGGCCAAGATTACGCCTGAGTAACTCTGTTAGTAGTTTTATTACCCTATAATCACAGCCGGTAGGCAAAACGTTTGTTTTTGATATTTTACTCAGGTATTATCAAAAGGTTTATAGGTAGTTGCTAATGGCACCTGCCTCTATCTTCTATTACCTGAGTGACTCATCGGACAGGGATGTCAGAGCACAAAATATCAGACCTTTATACTAAAAAATCCATCAGAATTTAAGGAACACATGATGTCGAATTCTCGCCTATTATGGTCGTCGATGACCGTCACCGCCGCGCTAATGCTTGGTGCTTGTAGTCAGCCTGCCAATGAAGCCACTGATACCAATGCTGATGCACCCGCAGCAGGAACAGCTGGCAAGACCATTCGTATCGCCACCGAGGGCGCTTATCCTCCTTTTAACTATACCAATGCCGATGGCAGTTTGGCGGGTTTCGATATCGACGTTGCCAATGCTTTATGTGAGCAGATGCAAGCCAAATGTGAAATAGTCGCCCAAGAGTGGGACGGTATTATTCCAGGCTTATTGGCACAAAAGTACGATGCGGTGATTGCTGGTATGTCTATCACTACCGAACGTCAAGAAAAAGTTGATTTCAGCGAGCCTTACTTTGCCAACACTATGGTATGGCTGACCGATACCAAAGGCAGTTTTGATCCTAAATCAATCAAAAACCTGACGCTTGGTGGTCAACGCTCAACGACGCCTGGCGCTTATTTGCAAGACAAATATGAAGGCAAAGACGGCAATACCGTTCAGCTATATGATAACTATGACAATGCTTATTTAGACCTAAAATCTGGTCGTAGTGATGCGGTGTTAGCTGAAAAAGTGTCAGCCAAATCATGGTTAGCAGACAACCCACAAGGGTTTGGTATCGTTGGCGATGAAATTGATAATGACGATAATATTGCCATTGCTGTCCGTAAAGGTGATGCAATTAAAGAAGACTTTAATAAAGCGCTTAGCGAAATCCGTAGTAATGGTGAGCTTGCACGTCTTGAACAGCAGAACTTTGGTCAATAAGCTTTGATTGCTAACTTTGAATCTATGGCTATTCATCAATGCTTATCATTAATAGCGTTGATGAATAGCCTTTGATTCATAAATGGCGGATTAATACACGGCTGGTAAATATATTAAGGAATAATAAATATGATCATTTCAATGACATCATCGATAAGTAAAAAAGCCTTGTGGTTAGCGCCACTTAGCGCAGCAATGCTTATGCTGGCAGGCTGTAATAATAGCTCAGTACCCGTAGACAGTACCGAAACGGATGCTGCTGCTGATGCGCCTTTGAACATAAAAATCGCGACAGAATCAAGCTATAAGCCTTTTAGCTATACTGATGCTGATGGCAAACTGATCGGCTACGAGATTGAGCTGGTCGATGCTTTATGTGCACAAATGAAAGCGAAATGTGAAGTCATCTCGCAAGATTGGGATGGTTTGATTCCAGGACTGAATGCGCAGAAGTTTGATGCTGCTATTGCGGGTATGTCCATCACGCCTGAACGTAAAGAAGTCGTCGAATTTAGCGACCCTTATTTTCATACGGGCATCATCTTAATTGGTAAAAAAGGCGATGATGTCAATGTAGAAGCATTAAAAGGTCAGCCAATTGCTTCACAGCGTTCAACGGTTGCCTCGCAGTATTTGCAAGAAAAACATGCTGATGCTGATATTAAGCTTTATGACACTCAAGACAATGCTTATTTAGATCTAACGTCCGGTCGTGTCCGGGCGATGATGTCTGATAAAGTAACAGGTCTTGACTGGCTAAAAACAGAAGCCGGTAAAGACTACGAAGTCAAAGGGCAAGAAATCAGCACCAGTGACGATGCGATGGGTATTGCCTTCCGCAAAGGCGATCCATTAGTCGCTAAATTTAATAAAGCCTTGGCTGAGCTAAAAGACAACGGTACTTATGATCAAATTACGGGTAGTTACTTTGGAACCAGCTCAACCGCTGCTGTGCAAAAAGCAGGCGTGACGAGTGGCGTTAAAGAAGTAGTGGTCGTTGATGATGCTAATGCTGATGCCAATACTGCTAACGCTGTGATTGCCAAAGAAGAGCAAGCAGAAGCAGCGACGAACTAATACTGTTTTTGGTTAATGATTATTTTAGCCAATACCTATTTTAACCACTGCCTATTAGTATTTTACTTAGTAATCAAATCAAGGATGATTATGAGCAACCATTTTGTCCCAGTTGCAGTTGCAGTTTCAATGACCAGCACCTCTGCTACTATGTTGGTAGCAGGTAAGCATTTCTCAAAGCCGATGCTAGTAATGGCTGCGATCTTAGCTTTAGTTGGTTGTAGTAATGGTCAAAATGAGTCTAACGGCAGTGTCAGCTCAGATGCTGCTGAAACTGCTGAAAAAAAAGCAGCTTCGACAGATGATAATGTGCTGCGTATTGGTACCGAAGGGGCTTACGCTCCTTTTAACTATACCAATGCAGATGGGACATTGGGTGGCTTTGATATTGAGATCGCCAATGCTATCTGTGATGATATGAAAATGACTTGTGACATCATGGCGCAAGATTGGGACGGTATTATCCCCGGTCTGAAAGCTGGTAAATATGATGCCATTGTTGCAGCGATGTCAGTCACTCCTGAGCGCGCGCAACAGGTTGCCTTTACGGACCCTTACTTTAGCAATGCCTTGGTTTTTTTGGCCAAAAAAGACAGTGCCTTTGATCCAGCCAATAGCAGCGATATTGATTCTCACTCTATTGCCGCGCAGCGTTCAACCATCTCTTCGCAATGGTTAGAAAAAGCTTATCCAAAAGCCGATATGAAGCTATATGATACTTTAAGTAATGCTTTTTTAGATTTGGGTGCTGGTCGCGTCGATGCCATGATATCTGACAAACTGCCAGCGATAGAGTGGCTAAGCTCACCATCAGGTAGTAATTATGCCCTAAAAGGCGAAGAGATTGATATCAATGATAACTTTGCTATCGCTGTACGCCCAGGTGATGAATTACAAGCAAAAATTAATACCTCATTGGCCAATATAAAAGCCAATGGCACTTACGATAAAATCAATCAAAAATACTTTGCTGTGCCGGCATCTGCTACGAGTACTGTGGCAACAAATACAAATACAAATACAAATACAGATACTACAAGCAATACTGTGAAAACCTCTGAGCAAGCAGTGGCAGATAGCAGCGTTCAATAGCAGCTAAATAAAATGGTATGAATCATGAGAAGGACATCACTTAAATAGCGATGTCTTTTTTTATTTTTTGCTGAAATCTTTACTGTAACGCTACTATTTTAGGCGTCACTGACTGTCAAATTTAGTCAGGTTTAGCTGTTTTATTTGGTATTTAACAGTATAAGTGTCTATTTAGGCACGGCTTTTACGCGTCAGTATTAACATAGCGGCGGACGAATATGATAAAATCGGCGCTCATTTCTACTGCGTCAATTACCGCGGCAATAATCGTATGAATCTAGCGTCAATCTATGACGCAAGCGATCAATATCTATTTGGTCTAAAATACGCTTATTAGCAGCGCTCAGCCATTGATGCTGATTCTTTTAACTCATATTTTGCAACTTGCTAATATAAAGAGACTGAGTGGATAATTGTGTTTGATTTACAAGGATTTGGCGCGCTTTTATTGAGCGGCGCTACCGTCACCATACAGCTTGCCGTGACCAGCTTGGTCATCGGTATGGCTTTAGGTTTGCTCGGTGCCACAGCGAAGCTGTCTAATATTTGGCTGCTGCGTAAGCTTGCGACTGTCTATACCGCCACGATGCGCGGTATTCCTGAGCTGCTATTGGTACTGTTTATCTATTATGGTGGCTCTATATTACTGATGAGCATTCTCAAAAAGTTCGGCTATAACGACTATGTCGAGATTAGTGCTTTTTGGGGCGGTGTGATGGCGTTGTCTATCGCTTTTGGTGCTTATGCGACTGAAATTTTTCGCATGTCGATTCAAGAGATTCCGATAGGACAACGTGAAGCTGCACAAGCGATAGGTATGCGTCCTTTTCAGACCTTTTATCGTATTACCTTACCACAAGTATGGCAGATTGCTTTGCCAGGATTGGGAAACTTATTCTTGGTTCTGCTCAAAGACACGGCATTGGTTTCAGTCGTTGGTCTCAAAGATATCATGTATCAGTCCTCGCGCGCGGCGCAGTCAACACAGCAGCCATTTACCTTTTATATGGCGGCGGCGATTATTTATTTGGGTCTGACCATGCTGATTACTGGCTTTATGATGTGGCTTGAATGGCGTGCCAATCCGGCGGCGCGTTATGCTAAAAATCTGAGCCGTCAAACCACTCACCGTCAATCGACCATAGGATAAGAGGAGAGATACTATGGATTGGAATTGGCAGGTTATTTTTGATCATATTCCTGATTTACTCGGTGGTGCAGTATTGACTGTACAGCTGGTTGTGATATCAGGTGTTATCGGGCTGTTTTTTGGTTTGGTTTTGGCACTGTTACGGTTGTCCAAAAACTGGATGGTACAGATATTACCATTTTTATATATTTTCTTTTTCCGTGGCACACCACTACTGGTACAGATATTTTTGATTTATTACGGTCTTGGGCAGTTTGAAGCGGTACGTGAGTCGTTCCTATGGGAGCCAGTACTGAGTCAAGCGTATTGGTGCGCTATTATCGCCTTTACCTTAAATACCAGTGCTTATTTGGCAGAGATTATTCGCGGGGCTATCCAAAATATTCCAGTGGGTGAGCTCGAAGCTGCCGATGCAATTGGGATGTCAAAATGGCAAAAACTGACGCGTATTACTTTACCGCGTGCTTTTGGTATCGTGATTCCAGCCTACAGTAATGAGGTTATCTTTATGCTAAAGGGCAGTGCGCTGGCTTCAACCATTGCTTTGATGGATATCACTGGCGTTGCTCGTACGATTAGTGCACGGACTTATACCTTGATGGAGCTGTTCTTTGCTGCGGGTATTGTCTATCTCCTATTGTCTTGGGTTATCTTATTTAGCTTTAGATTGTTTGAAAAAAGAATGAATCGTCACACAAGCTATGTGCCACCAGATGTGCTAACCAAGACAATTCCTTAATTATTTGGCATTGAGATGGCTATAGATAGTGCTGCATCTATTCCCAATAAAAATATCCATAATTTGCTGTGAGAGCCTAATATGAGCCAATCACCCCATATGTCGTTAGCGAATGCTATTGCTGCTGGTGTCAATGACGATAAAGCTATGACAAACGTTGATGAGCGCTTACGTGCACCTATTGGCAAGATTGTTTGCGTTGGTCGAAACTATGCAGCGCATGCTCGTGAATTGGGTAATGAGGTGCCAACAGCGCCAATGCTATTTATGAAACCAACCTCTGCGGTCGTTTCTATGCGTCATGGCGTTGTGCGCCCAAACCCAGAAATTTTTGGTGAGACGCATTATGAAGCCGAGCTGTGTATTCAGCTGTCAGCGGATTTATCGGCAGCGACTATTGAGCAAGCACAACAAGCAATCGGTGGCGTGACGCTAGGATTGGATTTAACCTTGCGCGACTTGCAAACCAAGCTAAAAGAAAAGGGTCATCCATGGGAGCGCGCCAAGTGCTTTGATGGCGCCTGTGTACTTGGTGATTGGCTTGAGCCGCAAGCGTTCGGTGACTTTGGCAATGTCCAATATCAGCTTTATATCAATGATGAGCTAAAGCAAGATGGCGATAGCGCCTTGATGCTATTTCCAGTCTATGAATTATTGGTCAATATTAGCCATGCTTTTAGTCTGCAAGCTGGTGATGTCATAATGACCGGTACGCCAAGTGGCGTTGGTGTATTGCAGGCAGGTGATGCGCTAACGCTAAAACTCGGCGCGCATGAATGGCAAGCGCGAGTTCGATAAATTTACGGTAGCAGCAGTATGGTTTTAATCTTTAAGTGCATCGACGCTATCAAAAAATCCCAAGTTAATGCTTGGGATTTTTTTGTTTTATAAGGTCATCAAACAGGACTGTCATTAGATTATCATCAAATTATCATTTGGATGTCAACGTACTGTCATAAACACTCAGTAGACTTGGGCGTAATTCGTATTTTAATGATTGCAACTATAAGATCGCAATCAACTCTTTTATGCCAATCAAGCCCAACAGCAAGGTGACTGATAATGACATTATTGAATAACAAACAACCACTTGCCCATGAAGTCGTTGAAGATTCCAATCCGACCAACAATATCGATTTTCAAACCATTATTAATCGTCGTTTAAACCGTCGTAGTATCTTAAAAGGTGGCACAGGATTAACGGCAGCGGCGTTCTTTGGCGCGCTACCTTTGGTTGGCTGTAGTGATGACGATGACAGCAGTCCTACCAACAATAACAACAATAATAACGATAATAATGTTGCTATCCCTGCACAAGGTGATCTCAAGCGCCCCGAAACTTTGAAGTTTACAGCAGTGGCGCATTCCACTGCCGAAACGATGAGCGTGGCAGCAGGCTATAAAGCAGAGATTATACTGCCTCTTGGTACGCCGCTGATTTCTGGTATCGATGATTGGAAAGACAATCGAGAGCAGTCAGCAGAATCATTCGAATGGCGAATGGGTGATAACCATGATGGCATGTGGTTCTTTGGCAAAAAGGAAGGTGCCTATGATGCCAAAGCATCAGAAAACGGGCTGCTGGTGATGAATCATGAATATGTAAATAGTAGCGAGCTGAGCCCATTTGGCTATCATGTGGTTCAAGATAATAACGCCGCGCCAATCTTTCAAAATCGCCGCCTCGCGAGCGACGTGCGCCGAGAGGTCAACTGCCATGGGGTAGCTGTGGTGGAGATGAGCCGACGCGCCGATGGCATAGGCTATGAGATGGTACCTAATTCGAAATACAATCGCCGTATCACCAGCAGTACGACCGCACAATTAACTGGGCCAGTTGCCGGTTCTGATTTGGTTAAGACCAAGTTTGATCCGACAGGCCTTCAGACTCGTGGTATCAATAATAATTGCGGTGCAGGCTTGTCACCTTGGGGCACCTATTTGACGACAGAAGAGAATTTCTTAGGTGTGTTCGCACGTGGGCAAGATGCTACCCAATTAAGCGCTGGGCATAACTATGGTCGCGAACGCTACGGGGCGACAGAGAATTTCCCTGGTTGGGAGTATTTATGGCATACCCCTGAAGCCAAAGATGCCAAGATAGCAGACGAGTTTTCACGCTGGGATATGACCGCCGTCGGTGCTAGCGCTGCTGATGATTATCGTAATGGCTTTAATACCTTTGGTTACATCGTCGAGATTGACCCTTTTGATCAAAAATCTATACCCCAAAAACGCACGGCACTGGGGCGTTTTGCTCATGAAAACTGCGCCTATGCCCCTGTTGAGCAAGGAAAACCCGTGGTCTTTTACATGGGAGACGATGCTCGAGGCGAATATATCTATAAGTTTGTTTCCAAAGCCACATGGTCAAATAATGATATCGGTGGTGGGTTAAAAGCGGGCGACAAGTATTTGAATGATGGCACGCTCTATGTTGCCATCTTTAATGAAAATGGTCGTGGCGAATGGAAAGCGCTGATCCATGGTCAAAACGGACTGGATGCCTCCAATACTGTTTTGCCCTTTAATGGACAAGATGAGGTGTTGGTCTTTGCCCGTGCGGCGGCAGATACGGTTGGTGCCACTAAAATGGATCGACCAGAATGGGTGTCGGTTAGCCCTATGACTGGCGATGTGTATGTCACATTGACCAATAATAAATATCGCGGCGTACGTGATGATCAGCCAGTCTCAGCGTCCAATCCGCGCAGTTATGATACTGGTGGCAAAGCGCGCGGCAATGACAATGGTCATATTATTCGCTGGGCGGAAGCAGGTGGCGACCATGCAGCAACGAGTTTTGAATGGGATATTTATTTATTTGCTGCGCCGAGTGATTTGCCAGCAGAAAACTTATCACAATTGAATGATAATAACGATTTTTCTTCACCCGATGGTTTGTACTTCGATCCACGTGGCGTATTGTGGATTCAAACGGATGATGGCGCTTATACCGATACCAGCAGCTGTATGTTGCTGGCGGCGCTACCCGGTAATGTCAGCGATGGCACGCTTACCACGACTTCGGCAGGACAACACACCCGAGTCGGTATGCCTGCTAATAATGACAATATCAAACGTTTCTTTGTCGGTCCTGAAGGCTGCGAAGTCACAGGTATTACCATGACTCCAGACTTTAAAACATTATTTATTAATATTCAGCACCCGGGTAATAATTGGGGCGCTGTTGCCGGAGGCAGTACGCCGCGCTCAGCAACCGTGATGATTACACGCGAGGATGGCGATGTCATACTGGCAGAGTCGTTTGTCTAGTTAAATATTTACATCAGTACGGATATGTTTTGGGCAATAGTCGCTAATGTGCAAGCTTTGATGTTAGAAGATTGAGTACTTCTTTGACAATAAACGTACTTGATGGTTAAATCATCTTCTTCTGTTTGTCGCCTTTACAGGATAATATAGCAAACTCCCTTCATTACTTGATATATGAAAACTATGCGCAGTCCAAAACCTCTAAATTCCATTCATGATTTATTTGCCACGACTC
The DNA here is from genome assembly GCF_028895345.1 of Psychrobacter sp. DAB_AL62B. Taxonomy (NCBI): domain Bacteria; kingdom Pseudomonadati; phylum Pseudomonadota; class Gammaproteobacteria; order Moraxellales; family Moraxellaceae; genus Psychrobacter; species Psychrobacter sp. DAB_AL62B. The sequence continues at coordinate 413,888 of NZ_SAXC01000002.1, forward strand.
GGCGTCCACCTGGTGCCGATAGCGAATCTGACTTTCAAGGCGATGTCTATGAAGAGTTGGATAAACTTGAGTATATTTATGTGGATGAGCTGAGCGCAGAAAACGTAGATAACAGTGACACTCAGCCGTATCAGCCAATTTCTTTGGTTGATTTTTTTGAAGGCTTGGCTCAACTGGCAACGATGGGTGTGGTTGAGGTTACTGATATTGTAGAGGCTGTCCACCGCGAGATTCTATTGCGTCCTTTAGGGCGTTTTAATGATGGTAATCTTGACCAGTGGCAGCGCGGTATCACCGGACGAATTTATGGCGCAGTACGCAATACGATGCAATTGGTTGGAAATAACATCGCTGTTGGTCTTCGCCTTTATAACAATATTCTGAAACCAAAAAAAGTACAACCGCTACCGAAAAACTTGCGACGCATGGTCAATATCTTAAATGGGGTGATGGGCGATCATCTGGTCAATCATGACAATCCACTAGCAGTTTCGATGACTTTGTATGATAAGAATAATTATGTGCAAAGCGGTGCATTGTCAGGGCGAGTAATTGTTTTATGCCACGGGCTTTGCATGAGTCACTTAAGCTGGCAGATATCTGGAGAGAATAATCTAGGTAATACGCTAGTCAGCAGCTTGCCAAATTCGACCGTTCTCTATTTAAATTACAATACCGGTCGCCGTATCTCAAGTAACGGACGTAACTTTGCTAAAGTTCTGCAAAACTTAGTTGAAGATAACCCAGACATCAATCAGATTGATCTAATCGGTCATAGTATGGGTGGTTTGGTGAGCCGTAGTGCGCTGTTTTATGGTAAGGAACAGGGTTTTAGCTGGGTAAAACGCGTGGGTAATCTCGTTACTTTAGGCTCGCCGCATCATGGCGCAAGCTTAGAGCGCATTGGTAATTTTGTCCAAGATAAAATCGCGAAGCTGCCATTTGCAGGGTCATTGGCGACATTGGGCGATTTGCGTAGTGCTGGTATTATTGATTTGCGTTATGGCAGTATTCGGGATGCTGACTGGAAGTCTTTAGAAGGGCGCAGCGTCCTCCCAGCAGAGTTTCGTCATCCGACGCGTTTGCCCTTGCATGTGAATACGTATTTAGTCGCGGCGGCTTTGATTGAAACACATTATGAAAATAAAACCACAAGCTTACTGGGTGATGGACTGGTTTCAGTAGAGTCGGCACTTGGTGAGTATACCGAAGAGCATACTTTGGCAGTACCAGAGGGACATAAAGCGATTTTTTATGGGGTCAATCATATGAATTTAATCTACAGCGGTAGAGTGCATCAGCAAATCCTTGCTTGGCTGTTAGATAATAGGTTGGGTGATGCTCATGAAGCGAAATATGCGCTTGATAGTCGTATCTATTCTTTTCCAAAGCAACATGAAGCAGCAGATTAAGGTTTTTTAATCACTATTCATAGCCTAAGAATAATAAAACGGATAAATAAAAACCCTCAAGCATGACACTTGAAGGTTTTTTTATGGCCAAATGGCCAAGCAAATCAAACTAAAGACTATTCAGCAAAAATTACCGCAACATCATCTTTGTTAAATTTGTAAATTTCACCGCAAAATCCGCAATCCATCTCAAAAGTACCGTTCTGTTCTGCAACGATATCCAATGCTTCCGTTTCACCGATTTGCTCGATTGCCGTTTCACACTTTTCACGTGAACAGGTGCAACCAAATGACAAAGAAACAGGGTCAGGAGCAACGACTTTTTCTTCATTATATAAGCGATAAAGAATCTCGTTGGTATCCAGTGTGGTCAACTCTTCCGCTTTTAGTGTGCGTGTCAATACAGACAAGCGTGTCCATAAATCATCATCGATACCAGCGTCTGCATTTTGCTCGACTTCGTAGGTTTCTTCGGCCGTACGAGGTAGCATTTGTACCAATATACCACCTGCTTGCAAACCATCAGATGCCAAATTAATCAGCGTTGGAATCTGTGCCGATTGCTTTTGATAATGTGCTAAGCAGTCAGCCAAGTTGTCATGGCTACGCTCAACGATACCTTGGTACGGCTCGCCGCCATCAGGCTGGATATTAATAAATAATACGCCTTGACCCATAGCGCCAAGTTCAGCAAAGGCTTCTTTGGCATGGGTCATCTGGTCCCACGCTTGTATCTGCTCATCAGTTTCGCCTTTCCAGCTGGCAAGAGCGCGGATGATACCGTTTTGATCGCATTCAGCCATCGCCCAATTGAGCAAGCTATCGCTATCTGATGATTGCAATTGAATCGACAAGCGACCATCGATTTTAACGGTACTGATAAGCAAACTTGCTGCCGTCAGCATTTCACCCAATAAGCGTTTAATTGCTTCAGGATAGGGCTTTTGCGCAATCGTCGTCGCATAGCTGCGTGATAGGCGTACCACATCACCGCGCACCGGCGAGTCTTCGATAAAAAAGCGCTGGCGTAAGTCGTTATCGGGAGTATTGCCAACAGTTTGGTCAGCGGAGTTTGGGGCTTGAGTATCTTGTGTCATAGGTCATTTATAAGATTGAGAAGTTGCTAGCTTTATGGGGATTGATACGGATTTATCAATCATATGTGCTAGATTTCTTGACAGTTTTAGGGCGTTTATTAAGGATAAATACTCGTCTTAATCACTATACGTATTATTTGCGCCAAAGCCCATTTTCGTTGATGGTCATTTAAGTTTGAAAAATAGAAACCTTTAAAATATAAGGCTCATTAAAAAAAGTTTACCCCAATCAGTCAATTTGTTGTACAGTAACATTGAGTTGCATAGTGATAAATAACAGCAACAGCACGGACGCATGGCGATAAATTGGATTACAACAAATCTATAACGCCTAAGTTCCCTTCAAATTTTGTGATAATGTGATAAAAGGATGTATCTCATGACTTACTCTCTTTCTACCTCTATTTCCAAACCCTTAACATTGGTTGCCTTTATGGCGCTAGGATTGGCAGGCTGTAACAACAGTAATCAAACTACCTCTGAGGCTACACCAGCAGATGGCGAAGCGACCACAGAAGCGGCAGCAAATGCCAATGGTACCTTAAAAAAGATCAAAGATTCAGGCACTATCGTGGTCGGTCACCGTGACTCCTCTATTCCGTTTTCTTATATCGCTGACGACCCTAATCAGCCTATCGGTTATGCCCATGATTTAGAGATGAAAGTGGTTGAAGCAGTGAAAGAAAAATTGAATATGCCGGATCTAAAAATTCGCTATAACCTAATCACCTCACAAACCCGTATTCCATTAGTACAAAACGGCACGGTAGATTTTGAGTGTGGTTCAACGACCAACAATGAAGAGCGCCAAAAACAAGTGGCATTCTCTAACGGCTTCTTTGAAATCGGTACGCGTCTATTAACCAAAAAAGACTCTGGTATTAAAGACTTCGAAGACCTGAAAGGTAAGACTTTAGTGACGACTGCTGGTACTACCTCAGAGCGTTATATCCGTCAGTATAATGATGATAAAAAGATGAATACCAACATTATCTCAGCAAAAGACCATGGCGAAGGCTTCTTGATGTTAGAGAACGGTCGTGCTGATGCGTTTATGATGGATGACGTACTACTCGCGGGTGAAAAAGCCAAAGCTAAAAACCCTGATGATTGGGTTATCGTTGGTACGCCACAGTCATTTGAGATTTATGGTTGTATGATGCGTAAAGACGACCCTGAATTTAAAGCGGTGGTCGATGAAGCATTAGCCAATGTCTTTAAATCAGGCGAAATTAATACTATTTATGACAAATGGTTTATGAATCCTATTCCACCGAAAAACGTCAATCTAAAGTTTGAGATGTCAGATAACTTAAAAGCTTTGATTGCCAATCCACATGATAGCGATCAGCCAAAAGTAGCGACTGCGCAATAACCATCCTTGTCCCTCAACATAGCATGCTTACGCGTTCAGATTGTTTGTCAAATTTCTTGATGGCAGTCTGAGGCGTGAGCTTTTTAACCGTTGCTCGGAGAGACAATTATGAATTATAGCTGGAACTGGGGTGTGCTCTTTGAGCAGACCGGTATCGGTAATGAGCTGTATATCCATTGGATGATTACGGGTCTCGGCTGGTTGTTATTGATTGGCAGTATTGCTTGGGCAATCGCCATGGTGGTTGGTACCATCTTTGGTATTATGCGCACCTTACCGAATAAAGGCGCGCGTGCTATTGGCACCGCTTATGTGACTTTTTTCCGTAATATTCCTTTATTAGTACAATTGTTTTTCTGGTTTTATATCGCTCCCGGTTGGCTGACGCCGTCCATACAAGAGTGGTGGTATAAAGACTTGTCTCCAAATACTTCCGCCATGCTATCAGCGAGTATCGGTCTTGGTTTGTTTACTGCTGCCCGTATTGTCGAACAAGTACGTACCGGTATCGAGTCGCTACCAAAAGGACAAATCAATGCCGCTTATGCGCTCGGTTTTAGCATCCCGCAAGCCTATAAAGAGGTGCTGCTGCCGCAAGCATTTCGGATTATCTTACCGCCAATGAGCTCGGAGCTGACCAACTGCTTTAAAAATGCCTCGGTAGCGTCTTTAGTGGGGGTAATGGAGCTGATTAGCCAAACCAAAACCATCAGTGAATATACCCAAAACAGTCTCGAGATTTATACTTATGCGACTATTATCTACTTGGTGTTTAATCTGTCTTTGATTGCCATTATGGGTTTGATTGAACGTAAATTGCGCGTGCCTGGGCTGATTGCAGGGAGTCAAAAATGAATATGATGACTGAACTTGCAACGGCTTATCCCGGTTTAATGGGTGGCATGCTAACGACATTAAAGGTATTGTTTTTAGCTATCTTAGGTGGTATCAGCTTAGGAACGGTATTGGCCTTGATGCGCTTGTCTGGTATCAAAGCGCTTGAGATACCCGCTAAGCTATACGTCAACTACTTTCGTTCTGTGCCATTATTACTCGTGTTACTGTGGTTTTATTTTGCCGTACCAATGATTTACTTTTGGATAGCGGGTAAATATCTACAACTAGATACAGCCTTTACCTCTTGTGTGGTCGCCTTTATGATGTTTGAGGCAGCTTATTTTTCAGAGGTAGTGCGCGCCGGTATTCAATCTATCGGCAGTGGTCAGGTTAATGCTGCCAAAGCACTGGGCATGACTTATGGGCAGACAATGCGCTTGATTATTTTACCGCAAGCGTTTCGCAAGATGTTGCCGCTGATTTTGCAGCAATGTATTATTTTATTCCAAGATACGACATTGGTTTTTGCCATTGGCTTGACGGATTTTTTCCGTGCCGCTTATGTACGCGGTGAGCTGATGGGCTTACTGACACCATATATACTTGGGGCAGGGGCGGTCTATTTCATCATCAGTTTAAGCGCCTCTATTGGTGTGCAACAATTGCAAAAACGTCTAAGGTTTTAAGGTTTTGCTACCTCTGTATTGAAACTTGGGTAATTGAAACCTGCGTAAGAATAGCTTTATTTAATAATTACGAAAATAATGTGGTTAGGAGCCAGTGATGAATGAGCCGGTGATAAATAACGCTGACACGTATATAAATGAATTTGGTGGACTGGTCACCGACAATGGTCATGCAAGCGATGAGATTGTCATCAAAATGACCGATGTCAGTAAATGGTATGGCGATTTTCAGGTGATGACTGGCTGTACCGCGCATGTGCATAAAGGCGATGTCGTGGTAGTCTGTGGTCCATCGGGCAGTGGTAAATCGACCTTGATAAAAACCGTCAATGGGCTTGAGCCTTTTCAAAAGGGCGAGATAATGGTTAGCGGTATCTCAGTGGGTGCGCCGAAAACTAATTTGCCTAAGCTACGTAGTCAAGTTGGGATGGTGTTTCAGCACTTTGAGTTGTTCCCGCATCTGACGATTATTGACAATTTGACCGTTGCTCAAATCAAAGTATTAGGTCGTAAAGAAGACGAAGCTAAGAAAAAAGCAATGGCCTATTTAGATCGAGTAGGGCTAACTGTTCAGGCGGCGAAATATCCAGCTGAGTTATCCGGTGGTCAGCAGCAGCGTGTAGCGATAGCTCGTGCGCTAGCGATGGATCCTGTGGCGATGCTCTTTGATGAGCCAACCTCAGCACTCGACCCTGAGATGATTCAAGAAGTGCTTGATGTCATGGTTGAGCTCACCCGTGATGGCATGACCATGATGTGCGTGACCCATGAGATGGGCTTTGCCAATCAGGTTGCCAATCGTATTATCTTTATGGATGAAGGTCATATCGTCGAAAACTGTAGCAAAGATGAGTTCTTTGAAGGCGCAAAAAGTGACCGCGCGCAAATGTTCTTATCAAAGATTCTGAATCATTAAAGATAGTATTTAAATTTTTTTTATCAAAAGCGTCTATTTTTAGGCGCTTTTTTTATTGCAAATAACTGTGCAAATAACTATGTAAATGAGCAGGTGACTGAATGCGTGAGTGAATACCTGTTTACTGATACAATAACAACCACTATTACAAACAGTCTCTATTGTAAACAGCCACTATCATAAAAAATAAAACAATCTCTCATCCATCATGGAGTCAGTATGAGCTCAGAAACTACGCTTTCATCGACCACAACAGAATCTAAAGGTATCGTTATCATTGGTGCAGGCTTAGCCGGCTGGCATGTCATTGATGCGATTCGTACTAAAAACAAATACATTCCTATTACTCTAATAACTGCCGATAGTGGCGATCGTTATCATAAGCCCATGCTGACCATGGCGATTAGCCAAAATAAGCGCGCATCAGATTTAGTGCGAGCGACTGGCGTTGATGCCGCAACAGCAGCAGGGATAACTTTATTGGCGAATACCAATGTCAGCGATATTGACCCTGCCACGCAACAATTACAGCTTATCTCTGCGCTGCGCTCAGATCCGGTTTACACCAATTATGCAACTATCAGCTATGACAAGCTAGTCTTGGCAATGGGTGCCCATCCTATTTTTCCAAAAAGCTTACCAGAAGAGCTAGTCTGGCATGTCAACCATATCGAGCGCTTTGGGCAGCTACAAGAGCAGCTGGCAGTTGGCTGTCAGCGTGTCGCCATTATTGGTGCCGGTATGGTAGGCACTGAAATTGCTGAAGACTTGTTAAAAGCCGGTCATCATGTGACGCTGATTGATTTAAATGATGCGCCGCTATCGCAAATGCTACCGCTAAAAGCGACTGCGCGTATTGCCCAAGCAGTGAAATCACAAGGTATTAACTTTTTGGGTGGTTGTCAGGTCTCTAGTGTTATTCGTAATAGTGAAGGTGAGTTGCAAGTTAGCTATAAGCCAGTTGTTTCTAGCACAGAAAATGCAGAGGCTGAGCAGTCTGAGACATTAATCGTTGATCATGTGATTGCCAGTACGGGTCTAACTGTTGATGATAAATTGCCAACAGCGGCAGGGGTTGAGTTTAATCGCCGCACTGGTATTGAGGTTGACGCACCGACGCTGCGTACCACTACTGATAATATTTATGCCATTGGTGATTGTATGTCTATAAATGGCGTTGCTTGCCGCTATGTAGCACCACTGCGTGCACAGGCCGCAACGATTGCCGATGATATTTTAGGACATGAACATGATGGCTATGACCATAAACCACCGATGATTCGCCTAAAAAATAAAGCGATTTCGGTGTTGGTAACAGGTGTACCGCAAGCGAATGGCAATTGGCAAGTAACCACTGAAAGTGATGCTGAGCTTATCATGGATTTGTTAGATGATAATAATGAAGTCAGTGCGACAGTTACTATTAAAGCGCCACCAATAGTATCAGCTTAATAATTGTAAGAATACTTTCAGTCAACTGTCTTGGCTTTTTAATCTGCCATATATTTTTAAGTTAAGAGTATTCTGAAATTTAGTCTTAACTGAAAGCCAGCCACGTATCAATAGCGTGACTGGCTTTTTTGTATCAAATATCTACCATATTTTTATGCTATCTTTAATAAGGTATTGTTGGTAGATGCTAATTAAATGATACATATTGTATTGCTATGATTGACAGGCTTTCATTGATAGCGTTATAGTAGTTCACACGATGTAAGACCTATTCAAGGAAGAAAGACTTGTCTACAGGCGATTAATAAGCACGATTAATAAGTGCCGTAAAAAGTAAAACGAAAGGACTCGTTATGACTCAAACTATTGACTTCGATAGCATTCTAAATAATATTCCCAGTATCAATATGGGTGCACGCTCAGTAAATGCACCACTCACCCAAAGCTATGATAAAGGTCCTGATGTACCACTGATTGAAGCAACCATCGGTGATTTTTTTGATGCCATTGTTGCCAAATATCCTGAGCGAGAAGCGTTAGTCTCTCGTCATCAAAATATTCGTTGGACCTACCGCGAGCTACAACAGCAGGTCAATCAATTGGCGAGTAGCATGATTGAGATGGGGCTTGAGATTGGCGATCGTCTCGGCATTTGGTCGCACAATAATGCTGAATGGCTACTTATACAGTTGGCAACCGCAAAAGTTGGCGTAATTTTGGTTAATATCAATCCTGCCTATCGTACCTTTGAGCTTCAGTATGCCCTAAATAAATTAGGCTGCTCAGCACTAGTATTGATGCGCCATTTTAAAAGTAGCGATTACGCGCAGCTTATCCGTGAATTATGCCCTGAGATTTATCATAAAAACTATCAGCAGTTGGATCTGGTCGAAATTCCTACGATTGAGCGTATCATTTGGATTGATGAGCCTGATAGTGATGAGAACTTTAATTTTATGCAAAAGTTCTCTGCTTGGATGGCAGAGGGCGATGCCAACGATCCACGAGTAGCAGAGCGGCAAGCGCAGCTTAAAAATACCGATTCTATTAATGTGCAGTTCACTAGTGGTACCACGGGTACGCCAAAAGGGGCAACTTTAAGCCATCGTAATATTCTTAATAACGGTTACTTTATCGGTGAGGCAATGAACCTAACCGAAACAGATAGATTGTGTATTCCAGTGCCGCTCTATCATTGTTTTGGTATGGTGCTCGGTAACTTAGCAGTATTAACCCATGGCGGTTGTATCCTTTATCCAAATGACGGCTTTGATCCGCTTACCGTATTACAAACAGTTGAAGAAGAGAAGTGTACCGCATTGCATGGCGTACCGACGATGTTTATCGCGATGCTCGACCATCCGGATTTTGCTAACTTTGATTTATCCACTTTACGTACCGGCATTATGGCTGGCTCTAGCTGTCCGATTGAGGTGATGCGCCGCGTCATTGATAAAATGCATATGAGCGAAGTCACGATTGCTTATGGTATGACTGAAACCAGTCCGGTTTCTTGCCAAACCAATGAACATACGCCGCTTGATAAGCAGGTCTCGACAGTCGGACTGGTACAACCAGCGCTTGAAGTAAAAGTTATCGATAGCGACACTGGCGAAATCGTACCAATTGGTGAGACGGGTGAGCTATTAACCCGTGGCTATTCGGTGATGAAAGGCTATTGGGGCAGTCGCTTTAAATCGCGTGAAGCGATTCAAGATGGTTGGATGCATACTGGCGATTTGGCGACCATGGATGAAGATGGTTATGTCAAAATCGTCGGTCGTAGTAAAGATATGGTCATCCGTGGTGGTGAAAATATCTATCCTGTCGAGATTGAGAACTATTTATACCGTCATCCCAAAATTCGTGACGTGCAAATCGTTGGTATACCTGATGAGCGTTATGGTGAAGTGCTAGCTGCTTGGATTATTCCCAAACATCCTGACACTCTGACCGAAGAAGAAGTGCGTCAGTTCTGTAGCGAGCATATTGCCCATTATAAGGTACCGACCTATTATCGCTTCGTGACCGAATATCCAATGACCATTACCGGTAAAATTCAAAAATTTAAAATCGTTGAACAGATGAAAGCGGAGTTGGGCTTGACCTAGACGGCTGCTATCGGCTGCTAATAACTGTGAGCGGCTAATAACTGTTAGCAGTCAATAAGAATAAGCCACTGTAAAAAGGTAACGTCACTAGATCATAATTAAAAGACAAGTATAAAAAGGGATACCATGAGCGCCATCATAACCAGTAAATTGAGTCCAAACGCTGCTGAATTTCAGCAAAACAGCGCCGCCATGCAAGTGGTTGTCGACGATCTACATGAGCATTTGCGTAAAATTGCCCAAGGTGGATCGGAGCGCGCGCGCGCCAAGCATTTAGCTCGTGGCAAGTTGCTACCACGTGAGCGTGTTGAGCGTTTGCTTGATGTTGGCACACCATTTTTAGAAGTGGCTCCGATGGCGGCATACGATATGTATGGCGAAGATATTCCTGCTGCTGGCGTGATTGCAGGTATCGGTCGTATCAACGGTACTGAATGTATGATTATCTGTAATGATGCCACAGTAAAAGGCGGTACGTATTTTCCGATGACCGTTAAAAAACACTTGCGTGCCCAAGAAATAGCCCAAGAAAACCATCTGCCTTGTGTGTATTTAGTAGATTCGGGCGGTGCAAACTTGCCAAATCAAGATGAGGTGTTTCCCGATAAAGAACATTTCGGCCGTATCTTTTTTAATCAAGCCAATTTGAGTGCAGCAGGTATTCCTCAAATTGCCGTGGTAATGGGTAGCTGTACCGCAGGCGGCGCTTATGTACCAGCAATGAGCGACGAATCTATTATTGTCAAAGACCAAGGGACTATCTTCTTGGGTGGTCCGCCACTGGTAAAAGCCGCCACTGGTGAAGAAGTGACTGCAGAAGACTTGGGCGGTGCTGATGTGCATACGCGTCTGTCAGGTGTGGTCGATCATTTAGCGCAAAACGATACCCATGCGTTATCGTTAACGCGTAATATCGTCAGTCATCTTAATCGTCCAGCCAAACAAATCGCCAATCAAATTACTCCACGTCCACCGCGCCATGATGCTAAAGAGCTATATGGTGTTATTCCAACCGATACGCGTAAACCTTTTGATATTAAAGAAATCGTCGCCCGTATCGTTGACGATAGCGCGTTTGATGAGTTTAAAGCCCGCTTTGGTACGACCTTAGTCTGCGGTTTTGCCCATATTGAAGGCATGCCAGTCGGTATTATTGCCAATAACGGTATTTTATTTAGTGAGTCGGCGCAAAAAGGTACGCATTTTATTGAACTGTGCTGTAAGCGCAAAATTCCATTGGTGTTCCTGCAAAACATCACCGGCTTTATGGTCGGTCGTAAATATGAAAACGAAGGTATCGCTCGTCATGGCGCCAAGATGGTCATGGCGGTTGCCAATGCCAAAGTACCAAAATTCACCGTTATTGTTGGTGGTTCATTCGGTGCGGGTAACTACGGCATGTGTGGCCGTGCTTATAGTCCTCGTTTCTTATGGATGTGGCCAAATGCGCGTATCTCTGTGATGGGCGGTGAGCAAGCAGCTTCCGTACTCGCGACCGTCAAGCGCGACAACTTTGATCGTAAAGGCGAAGCGTGGAGCGACGAAGATGAAGCAGCGTTTAAAGCGCCGATTCGTGACATGTACGAAGAGCAAGGTCATCCCTATTATGCCACTGCACGTTTATGGGATGACGGCGTGATCGATCCTGCTGATACGCGTAACGTGTTGGCATTAGCGCTTAGTGCGGCTCATAACGCGCCGATTGAAGAGACGACTTTCGGTGTCTTTAGAATGTAATATGTAAGGTATACAGTGTCTGGTTAGACCACTGTTAGATGCATAATAATATGTCAAAACCTTCATCACGATTTAAAGTTAAAGAGACATTCATGGTAAACGATATCAAAAATAAAACGCAATCATCAGCTATTGATAAGGCTAAAGCAGCCGCTCCGATAAAAAGCGTTGAATCTGGAAATAATTATAAAAGCCTATTGGTTAACGTTAAGCAGCACGTTGCGACGGTTACTTTAAATCGTCCTGAAATACGTAATGCTTTTAATGACGAAATGATTGCCGAGTTAACCGATTCTTTCAAGACGCTTGGTGCTAATGACGAGGTACGTGTCATCGTTTTAGCCGCTGCTGGCAAAGCATTTTGCGCAGGTGCCGATCTTAACTGGATGCGCGCGATGGCAGATTATAGCTATGAAGAAAACTTAGCCGATGCCGATAAATTAGCGCAAATGCTTAAAACTATTTACCAATGTCCAAAGCCAACGATTGCCGCTATTCAGGGTGATGTTTATGCTGGCGGTATGGGCTTGGTAGCAGCATGCGATGTTGCATTTGCCGTTAAAATTGCTAATTTCTGTTTAAGTGAAGTGCGACTAGGCTTGGCGCCTGCGACCATTAGCCCGTATGTCATTCGTGCGATGGGTGCACGAGCAGCGCAGCGTTACTTTTTGAGTGCGGAAGTCTTTGATGCTAAAAAAGCACGCCAACTTGGCTTTATCCATGAGCGCGTTAGCGAAGAATGGCTTGATGATGTGGTAGCAACGTTCTGTGAAAATGTTGTCAAAAACAGTCCAGACGCGGTAAAAACCTGCAAAACCTTACTTCATGAAGTAGCCGAACAACCTATTACTGAAAAGCTTATTAAGCGTACGGTCAAAGGAATCGCCGATATTCGCGCCTCCGAACAAGGTAAAAAGGGTGTACAAGCCTTTTTACAAAAACGTAAGCCTAGTTGGCAAGCTGAAGATAAATAATCAACAGTAAATTATGAATAATGAAATCCAGATGCTTGCTAATTAGATAAGCACTAAGTAGATAAGCACTAAGTAGATAGATATTAACCAAATTAGTATTAAATAATCAGCATCGACAAGTCAGGGAAGTCTATCAATAAAGGCTGATGCTACGATAAAAATATAGGGCAAAATAATAAGGATAGTTATGTTTTCTAAAATTTTGATCGCCAATCGCGGTGAAATTGCCTGCCGAGTAGCAGCAACGGCGAAGCGTATGGGTGTCAGTACGGTTGCGGTTTACTCTGATGCAGACCGCCATGCTAAACACGTCGCTGTCTGTGACGAAGCGGTTTATTTGGGCGGCTCTGCCCCAAAAGATAGCTATTTAAAAGGCGATGCTATTATTGCGATTGCTCTTGAAGTTGGCGCGCAGGCGATTCATCCGGGTTATGGATTTCTGAGTGAAAATGCTGATTTTGCGCAAGCATGTCAGGATGCAGGCATCGTATTTATTGGTCCATCGGCAGCTGCTATTCGTGCTATGGGCGGCAAGTCTGAATCTAAACGCTTAATGGAAACAGCTGGCGTACCACTCATTCCTGGTTATCATGGCGACAATCAAGATGGTGCATTCTTACAGGCGCAAGCTGATGAAATCGGCTATCCGGTATTGATTAAAGCCAGTGCTGGCGGTGGCGGCAAAGGTATGCGTATCGTCGAGCAAAGCGCGGATTTTATCGGCTTACTAGAATCTTGCCGCCGTGAAGCGATTACCAGTTTTGGTAATGACCAAGTATTGATTGAAAAATATGCCTTAAAACCGCGTCATATCGAAATCCAAGTATTTGGCGATAGCCATGGCAATTACGTACATTTATTTGAGCGTGATTGTTCGGTTCAGCGCCGCCATCAAAAAGTGTTAGAGGAGGCACCAGCACCCGGCGTTGATGTCAGCATGCGCGAGGAGATGGGTGCCGCAGCTATTGAAGCGGCGCGCGCGGTGAATTATGTCGGCGCAGGGACGGTCGAGTTTATCGTTGAGCAGCGTGAGACATCCATGCATTTTTACTTTATGGAGATGAATACCCGTTTGCAAGTTGAACATCCGGTCACTGAAGCGATTACTGGTTTGGATTTGGTTGAATGGCAGCTCTTGGTTGCTGCTGGCAAGCCACTACCAAAAACCCAAGATCAGCTGGTTATCAATGGTCATGCTATTGAAGCGCGTATCTGCGCTGAAAACCCTGACAATGATTTTCTGCCAGCGACAGGGACGTTATTTGCCTATCAAAAACCTGAACACAGTACTTTTTCTATTACAAACTGTGGCAACGATGTGCGCATCGATGATGGTGTTCGCGAAGGCGATGTTATCAGCCCGTTTTATGACTCAATGATTGCAAAACTTATTGTCCATGCGCCAACCCGCGAGCAAGCATTAGCGAAGCTTGATCGGGCACTAGCGCAAACGCGTATCGTTGGGCTACCGAATAACGTAGCGTTCTTACGCTATATTATTAATACCGATTCATTTAGTCAGGCTAATTTAGATACCGCCTTGATTGAGCGTGAGCAAGCAAATCTCTTTGATCAGCATCCTCTTGAGCTATCGACGCTTGTTGCAACGGCAGTAGTACAACAGCTGACGACTGAGTCGCTTGTTAACCAAACTGCTAATAGCAATGACCCTTTTAGTCAGCCTTCAGGATTCCGTGCTTATACCGATTATACGCGGCAGTTTAGCTTAGTGTATAACGAGCAGTCTTATCTGGCGCTGATTAGTGATTGGCACAATGCTGCTAATGCTAGTAATAAAATCAATGACAAAACCAGCCAGTTTAATATCGTTATTGAGCAGCATACGACCAACAATGATGTCCAAAGTACTGCTCATCAAACCAGCCCTAATCAAACCACCGACCAAACCAAACCACTATGCAATATTTTGCATAATGGTCAGGTCAGTTATATCAGCGACGATGCCCATAACCATACGTTATGGTTAGGTAAAAGCCGCGTACAGGTACAAAGCTGGCTTCATAATGAAACGGTTCATATCTTTACAGATGCTGGGCGCGATCAGATTACGCTAATTGATATTATAGCGCATGTCGGCGAAGATAATGCTGCCGTTGGCAGTTTAAAATCACCAATGCCCGGGCAAGTTATTACCTTTAAAGTAGCGGTTGGCGATACGGTCAAGCAAGGCGAACCATTAGCGGTGATTGAAGCGATGAAAATTGAGCATACTATTACCGCGCCAACCGATGGCATCGTCGCCGAGCTACTATTTAAAGCTGGCGATTTGGTGGCCGATGGTGATGAGTTGTTGCGGCTTGAGAGTGTGGTTGAGGCATAAACCCTCAAGTATAAGCTTCATTATAATTTCAAAACGATAGATTTCGGCTTAATAAATACATTAATAAAAGGGTGGCAAGCATGAATCATTCGTACCCCGATCACGTCTTGATCGTTGACGTCAGTCCGCGTGATGGTTTACAAAATGAGTCCAAAACCATACCGACTGCCATCAAGCAAACACTGATCGAAGACCTGATTGCCGCTGGGATTAAAAAGCTCGAAGTGACTAGTTTTGTCTCGCCAAAATGGGTACCGCAAATGGGTGATAATAGCGCGCTGTTGGATGCGCTTAAACCCACACGGCATGATGATGTTTGTTATTCCGTGTTAGTACCTAATATGCGCGGCTTTGAAAATGCGATTTTGCATCTTCCTGATGAAATCGTGATATTTGGTTCAGCGAGTGAAACTTTTAGCCAAAAAAATATTAATTGTAGTATTGATGAGAGTATCGAGCGTTTTGCGCCCGTTGCTGCTGCGGCAAAAGAGAATGGTATCAAAGTACGCGGTGTCATTTCCTGTACCGTCGGCTGTCCTTATGAAGGTAAGATTGACCCCAGCCAAGTGGCGTATGTGACCAAGCGTTTGGTTGAAATTGGCGCTGAGCAAATTGGTATTGCTGATACGACTGGTGTTGGTACGCCGATTAAAGTACAGCGTGCCTTACAAGCAGCCCTTGAATACGTTGATATAGCGGCAATATCGGGTCATTTTCACGATACTTATGGTCAGGCGTTAAGCAATACTTTAGCCGCCTTACAAATGGGCGTATGTGAGTTTGATACTTCTGTTGCAGGACTTGGTGGCTGTCCCTATGCCAAGGGTGCAACGGGTAATGTAGCGACTGAAGACGTGGTTTATATGTTACACGGCATGGGCATCAGTACCGGTATTGATTTAGATAAACTGGTTAGCGCTGGCGAACGTATTAGCGCGTTTTTGGGTCGTCCTAATGGCTCAAACGTCGCACGAGCACTGATTAATAAACGTCAATCTTAATGAATAGCATTACAAATACAGTTAATCATAATCTAAGTAATATAAGCTAAATGAATAGTTATATGGATTTATAGCTGGGACAATTTTTTTGAAGCATCTGGAGTGACGAAGTCGCACAGCAAGCTAGGAAAATTTGTCTCAGCTATATTGTCTCTTTTTAAATTGACCCAACGCTATTAAGAAATTAAACCTCAAAATACAAGGAATAGTTATGAGTTTACCCGGATTAGATTTTCAGCTTGGCGAAGATATCGATGCGCTACGTGATATGGTGCAAAAATTTGCTGCGAATGAAATTGCCCCGCGTGCCGCTGAGATTGATAGCAGCGATCAGTTCCCAATGGACTTATGGCAAAAAATGGGTGATTTAGGTCTGCATGGTATCACCGTTCCAGAAGCTTACGGCGGTGTCGATATGGGCTACGTCGCGCATATGGTCGTGATGGAGGAGATTAGCCGCGCGTCGGCTTCGGTTGCGCTCAGCTATGGCGCCCATTCAAATTTATGTATCAATCAGATTAAACGTAATGGCAGTGAAGCACAAAAACAAAAATACCTGCCTAAGCTACTCAGTGGCGAATTTATTGGCGCACTTGCCATGAGTGAAACTGGAGCCGGTTCTGACGTTACTAGTATGAAGCTGAAAGCCGAAGAAAAAGACGGTAGCTATATTTTAAACGGCAGCAAAATGTGGATTACCAATGGTCCTGATGCGGATGTGATGGTGGTTTATGCTAAGACCAATCCTGAGCTTGGCGCTAAAGGTATGACTGCCTTTATCGTTGAAAAAGGTATGGCAGGCTTTGGTACGGCGCAAAAGCTCGATAAGCTCGGCATGCGCGGTAGCCATACTGGTGAAATGACCTTTGATAACGTTGAGGTTCCTAAAGAAAATATCTTAGGTGAATTGAATAGCGGCGTTAAAGTATTGATGAGTGGCTTAGATTATGAGCGCGCAGTTTTGGCAGCCGGTCCTATTGGTATCATGCAAGCGGTGATGGACAATGTCGTCCCTTATATCCATGATCGTAAACAGTTTGGACAGGCTATCGGTGAGTTTCAGCTGATTCAAGGTAAAGTCGCAGACATGTATACCATTTTGCAAGCTGGTCGTAGCTTTTTATATACGGTCGGAAAAAACCTTGATATGTTGGATCAACGCGGCGCAGGTCACAGCCGAGAAGTACGTAAAGATTGCGCCAGCGTTATTTTATGGTGTGCGGAAAAAGCCACGTGGATGGCAGGTGAAGGCATACAAATATTTGGCGGTAATGGCTATACCAACGAATATCCACTTGGTCGTTTATGGCGTGATGCGAAGCTATATGAGATTGGCGCGGGCACCAGTGAGATTCGCCGTATGCTAATCGGTCGTGAATTGTTTAACGAGACCAAATAAAAGTAGTGTGGTTTGAGTTAATAAAAAAGGAGGACGTTTTAAGCGTCCTGCTTTTTTAATGTTTATTTTATAAAGGCGGTCAAATCCCTAAAATCGTTTGCTATGGTCAAAATAGCGTGCAAGACCATTTAACAATAAGTCATCACGCAGTCGTACTGGACGGTTGACGTGTTGGGCGATAATGGCTGCGTCGCCACCGGTCATTATGATCTCGAAGTTGGGATGGCGCGTGCTAATCTCGTTAATTGCACCGACGATAGACAGCATAATCCCGCGATGTACCGCATCTTTTGTGGTAATGCCCTGACCGACACTATCAAAGGTGCCATTAGAGATAGTAATTTGCTTGGTACCAGAAAATAATGATTCGCGTTGTAGATAAATACTAGGGAAAATATAGCCGCCCAAATGCTCAGCATGATCGATCAAATCAATCGTCACTGCTGTACCGCAGCCAATCACGCATTGACGTTTTGTCTTATCAACGGCACCCAGCATTTGTAGCCAGCGATCACAGCCTAACTGTTCATCATTATAAGCGCTTTTCATCAAAGCGTGCTCAGCATCGACATGAACAAATTCAAACGGAATATTAAGCTGACCTAAAGTCTCTGAGACCTTCATGTTAAGGTCATCGCCCAGCACCGATGAGATACCGATAAAACTAGGCGCATAACGCTCAAAGCGATCGGTTAGACCCATAAGTAATTCAGCAGGCGCTTGCAAATGCTGCTTGGCATCATGTGAGACTATTTGTCCGATATCATCGGTAAGCCAGTATTTAAGGCGGGTATTTCCAAGATCAAGCCAGAGCATAAAAGTCCCTTTATAGAGTGCTCGTTAAGTAAGTGCTTTAAGCCTTATCAATAACGTCAATGCGTCCGGTAAAAAGCGCAGAAATATTACCGTTATCTTGCCTTAATTGCAAACATCCATGTGTATCGATACCGCAAGCATGACCGGTCATTATTTGCTCTTCACTATTATGGTCTTGGGTGACGTGCAAGCGCAGACCTGTCAGCGCATCCATCGAGTCAAACTGCTTTAAGAAGCTGTCCAAATTATACGTTTGACCAGTGGGCTTCTCTAACCCTAAATGCTCAAAGCGCGTCATAGCCGCCATTAATGCCTTGCTCATTTGCTGATAAATCACTTGTAAGCTTGGCAGACTGCTAGCTCGTTGTTTTGGCACCAGCATCTGTTCAATATCCTGTAAGCTAATCGCTTGATAACTCATGCCTTCGCACGTTTGCGCGGTTAGCTTTGGTGTGGCTTGGACATTGAGACCAACGCCCATCACCACGCCGACCAATTTGCCCGCTTGTGATACTGGCTCTATCAGAATACCAGCGAGTTTATTAAAGGGCAGTGTTTGGTTATCCAATAAAGATTTATCCACGGCAGATTGATATTGATGCTGATGCTGATGCTGATGTCGATTGTGATTTCGATGTTGATAAAAACCTAAGTCATTTGCCCACTTGACACCGATTGGTGTCAAGCCTTGCACCCGCAATTGCGTATTTAGCGTTTGTATAATGGGCATTTTTGCCAGCTCGACGCCGATGATTAACGATAACAAACCACTAATCGGCATATGTACCGGATGATATAACGACAGATAGACATTGCCGCGCGGCGATTGCCATGAGCGTCCTCGTTGCCCGCGTCCTGCGCTTTGGCTCTCAGCCGTTAACAGGTGCATGACTGCTGCGTTTAGCACACCGTTTTGCACTGCTTCTATGAGCTCAGTATTGGTCGAGGCGCTAGTTGTTAGATGGCGATGGTTAAGCTCGGGTAGCTGGCGAGACAAGCTGGCAAGTGACGTCATAAGTTTAGTCGATGTGGTTAATGTAGCAAATGTAACATGGGTAATCTTTGATATACTGAGCGATTGTCGCCAATAAGCACTATCAAGTAGACAGCATAAAGCTCAGGTTGCGATTTGGCAAATGCAATTGAGAACGCTGATACGCGAATAAGTACGAGATAAAATAAGCGCAATACGAGATTATTATAAAAGGTTCGTTCTATGATGTTATATGTGTGGTTTGTTATTGCAGGGGCGTTTGCTGGTGTTAGCGCTGGCTTGTTTGGCGTCGGTGGCGGCATGATTATTGTACCGGCGCTGGTATGGATTTTTACCGCTTATAATTTTCCGCCTGAAGTGGTGACCCATTTGGCAATCGGAACTTCTTTAGCGACCATCGTTGTGACCTCAATCAGCTCAATGACTGCGCATAATAAGCGCGACGGCGTACGCTGGGAAGTGTGGCGCAAAATGGCATTGGGATTGGTCATCGGTAGTTTGGTCGGTGCCGGTATCGCCGATATGATTGACGGCAAGGCATTACAAGCCATCATTGGTATCGGTGCGTTATTAGTCGCTATAAAAATGCTATTTTTCTCTAATAAAGCGCAATTGGGCAAGCCGTTACCGTCTACGGGCGTGCAGTTTGGTGCGGGTACGGGTATTGGTATGGCATCATCTATCTTTGGGATTGGTGGTGGCAGTTTGACCGTACCGTTTTTAAATTGGGCGGGGCTACCGATGAAGCAATCGGTCGGTACTTCAGCGGCTTGCGGTCTGCCGATTGCGCTGGCTGGCGCGGTAGGCTTTGCATGGTTTGGTCAAGACGTGGTCAACCTACCTGAGGGTACGATAGGCTTTGTCCATATCACAGGCTTTATATTTATTTCGGTTGCCAGCTTCGCTATGGCAAAAGTCGGCGCCAAGCTTGCGTATAAATTGCCAGCTTTAATGCTTAAACGCGCCTTTGGGGTGTTGTTATTGTTTGCTGGTGGGCAGTTGTTATTAAGTGGCATTGGGGTGATTTAGGTTTAGTATAGAGAAATATTTTGAGCATTAGAAACATTAATTAAAAAAACAAAAGCTACTAAATAAAACGAATAGTTATTAGACAGATAGAAAATTTACATAATGAATAATACTGTACATATGCCTAGATGTTTATGATAATATTTTGCTTATCTCTATTTGCTTATCTCTATTTGCTTATCTCTATTTGCTTAAGTCAGTAAGATCAATAAATGAGATAGATGATCATGGAAGGTCATCATTGAAGATAGCTATTAAAAAAATCATGAGCCCTATTGATAATAGGTTACTACATACAGTACGAGGAAGCACTGACCATGAGTAAGCCAAATGATAAAACCGCGAAAGTGACTGTCAATGAAGAGAGTGCTACAAACACAGTCACAGACAAAAAAGTTATTCATAATGTTTTTGTTGATACTTTAGAAAAACCTATTAATACCCCTCTTTCTAGACCTCCTATTAATCCCAGCTTATCTCAACGATCCGATAGTAATGTTCAAAGTAACGTCCAAAACAGTGTTCAGAATACGGCAGGCCTTGATAGACGCCGCTTTATAAAAGGTTTCGGCACAATAGGTATAACGGCTGTAGGGGCCTCTAGTTTAGGCTTAACAGGTTGTGGCTCTGACGATGATAGCTTTAATACGGAGGTAGGTGAGACCGTTAGCTTTGATCATGGCGTTGCCAGTGGTGATCCTTTATCTGATCGCGTCATATTATGGACACGAGTGACACCGCAAAAAACAGGCTCTCAACAATTCACCGTTAAGTGGTTTATGGCGCGTAATCAGCAAATGACGGATTTGGTTACACAAGGTGAGGTAACTACGAGCGCTGTAAAAGATTATACGGTTAAGATTGATGTTGACGCTTTAGAACCCAATACCGTTTATTATTACCAGTTTGCAGTTGGCAAAAAGGTCAGCCGGGTTGGCAAAACAAAGACCTTACCCGTGGGTCAAGTAAATCAAGTTAAAATGGCTGTTTTCAGCTGTGCTAATTATCCAGCAGGATTTTTTCATGTTTATGCGGATGCTGCTAAGCGTAATGATTTAGATGTTTTAATCCATCTAGGGGATTATATTTACGAATATGGCCGCACTACTACTGATGCTCAAGGCAATACTGTACCAGCCTATGCTTCGGCAAGCGCGGCGATTATCGATCGTGAAGTCCTGCCAGCACAGGAAGCCTTTACTCTCAGTAGCTATCGCACTCGTTATGCTCAATATAAGACCGATACAGATTTGCAAGACTTACATGCTATTGCGCCAATGATTGCGATATGGGACGATCATGAGCTGGCAAATGACACCTACGAAGATGGCGCTGATAATCATCAACCTGATAAGGAAGGAGACTGGGATGCTCGTAAGCTAGCCGCAGTCACCGCCTATCATGAATGGATGCCAATACGCACTAGTGAAGCACAAAGCAAGATCTATCGTAGCTTTGAGTTCGGTGACTTACTGAGTCTGAATATGCTAGACACCCGTGTCATCGGGCGTGATAAGCAGCTTAATTATGTGGATTATATTAGACAAGATAGTATTGTCGGTGCCTATATTGACACCACTGCTTTTAGAGCAGCTACTAATGACACTAACAGGGAGCTGCTAGGACTTAGCCAAAGCAACTGGCTGGTTAGTCAGATGCAGCAATCGACCGCCAAATGGCAAATACTCGGTCAGCAAATTCTGATGGGACGCATGGACATACCAGCGCCCGTGATCTTAAACCTTGCCGATCCTAGGCTTGGGCTCGATATTAATGCTTATTTAGCTTTAGTACAGAAAGCACAAACCAATCCACAAGGTTTGACGGCTAAGGAAGCAGCTCTTATACAACAGCCAGCTGTTCCTTACAATATCGATGCTTGGGACGGTTATGGCTCAGCACGTCAAAGGGTATTAACGGCGGCTAGAAGTTATAATAAGAATTTAGTAGTACTCGCTGGGGACTCACACAATGCTTGGGCGAATAATCTGACTACTGATGACGGCGTAGCAGCTGGCGTTGAGTTTGCGACTAGCTCTGTCAGTTCACCAGGCTTTGAAGAGTATATTCCTAATCCACCAGCACAGGTCAAAGCGGTACTGACTCAACTAATAGGGGGTTTGAAATATATGAATCCTAATGAACGAGGATATATGGCAATTACCATTACCCCTGAGTCCTGTCAGTCAGAATGGATATTTGTCAGTGATATTCTTAAACAAACTTATAGCAGCTCAGTAGGACAAACGTTAAAAGTGGTGGCTGGTGAGAATAAGCTGAGTGTCTAGTTGCTAGTTTAGTTTTATCACTGTTAATGATGTAATGACTCATGATAAAGGCGCTCATTTCTAAAAGAGATGAGCGTCTTTTTATGTTATTACTTATAACTTCGAATACAGACAATACAAACCCTAAAAATCCCCCACAATTTAAGGTAGAATAGCCGCCTGTTTTTGCTAAGTTTACTGATCCTTCATGCGCCTAAAATCTCTCAAGCTGGCAGGCTTTAAATCCTTTGCCAATCCAACCACCTTTACCTTTCGTCATGGCATTACTGCCATTGTCGGGCCAAACGGCTGCGGCAAATCTAACGTGATTGATGCTATTCGTTGGGTGCTTGGCGAGACCTCTGCCAAGCAGTTACGTGGCGGGGCGATGAGTGATGTCATCTTTGCTGGTACGCAAGATAAAGCCGCCAAAAGTGTCGCCAGTGTCGAGCTAACTTTTGAGCATACGCAAGATGAGCAAAATGGCATAAGACATGAGTTTAATTTATATCAAGAACTCTCTGTTCGCCGTCAGGTAAATAAAGACGGTCGCTCGGACTATTTTATCAATGGCACGCGCTGTCGTCGCCGTGATGTCGTTGATGTGTTCTTGGGCACGGGGCTTGGCGCACGCAGCTATGCAGTCATCGAGCAAGGCATGATTGGGCGAATTGTTGAGTCTAGCCCCATGCAGCTGCGTGAATTTATTGAAGAGGCGGCAGGGGTGTCACGCTATCAAGCGCGCCGCGAAGAAACACAAAAGAAGCTAGAGAAGACCCAAGATAACTTAGCGCGCTTGTATGATATGCAAAGCGAGCTGGTCAGCCAACAAAAGCGATTGTCCAAACAAGCAGCAGGTGCTCAGCGTTACGAAGCGCTAGCCTTGACACTTGCTGATATTAAGCAACAGCTCGCCATTCAGCAGTTATATCAAGCCAAGCATACCCAGCAGCAGCAAAAAATAGCTCACGAGCGTAGCGCTACCGAAGTCGCAGCCCTGCAAGCGAACTATGAAATGCTAAAAGCTCAGCAAGATAAGCTTGCAACGCATATCAATCAAGAACAATGGCTCAAAGACGATGCCCAAAGTGCCCACTATCAGCAGCAGCTAAGCTATCAACAAGCCGAGCATCAACTTAATGATGCAAGGTCACAACTGACCGTCATTGAGCAGCAACTAGCCAGTTTGGATGAGCAGCGTGTACAGACAGTCAATGAGATTGAGCGCTTAAAATTTGAGCAAGCTGAGCAGCAGGATATATTAGAAGAACTGCGTCCCAAGCTTACTGAGTTGACAAGCAAACGTGAATCGCACAAACGTAACGAGCAACCATTACAGCGCGCTTGGCATGAAGCGCAAAACCAGCTATCACGGCTGCAAGACAATGCCCGCACACTTGAGCAGCAGCAAGCTATTAACACACAAGCACAAAAGCGCCATCAGCAAAGCGATGATAAGTGGCAGCGCCGTCAGCAACATTGGCAGAATTTATGGCAGCAGTTACAACATTCACTATTGCCTATTGATACTAATAATGGTGCTGATGGGCGCGAGAAAATTGATGCGAACAATTTACAGCAGACCTTAGAGACGCAGGTTACTGAGCTAAATAAGCAATTGCAGCAGATTGAGCGCCAACAAGACAGCGTTGCTGAGCGATTATCAGAGCTACAACCCCAAGCGTATGATTTACAACAGCGCTTAAACACGCAGCAGCGCGAATTGAGCGAGTCTGAAAAACGCCACGCCGTATTGGCAAGTGAATACGATACCTTACAGCAGATATTGCATCCTAAACCTCAGCCAAAATCTCAACAACCTCTTAATGAGCAGACTGATTTAGAAAGCAATGCTGTCAATAACGATCACAATTTGGCTGTTGCAACCTTGCGTGAACAGATTGAACTAAGTGAAAAAGGACGTGAGCACTCGCAGCTACTCGATAGTATATTGGCGCTATGGCTGGATAGTCATGTGCTGGTTTCAAATCAAGCCAACCAATCAAGCGTTAATAACGCAGACAATGACTCTCAAAAAGCGAGTAGCTTATGGCAGGCGCTTGAGCAAGATTTAACTGATGTGTTTACGTATCAAGCTATGCAAAACCAGAATGTTAATATTAAAGATAAGTCGTCAATAGAAACGGGTCATAGCTTATGGTTATCTGCTACGCAAAATTACGTGAATGCAGAGCTATTTATTGGTGATTTACCAGATAACTTGGCTGATAAAGTATTGCCTTTATCCCAGCTGATTACGCAGCCAGCATTGGCACTTTGGCAGCAGTGTTACTTGTATATCGCCCAACCTGAGAGCGATAATAAACAAACTCTCAAAGAAATTGCCAATATCTTACAAGTGTTGCCATCGTCAGCCATTCTGCTAACGTCTGACGGTTGGCTTATCAGTCGTCAAGGTACGATCAATCTAAGCAAGTTTGCTGGCGCGCAAAATGGTCAAAGTGATAGCAGTAGTCAATTTCTAACACAGCGTTTACAGCAGCGCACTCGTTTACAAACATTAGAAGAATTGCTTGATGAATTTGAAACTAAAATACAAGAGCAGCAAAAGGCTATTACCAAAAACCAGCGTGACAATGATGCACTGACGGTCAGTCTGCAAGAAACGCGTGCCCAAGCTGAACAGTTGACCCGCGATAAACATCAATATCAACAGCAACTCACCACCAAACAAGCTAACGCTGAGCGCTTGCAAGCAGATAGCCAGCGCCTAAATACTGATAAAGCCGCACTTGAGCAAGAGCAACAAGAATTAGAACAAGAACAACAAGCGCTTAATGATGAGCAGCAACATATCCAAAGCGAGATAACAGCGCTGGCACCAAAAATAGTGGATGCCCGTGCGACAAGCCAGCAATTGCAAGCTGAGCGTAATGAGCTAAATCACAGACGCCAAGCAGATGACGATATTTGGCAAGCATTACAACTGCGTATTCAGCAGAGCGAGATGCGGTTAGAGCACAGCGTTAGCAGTCTTACGCGTGCGACCGCACAACATGACAAGTCATTACAAAGCGAGCAGAGCTTAAAAGCAACTTATGAGCAGCAGCAACATAAACTGCCAGCTTTGCAGACCGCATTGCAAACAGCACAAACTGCGCGCAATGAGCAAGAAGTATTATTGACTGGGCGCGAGACGGCACTAACCGAGCTTAAGCAAGCATATAATCAGCAGCAGACTGAATTAGATACGCTGCAACAGTCATTGCAAAATCAACAAAGTAAGCTTGCTCATCATAGTACTGAACTGGCACTAAGTGCGGCGCGTTTAGAGGATGCCAGTAGCCATACGCAAGATGCCCTAGACGCATACTATCGCGTCAGTCATAAATATAAAGCGCAATCGGACATGTCGCCGCATCCGCAGCAAACAATGAGTGTCTCAAACTTATTAGCAGATTTTATTGCCCATGATCGCCGTGTGCGCCCAGATAAAATTGCTGAGCTTGAGTCTGAGCGTAGCAAGCTTGAGCAGCAATTAAGTAAAATAGGCGCGGTCAATCTAGCAGCAGTGGCTGAATTGGCGGAGGTTAATGAGCGTCTAGAGCCACTGGCGCAGCAGACAGCAGATATTGCCGCTAGTATGCAGACGTTGACCGAAGCGATTGCTTCTATTGATGAAACCACCAAGACGCTATTTATGCAGACACTCGATGCGGTCAATAATGAGCTAGCTAATTTATTTGCCAAAGTCTTTGGCGGTGGGCAAGCCAGTTTGACCTTGAACACTGACGATATGCCAGCCAATATACCCGCTGATAAACATAAGTCAGAACAGTGGCGGGCAGGGTTAACCTTGATGGCACAACCAAAAGGTAAGCGTAATAGCCGCCTTGCTGTACTGTCAGGCGGTGAAAAAACCTTGACCGCGTTGAGCTTAATTTTTGCGATATTCAAGCAGCATCCGGCACCGTTTTGTGTGCTTGATGAAGTCGATGCGCCACTTGATGATGCTAACGTTGCTCGATTTACTAGCTTGATTCATGAATTAGCAGATGATTTGCAATTTATTTTTATCAGTCATAATAAGCTGACGATGCAGATTGCGGATGAGCTAAAAGGCGTTACCATGCCAAGCGCGGGAATTTCTACTTTGGTTAGCGTTTCGCTGGATGAGGCCGCACGCTATATTACTCAATAGCGCAAATAATTGATAACTGGCAGCGATGGTCAGTGTTATAGTTAGGGCTAAGGCTATAACGTAACGCAAGTATGTCGGGCTGACGGTAAACGATGACTAGATGGTGACGATATTAATTAGCCATGCTAGACTATTGCCATTTATCCCCTCTTGTGTATTCCCTTTTGTCATATATTAGGATGTATTTCTCATGACCGCTATTCAGTTTATATTGATTGCCATTGCCGCATTTATTGTGCTTGCAGGGCTATTTATGGTCATTCGTAGCTTTAAGCGCCGCAAAAACGCTGAAGCTTTAGCGGTTAATTATGATAAAAACGGTATTCCAATTATACCGCGTCATGAGCGCAATATCGTCGATCAGCCAGACTTGGATGATACGGTCGCTGGCGAGACGAGCATCGGCCCTGATCGCAGTTATTTAAATGCGGTCGTTGAAGAAGAGCCTTTGACCCAACCCCATACCAATATCGATGCACAGCTGACGGCTGCCCACAATCCTATAAACGGTAATGTGAATAACGATAACAACCATGTAAATAATGAGGATTATGCGCGCTGGCAGGATGAGCAACAATATGCCGATAATACTGAGTTTGCAGAAGCGGCTCAGCAAATGCATATCGAGCAAGAGCCTGATGCGTTTTCTAGCCTTATGTCGGCGACGGACAGTCTGATGCCATCGATTGATACGGCAGAAGAGCCAAGCTTTAATGATAATAGCCCGATACTCGACCAGCATCTGTCAGAGCCTGTTGATGACGTTCAGAACGCGCCATTAATCAACGCCAAAGACAATATCAATATCACCATTTTGCCGCATCAGTATCGCGACCGTCCAGCAGCGGTGATTCGTGGTCGTGATTTATTGGCATTAATTGATAAATATGGTCTGCGCTATGGGGCGATGAATATGTTCCATCGCTATGAGCAAAAAGACGGTACAGGCATGCTATGGTTCAGTATGATGGGCATCACCGATAGTGGTATTGCGCCTTTTGATCCGCATAGCGTAGCGACCAATAGTTATAACGGTGTAGTGGTTTTCTTGTCTTTGCCGCATCCGCAAGCGCTGCGCAGCTTTGACAGCATGATGAGCGTTGCCTATATGATGGCAAGCGATTTAGATGCCATTATGCTTGATGAAGAGAATGAACCAATCACACCTGAATATAAGCAGCAACTGCGTAACCAAGTCCGCGACTATGAAATTTAAAAGGCATGAAGTTTAAAAGCTACGAATCTTAATAAAGGCAAAGCTTAATAAATACAAAGACTGATTAATATTGGCAGTAATCTAAAAGGCAAATAGCGATTGACGTTATTTGTCTTTTTTCATTTTTACTTATAGTCAGTTTAAAATAAAAAAGTCGCCCATTTAACATCGCTTTACTGGGATAGATTTTCCTCGCTTGCTGTGTGCTATGCACTCCAGAGGCTTCGAGAAATCTATCCCAGCAGCGCTGCGTTTTATTTGTAAAACACTAAGTACATTCTAATTTTCTACAAAATGATATCCGAGTATCCTGCAAACTTGTTATCATATCGGCATCTTGAATCGTAAAGACGCCGACTATGACTGATCCTACCTTATCAACCGCTGCTCACACTAAAAACACTCAAAAAACGACTGCGCAACCTGCCAATGAAACCGATACTGACAATGCTCAAAGCGAAATCGTTGCCCAGATGCGCACGCTTATTGCGTCGCTCAAAACGCATAACTATGCTTATTATGTGCTCGATAATCCCATCTTAGAAGACAGCGAATACGATCAGTTGCGTCGCTCTTTATTGGAGCTTGAAGAAGAATACCCAGATTTGGTGCAGCCTGACAGCCCGATTAATCAAGTTGGCGATATGCCGCTATCTGCTTTTACCCAAGTCAGGCATGATGTGCCGATGTTGTCGCTTGGTAATGTCTTTGAATATGATGATTTGCGCGATTTTATGCGCCGTGTCAATGACCGTCTAAGCGACTCTCAGAAAAATCCCGAATATGAGATAGAGCTAAAGCTTGATGGCTTGGCGGTCTCACTAAAATACGAGTATGGACAGTTTGTACAAGCAGTCACGCGCGGCGATGGGCAAACGGGTGAGGACATTACCCAAAATGCCAAAACCATTCGTAATTTGCCGCTATGGCTTGCTGCTGCTACTGATATCCCGCTGTTAGAAGTACGTGGCGAAGTATTAATGCCAAAGGCAGGCTTTGAGCGCCTTAATCGACTTGCCGCAGAAAAAGAAGAAAAGACTTTTGCCAATCCGCGCAATGCTGCTGCTGGTAGCTTACGCCAACTTGACCCAAGTATAGCCGCCAGCCGTCCGCTAGCCTTCTATTGTTATTCAGTGAATCAAGGGCTACCAATTGCCATCGACACCCAATCAGCAGCCTTAGCTTGGCTAAAAGACATCGGCTTTACCGTTAGTGCGGTTGAGGTAGTGCAGAACCCACGCGAAGCCCAAGCCTATTATGAGTCAGTGATAAATACACGCGCAGATTTGCCGTTTGAGATTGATGGCTTGGTCATTAAGGTTAATAGCTTAGCGCTGCAACAACAGCTCGGCTTTTTATCACGTGAGCCGCGCTGGGCAACTGCCTATAAATTCCCTGCTGAAACCGTCATGACGCGCCTGTACTCTATTGAATGGCAAGTTGGGCGTACTGGACAAATAACCCCAGTTGGTAAGTTAGAGCCGGTAAAAGTAGGCGGTGTAACCGTCAGCAATGTTACTTTGCATAACTTTGGTGAGATTCAGCGCCTTGATGTACGCGCAGGCGATATGGTCAGCGTCCATCGTGCTGGCGACGTCATCCCCAAGGTCACCCGCGTCTGGCATGAGCAGCGTCCAGAAGACTCCGAACCAGTTAAGCTACCGTCCACTTGTCCAGTATGTGATTCTCCAGTCGTACTACCCAAAGATGAAGCGTTGGCGCGTTGTACTGGCGGTTTGTTTTGTCCCGCGCAGCAGCAAGAAGCGCTTATTCATTTTGTCTCGCGTCGAGCGATGGATATTGATGGCTTAGGTGCAAGTTGGTTGATTAGCTTCTTTGAGCATGGTTTGGTCAAGACGGTCGCTGATATCTATCAGTTGCACAATCATCAAGAAGAACTGATTACGCTTGAGAAACTAGGCGAAAAGTCGGTGCAAAATATTATCAGCGCTATCGAAGCTAGCAAGCATACGACACTGGGGCGCTTTATCTATGCACTTGGTATTCGCGGGGTTGGTGAGACGACGGCGCAAAACCTCGCTCAGCAATTTGGCGATCTTGACAGTTTAATGTCTGCCAGTATCGAAAAGCTGCTACTTACGCCAGATGTGGGCGCTATTACCGCTGAGCTCGCCTATAAGTTCTTCCGTGCACCGCACAATATCGAAGTCATCACCGCATTACGTGAGGCAGGCGTGCATTGGGATAAAGTCGAGCAAAAAGTATCTAGTGATTTACCACTTGATGGGCAAACGTGGGTTATCACTGGCGCGCTTGATAGCATGGCGCGGGATGAAGCGAAAGCTAAACTGCAAGCGCTCGGTGCCAAAGTCTCAGGTAGTATTTCGGCAAAAACTACCGCGTTATTGGCAGGGGAAAAGGCTGGGTCGAAGATGGCTAAGGCTGAAAAATTGGGTGTAAAGGTTGTGGGCGAGGAAGAGTTTTTGGCGCTGGTTGGGGAGTAGGGAGAAATGAGCATAGATAGCTACGAAAATTTAGATGAAGCGACTCAGAAACAGATTGAAGAATTGCAGAAAGTGACGAGTGAGAAAGATGGAGTCAAACTATTCGTAGCAGCTCAAGTTACTCTTGGGAAATTATTGCTTTATAACGGTTTTAAGAGCAGTGCTATCAAAGCATATTCTAATATTCAACGTTCATATGATTCGACTTTATATGCAGCTTCTCAATATACCATAGGCGAGATACTAGAAAATGAAGGAGAAACAAAGAGGGCATTAAAATATTTGAGAAACATAGAGTACTCTGATGATCCAAAAATATACGCAGCTGCTCAATATTATATTGGTTTTATTTTATCTGAAAGCAGTGATACTAAAGGAGCAATATCCATATGGAGTGCTGTTAAGCGTTCCGATAATATAAAAGCATATATTGAATCTCAGTTTGATATAGGTTTTTATTTAAAAGAAAGTGGCGATATTGAAGGAGCAATATCTGCATGGAGGAATATAGGTCGTTTAGATGATCTAGAGCTATATGGTCAAGCGCAATTTAATGTTGGGAGTAATTTGCTGGAAATTAATAAAACTGAAGAAGCGTTAACTGTTTGGCGTAATATTGATAAGTTTGATAATCCAGAAGCATATGCCAAAGCTCAACTAAGAATTGGAACTACTTTAACAGAAAGAGGGGATTATCAAGGTGGACTACTAGCATGGTGCAACGTTGAACGGAAAGATAATTTGGAAGCATATGCCAAAGCTCAGTTTAAAGTTGCAAGTTTTCTAATAGATTTTGAATATATTCAAGCAGCAATCGTAGAGTTGCAGCTTATTAAGCTTATAGATGATGCTGAAGCGTATGCTAAAGCGCAATTCAATATTGGTTTTTTATTAAATAAAAATGGTGACATAGAAGGTGCTTTGAAAGCATTTCATAACATCAAATGTGATAATGATATAGAGGCATACGGTAAAGCACAGTATGCTATAGGAGGAATATTAATTAGTTATAGCCCCCTTACAGACTATAGCGCTGCTAAAACCTCTTTTGAATTAGCAAGAGAAATGTTCCCATATGAAGCTCAATGTTATATAAGAATTTGCGAAATATTGAATTTTTTAGAAACAGAAAGCTTTGGTCTAAGCTCACTAAAATTATTAAACATAGTGTTAAATATAATTGGAATTCTAACCTTGGATTTTAATAAGTATGATAATGAGGAAAAGCCGTTTGAGAGGAAACTTGCTCATTATACTTCGACATATACATCTAATTTACTAATAGGTGATGATAAGAAAAAAAGATCTCCAAGCCTTTTTAGACTCAACACAATAAATAATGTTAATGATCCTAGCGAAGGCCAGTTGCTTGTTAGAAAGTTAAAAGAAATTAAGAGTAATGAGTTTTATCCACTGGATTTTAATGAGAGATTCCATGCTTTTATTAGCTGCTTTACTTTTAACCATGATAGTTTAAATCAGTTTAGATTATATGGTAAAGAAAACGACAAAGAGGCTTCTGGAATGAGCTTGGTATTCAGAAAAGATTTTTTTCAGTCTGAAAATTTCATAGGAGGTATTTCTCATCTTTCTATTGGTAGAGATACGAGTGAGAATATAAGTGATCCAAATAAAAATAACGTAAATCTACATAGTGTAAAACTTGAAGATGGAAAGAGAAGTAAAGAGGTGTTAAAACGATCCGTTATGAGGTGTGTATATTTAGACCCAACTTCAGAGTACTTCCATTTAGCACAACGTAATCGCTTAACATTTTTCAGAGAGTTTGGTGATAAAGTTATAGTTGTAAATGGTATTGAGAGACCTAAAGCTGAATATGAGTGGGAACTCTATGAAAAATATATAGGTAACATAACTAGCAAGTTCAAAAAAGCCTATGACGCGCTTAAAGTTATTTATAAAGAAGTAGAGCAAGAAATTGATAGCATAAGAGTGAACCTTGATGTTTCTAAAGCTGAGGAGCTAAGTGAGTTTACTGAAGAAATACTTCTGCCTTTAAAATATTTAATCAAACATTCAGCATTTCGTGAAGAGCAAGAGTGTAGGATGATTTATATCACTTCGGTTGATAGGCCTGAAGTGACAATGGAGTATGGTAGTTTTCTATATGTCGAGTACGAACCTAGCGTTAAAGACCATCTCGATAAAATTTATATAGCTCCTGCTGCGCTTCATCATAAACGATACTTCGACCACATTCTAAAAGATGTTGATGTACCAGTTGAGGTATCAGGGAATGTATTTCGATAGTTGAAGTAGAATGTGCAGTCAAGTATTAGTGGCAACCCAGAATCTATATTAATTGCTCATTTTTTGGATTGCCATCTATCTATACTATAGGTGACTTTCACTCCGCCATTTCCTCATGCCCCTTCACATCACCCTTCTTACCATCCGGCTGAATTACGATAGGTAACACCAACCCTTTTGCAAAATCCCCAGCCAACACATAATCATAACTGCTGGCAGCGACATCGGGTGTGGTATGAATGATAAGCGTCATGTCTTTATCATCGGTCAACTGATGTGAGACATAGCTTTCACTGAGCTGATCCAATGCTTTTGACAGCGCTTCGTTACTTGCCATACTTACCGTTAGGTTATGCTGAGCAGTGGCGTTATCAACCTTGAAATACTCGGCGTAGTCGCGGACATTTTGGCTATCAAGCGCAAACGGATACTGATAATTAGCGAGATCGGCTGGCTGTTCACCGCTTGCCATTGCTGACCAGTCAACCGTATTTGCCGCCGCTGCGTCTGCCATCGTTACCGCTGCGTCAGAGTTTTTATTAGCAGTATCAGCGCTATTATCGCAACCAGTTAGCGCCCACATGCTTGCAGCAGCGATTATTACTATATTCGTTAGGCGCTTTGACATCGACGTATTCTCTCTATTGTTTATCATAAGATGTTTTTATACATGGGCTATTTTGACAGCTTTCTTGGCGCTTCTCTAGCTAAATGCGTCAGAATACTGATTCTTATTATCGTAAAATTAAATAATGCGTATTGTCATCTATAAGACTATTTAAAATGGTAGGCATAAAAAAACAGCCACCAAATGATGACTGTTTATAGTAATGCTAAGTTTAACAATGATAGGTTTATCGTTATCAATGCACGATTAAACCGAAATCATTATCTACCCACTTGGCAATTCACTTGGTATTCTTTACCGTCAGCCCATTTCATAGCAAAGATACCTTTGTCGCCTTTCATGTGCCATGCATAGACAACTTCTGGGTTTGACTCATTGACGTAGCTTGCTGTATCGCCTTGTACTGCGCCATTTAAGATAACTGGCTGATTTGCCCAATTTACTTTAGGCAAGGTGGCGTTTAGCATTACTTGTTTTTTGTTGATTGACTGTTTTGCGTTGATAGTGCTGCCATCAGTACAGGTATAAGGTGCTGGTGCCATACGGTCATAAGCTGCGTCAGTAACGCTTTCTGAAGCAGGAGTATTTGGCGTAGTAGGAGCAGTAGTGGCACAGGCGCTTAGTAGGGCGAGGGCAGGTAGAGCAGTAGCAATTTTAGTGAGGGTATTCATGGTTTTCTCCAAAGGTATAAAAGCTATCATGTATTTGTTATTAACTATGCGTTAAGCATATAGCGCATATACTAACGAAAACAGCCCTTAAATAATGTTAGAAATTGTTTGTTACGTGTTCATTTAGTTACTTAACGACTGAATAATGTAACGGTTTATTTAAGGTGTTTATTATTTAAGGTATTTAAAAACCGCTAAGTGTTAACAAACTGAACAATGAGTGCGTTAAGACATAATCAATTTTAAATAAGAAAGCGTCTATCGACTGGAGAGCCGATAGACGCTTATTATTGAACTGACTTAAGAGGTTGTGACTGCTTTAAAAACGACTTAATTTGGCAGCATGATCTACTATATTAGCTACTTAGTTTTGCGTGGCGGTAGACCAGTATGCTGAGTTTGGAAATTACCTTTAGTTACTTTTTTCGCATTTCTACCCGAGGTGTTTTTCGCCGCGCTCGCACTATTATTATTGCGCTTTACAGAATCATTACCTAAGCGGCTGTTCTTTTTACGTGCCGATTGATAGCTATCTTGTGCGGCTTCACGCCCTTCTAAGCTGGCATTAAATGGTGGAATTAAGCAGCCACGATTTTTACCAATCAAATCACCACGGCCCATATCTTGCAGCGCTTTACGTAACATTACCCAGTTTTTAGGGTCGTGATAGCGTAAAAAGGCTTTATGCAATTTGCGCTGTTTACCAGATTTGACGATATCCATATCACCTTCGTCACGGCTGATTTTATGCAGTGGGTCTTTATGAGTGTGATACATAGTCGTCGCGGTCGCCATCGGGCTTGGGTAAAACGCTTGTACTTGGTCAGCGCGGTAGCCATTGCTTTTTAGCCATAGCGCTAGATTCATCATGTCTTCATCTTTGGTGCCCGGATGGGCGGCGATAAAGTAAGGAATCAAATACTGCTCTTTGCCCGCTTCTTGGCTGTACTGCTCAAACATGGCTTTAAACTTGTCATAATTGCCCATGCCAGGTTTCATCATTTTTGATAGCACGTTTTCTTCTGAATGCTCAGGGGCAATTTTTAGATAACCGCCGACATGATGACTGACCAATTCTTTGACATATTCAGGGTCTTTAATCGCCAAATCATAACGCAGACCTGAGGCGATAAGGATTTTTTTCACGCCTTTGATATCACGCGCTTTACGGTATAACTTCGTCAAATTACTATGATCGGTAATCAGATTTTCGCAAACATCAGGATAAACACAAGATGGTTTACGGCAGTTTTTCTCAATAGTGTCGTCTTTACAGTTTAGGCGATACATATTAGCGGTTGGCCCACCGAGGTCAGATATCACCCCAGTAAAGTTCGGTGCAGTATCACGAATCGCTTCGACTTCACGTAAGATAGATTCTTCTGAGCGGTTTTGGATAATGCGTCCTTCGTGCTCGGTGATAGAGCAAAAAGTACAGCCGCCAAAACAGCCGCGCATGATATTGACCGAAAATTTAATCATGTCATACGCAGGAATACGCGCATCGCCATAGCTTGGATGCGGAAGACGCGCATAAGGCAAGTCAAACACGTAATCCATCTCTTCGGTTGAGAGAGGAATCGGTGGTGGATTTAGCCATACATCGATAGAGGTGTGCGAGTTACCCGCGCCGCTACTATGACGTTGTACCAGCGCGCGTGCATTACCCGGATTGGTCTCAAGGTGCAAAATACGGCTGGCATGGGCATAAAGTACAGGGTCGGATTTGACATGCTCGTAATCGGGCAGACGAATGACGGTTTGCTCGCGCGGTGGCATTTTAAATTTATGTTTACGAGCGGTTTGCGGTTTATCAAAGCCACGCATTTGTACCACTTGGGTTTCTTCGTCAACTTGCTCTGCGTTGAGTATTTTATTTGCCACTGGCTCAGACACGAAGCCCGGATATTGCCCTGCCATTCCTGTCATTCCCGACATGGCTTGTCCAACCGGTGAATCAGAAGGTTTATCTTGCTCAATTGAACATTGGTCAACGTCTTCAGTCATCACATATGGGTTGATAATCGGATCAACACGACCAACCGTATCGACATCATTACTGGCAACTTCGGTCATGCCCGCTTGCCAATGACGACGGGTTGGGGTCAATAAATAAGACGTGCCACGTAAGCTACTCATTTGCTCAAAGCTATAGCCTTTAGATAAACCATGTACCACATCGACGATGGCGCGCTCTGCATTACCATATAATAAAACATCGGCACGGGCATCCATCAAAATACTACGACGCACTTTATCCGACCAGTAGTCATAATGCGCGATACGGCGCAGACTGCCTTCGATACCGCCCAAGATAATAGGCACATCAGGATAGGCTTCACGGCAGCGCTGGCTATAGACAATAGCGGCGCGATCAGGGCGTTTGTCAGCGACGTTACCCGGTGAATAAGCGTCATCGCTACGGATTTTACGGTCAGCGGTATAACGATTAATCATGCTGTCCATATTACCGGCAGTCACGCCATAAGCGTAGACCGGCTTACCAAGCTCCATAAAGGCGTCTTTACTTTTCCAATCTGGCTGAGCAATGATACCGACGCGAAAGCCTTGTGCTTCTAGCAAGCGTCCGATAATTGCCATACCAAAGCTTGGATGATCGACATACGCATCGCCTGAGATGATAATGACGTCACAGGCATCCCAGCCAAGCTCATCCATCTCTTTGCGGCTCATCGGTAAATAAGGCGCAGGCTCGTAGCAGCTCGCCCAATGTTTGTCGTAGTCGTAAAGGGGTTTAGTACCTTGTTTAAAGGCGGTGCGGGCGATGGTATCGGCAGACATGAGCGGACCTGTTAATTAGAAAAATTGCACTGAAAATATAGCCCCTATTAACAAAGGATAATAATGGCTAAATTAAAAGCGCTCATTTTAACATGAATTGCACTCACTATGTCATAAACGATGATAAACGATTGGCGATAAGTTATTGATAGCGTAAGATAATATACCAGTAAGGAGGCTTCTAAAAAATTAGAAAACTCCTTATTTTAAGCAGTCTTTAATAGAGTAAATTTATTGCTCTAGTAGCTGGAAAGGGAAAGTAATCACGTCAAAGGCTAGCGCAAAGGGTAGTAAGACCAGTTTTTGAGCGCTATTGGGTCCATTACGCGAGACTTGAGTCTGCTGGGTTTGGGTGTAAAAGCTCACCATATAAGGTTTGCTTAAGGCGCGATAATTTGATTGAATTAAGCTTAAGTTACTCACTTGTGGGTAGATGGCGCCTTTCACAGGAACGCTAAAACAAAAGCGCTGAGCATTGATGCGCTGATCACTGGCTGACGTGCATTCTTTACCGTTATTTTGTAAAAAGAACTGATAGTCAGAACGCTTAAACTCATCCTTTAGTTTGGCGTAAGAAAGCTTCATTTCTCCTTGAAAATAACCATCATTGTTGGGTACATAAAACTTCATCTCATTATCGACTTGGATATTTTTTGGGGTTAGATTGGTCAATAAATTCACCATCTCCGTTCCCCCTTGAGTCAGCACATAGCTGTTTTTTTCACCGACGATCACCATCGTAGCGTTTGGCATTTTTGGTAATGCTTGTGCAGGACGACCAAAAGCGACGATTTGATCTTCGGATAAGACATTATTGCTAGGCGTGCTGCTGACCTGATTGTTATTTTCTAATAATGAGCTGGTGGCACAGCCTGAGCTGGCTAGCAAGGCGGCAAACAAAGCGCCTGATATTACGGTTTTTGGATTGATACGTTTTAGAAGTGAATGAATAGGTTTTTCTATATTAATATGAGCGGTACTTTTAATCATAAGAGGGCATCCTTGTCCGTATTTTTAAATTGAATTGACTATATTTACTTATTATTAATATTAGCAGTTATTCATTACTAATATCGATTATTTAAAGCAATATAGGCAAGTTAATATAAATGTCTATTTTCTATTTAGAACTGAC
Source organism: Psychrobacter sp. DAB_AL62B (assembly GCF_028895345.1). Lineage (NCBI taxonomy): Bacteria > Pseudomonadati > Pseudomonadota > Gammaproteobacteria > Moraxellales > Moraxellaceae > Psychrobacter > Psychrobacter sp. DAB_AL62B. The sequence goes on from NZ_SAXC01000002.1 coordinate 451,682, forward strand.
TATATTTAATAAAAGCTATATCCTACAGAAAAACTTAATCCAGTAAAATCTTGGTGCCACTCTTGGTAAAGTTCATCACAAACTGGCTTTTAAAGCTGCGCACATTATTCTCGTACGTCAGCAGATTGCGTGTAAATTCATGATAATCATTCATATTCTTGGCATTGACCATCAACATAAAATCCGCATCACCCGATACTTCATAGCAGCTCATGACTCGCGGTTGATCATGCATCAAGCGCTCAAATCGATGCTGCATTGAGTTATTAGAGCGCAACATCTCTATCATCACCACCGCTGTTAGCCCATATCCAACCTTATTTGGATCAACGATAGCGACTTGCTTGGTGATTACACCGTGGTCAGTTAACGCTTGAATGCGGCGCTGGGCAGTAGCGATAGAGATATGTACTTTTTCTGCCACAGCTTTCAATGGCAATGTCGCATCCGCTTGTAGCAAGTTTAAAATCGCTTTATCAGTATCATCTAAAAGCTGGCTCACAGTGTTTTTTCCTAAATAGTATGGCGTAAAATATTTATCTATCGTTATTATCACTATAAATAAATTTATGAGAAAATATCTAAGATTTAAGATAAAAAAGGATAATTATATTCGTAATAAAGATTATATAGAAATTATATTTCATAGCACTACATTAAAATACACCGTATCAATCAAAGCTGACCAACAAGCACAACCATCAATAGTTGGTTTGTTTAAGGTCTACTATTTACGGTGCTTTTTATGTCAACCTCAGTCCTATCTACTGTACTCACGAATACGCTAGCAACCACCGTTTCGCGCTTGCCACTGCCTGCGATGTGGACAGCAGGTAGCGCACAGCAACGCACCTTAATCATGGGTGTGATGCTGGCGATATTGTCAAACGTTTTATTTGGTGTGCTTTATGCTTACAGTAGCTTTTTAGCGCCGTTATCAGGCACGCAAGTATTTATCTGGCGTATGCTAGCAATGTGGGCGGCATTAATAGGCTATTCAATCATTAGTGGGCGTTTAGGCACTCATATCGACAAACTAAAAACCTTAGGTTCTGTTAAGCAATGGGCTTGGTTACTATTACCAACGCCGATATTTCTCAGTCAGTTTTGGCTATTTATGTGGGCGCCAGTAAATGGTCAAGGTGTACAGACAGCAATGGGTTATTTTTTATTCCCACTGATGATGGTGGTATTTGGTTGCGTGCTATTTGGCGAAAAGTTAAGTCGTTTGCAATGGTTGGCAGTGGGCTTTGCCGCATTAGGGGTGGGCAGCGAGATTGTGCGCACGCAAAGCGTTTCATGGGCAACACTTTGGGTCTGCGGAACCTATCCTATTTATTATATTTTACGTCGTCTGCAAGGTATCAGTGCGATTACTGGCTTATTGGTCGATTTAACTATTTTTGCACCGTTTGCCTTGGCGTATTTAGTTTTCGTCGCGCCAAGTAGCTTAAGCTTAGTTGGTGGTTCAGGGTTTTTTATCATGATGCTAATAGGTTTGGGTATCTTAAGTGTATTGGCAATGAAAACCAACGTCGATGCCAGTCAGATGCTGCCGATGAACGTCTATGGCATGATGAGCTATATAGAGCCGGCGTTATTATTTATTTTGGCAATCACTGTATTAGGTAATCCATTTGAGTCAGCGATGATCTATAGTTATGGGTTAATTTGGCTTGGGATTGTTTGTTTGATTGTTCATGGTGTACGTCAATCGCGCCGTTCTCATAAACAGTCGAAAATGACAAAAGCTTCTCACGCGGCTTAAGCGTTTATACAAACGATGAGTAAACCAAATAAAAAAAGGACGATTCAGCCAATTGGTTGAATCGTCCTTTTTTATCGCGCTAAAAATAATCAATTTAAGACAGTAGTATTAAACCAATAAATTTAGTCGGCATTTTTAAAGCCACGCTGCTTATCACGTTCCCAATCACGGTCTTTAAGCGTTTTGCGTTTATCGTGCTGCTTTTTACCTAATGCTAAAGCAATCTGACATTTCACCAGCGAGTTTTTCCAGTAGCAGGATAACGGCACGCAAGCATAACCTTTTTGATTGACTGCACCCATTAACTTTTCGATTTCGCGGCGATTAAGTAATAGCTTACGCGTACGGATACTATCAGGGCTGACATGCGTTGAGCTACTCAGCAACGGCTGAATATGCGCGCCAAATATGAAAGCTTCATTATTACGAAAGATAATATAAGCTTCGGTAATGGTCATTTTACCCGCGCGAATGGCTTTCACTTCCCAGCCTTGTAACGACAGTCCTGCCTCAAAAGTCTCTTCAATAAAGTACTCATGACGAGCCTTTTTATTGGCACATATTTGATTTTCCGGTTTTTTTGATTTTTTTGACATAATTTCTCCATAAGGACTTCAAAATATATTGCCCTTGTCTAACAGTCCTCATCCGAACCCTTTAATATGGATTGTCTTTTATTAAGTAATAAGAGGGATGAGTCGAACCGACTATTGTAGCAAAGCAGTCGGTGTAAAGGTAAGTCGGCTGTTAGGACAAATGTAGCAGATAAGTATTAAGTTTGGGCAAAATTTGCTAGCATATACCTTATTATTACCAACCACGTTATCACCAACCATATTGGTCCTGCTATGAGCCTTCCTACTTCTTCAAAATTGCATACCAAAATTTTATATCCTGGCACCTTTGACCCCATTACTAATGGTCATGTGGACTTAGTCACGCGTGCGACCAAATTGTTTGATGAGGTGGTGATTGCTGTTGCCTCAGGACATCATAAAAAGCCATTATTTAACTTTGAAGAGCGCGTTACTTTGGTCGAAACGGTATTTGCCGATTTACCGCAAGTATCAGTAATTGGCTTTGAAGGCTTACTCGTTGACTTTATGCGTGAAAAAAATGCCACAGCAGTATTGCGTGGTTTGCGTGCGATGTCAGATTTTGAGTATGAATTTCAATTGGCGAATATGAACCGTGAGCTCGATGAAAACTTTGAAGCGGTGTTTTTAACACCATCGCAAAATTACTCTTTTATCTCGTCTACTATGATTCGTGAAATTGCTAAGCTTGGCGGTGATGTGACTAAATTTGTGCCACCTTGTGTTTCTGAAGCTTTTATTCAAAAGCTCGGTAGTAAGTAGATCGCGTAGCTGTGTTAGATTGCGTGGTTTTTTATACAAATAATAGATACAAATGCCTTATGGAAAAAAAAGGAGCAGTTTATGGCGTTATTAATTACGGATGAATGCATCAACTGTGATGTGTGTGAGCCTGCCTGCCCAAACGAAGCCATCTCAGAAGGCGATGATATTTATGTGATTGACCCTGATTTATGCACCGAATGTGTCGGACACTTTGATGAGCCGCAATGCGTGGTCATTTGCCCCGTCGATTGTATCCCTCACGACCCTAATCATGTCGAAACCGAAAGCGATTTGATGTCAAAGTATAAGCGTATTACCGGTAAATAAAACATGACAACATCACTATTATCTACGAAACTTTCATCTGCCAACAGTTTTGACCAGCAACATCTCTGGCATCCTTATGCCAGCTTGCCGCCCAGTTATCCCAATATCATGATTGACCACGCTGAAGGTATTTATATCGTCACTGAAGATGGCACGCGCCTGATTGATGGCATGTCGTCATGGTGGGCAAGCGTGCATGGCTATAATCATCCTAAGCTAAACGCTGCGATTATTGAACAATTGGGCAAAATGGCGCATGTCATGTTTGGCGGTTTGACCCATCAGCCCGCGATAGACTTGGGTAAAAAACTACTGTCAATCGTTCCGGCTGGACTTGATGCTATCTTTTATGCCGATAGTGGCAGCATTGCGGTAGAAGTGGCACTAAAAATGGCATTGCAATATCAAATTGCCGCCAAGCGCCCAGCTAAACAGCAATTTACCTCGACTCATTCAGGTTATTATGGCGATACCTGGCATGCGATGAGTGTCTGCGATCCAGTAGCAGGCATGCATAGTTTGTATGGCAATCAATTGCCGATGCAGCATTTTGTAGCAGCGCCGCCATTGGGTTTTGAGCGTGAGCTGATCCAAAGCGAGCGTGATGAATTAACGGCGTTCTTTGCTAAAAATAGCGATAAGCTGGCAGGTTTTATTATTGAGCCGATTATTCAAGGCGCAGGCGGTATGCGCTTTTATAGCCCTCAGTATTTGCAACTGTTGCGTCAGCTATGTGATAAATACGACGTAGTACTGATTGCCGATGAAATCGCCACTGGCTTTGGTCGTAGTGGTAAATTATTCGCTTGTGAGCATGCGGGTATTAGTCCCGACATTATAACGATAGGCAAAGCATTGACTGGCGGTTATATGACCTTTGCCGCGACTTTATGTACGCGAAAAATTGCTGATACCATTAGTCAAAGTGATTATCCAGCCCTTATGCATGGCCCCACTTTTATGGGCAATCCATTGGCTTGTGCCGTTGCTTGTGCATCGATTGATTTGATAGTGTCTTATGATATCGAAGCGCGCACCACAAATATGCAAGCTGTCATGGAACAGCAACTTAACCCAGCTGCAAGGCTAGAAGGTGTTAAAGAAGTGCGTTGTTTGGGTGCGGTAGCGGTGATTGAGTTATATGACGCTGTCGATATGCCGGCCTTCCAATCTTTGCTGATTGAAAATGGCATTTGGGTTAGACCGTTTGGTAAGTTAGTCTATATCATGCCGCCTTATGTGATTACAGATGACGAACTTATTACCCTTTGCCAAGCGTTATTAAAAGTGGTCAGTATTTATTTAGCGCAAAATTTTTTGACTGAAGAAGATTAGCTATGAGCGTTCTATTTATCTCTGGTATTGATACCGATATTGGCAAGACTTATGCTACTGGGACGATTGCTAAAGCGCTTATGCAGCAAGGTATTAATGTCATCACCCAAAAGCTGGTACAAAAGGGCGTGACAGTTAATCCACATACTGGCGAAATGGATATTGCCGACGATATTATTACTCACCGCCAATTGATGGGCGTTTCACTACAGCCTTGCGATCTTGATTTTACCACTTGTCTTTATCGTTATGAGAAGCCTGCGTCACCGCATTTATCCGCGAAACTTGCTAATAAGGTGTTAGACCCTGAAGTGATTACCAACGCGACACGCCGTTTGCAAAGTAAGTATGACGTGGTGTTATTAGAAGGGGCTGGCGGGTTGTTAGTTCCAATCACTGAGCAGTTATTAACCTTAGATTATGTTGCTGCTCAAGGCTATGCGGTCATTCTAGTCACTTCCGGCCGCTTGGGTAGTATCAATCATACCTTGCTGAGTTTGGAAGCGATAAAGTCGCGTGGTTTAAACGTTCATAGTGTTATTTACAACCACATTCATGATAATTCTGCTCAGACGGATGAACAGATAGCAGCTAGTACGATAGAATTTTTGCAAAGTTATCTTCAGCAGCATTATCCAAGTGCACATTGGTTGTCTTTACCTGTGCAAGAGGATAATGGCTTTAATAATGTAGATTATATACTTCCTCAAGACTTTATATAAATCACCGCTAAAAATAAGCTAAAAACACTTTCCCAAATAAGTATTAATTTTGCTATACTAGCGCGCTTGGTAGACTAGGCAATCGCCGCTGCACACTGGCAACAGACATGCAGGGGAGGAAAGTCCGGGCTACATAGGGCAGCGTGCCAGCTAACGGCTGGGCAGGGTAACTTGACGACCAGTGCAGCAGAGAGAAGACCGCCTTTGGCTTATATGGGTATCGCAAGATATTCATGTCATCGGTAAGGGTGAAAGGGTGCGGTAAGAGCGCACCGCGTGGCTGGCAACAGTTCACGGCATGGTAAACTCCACGCGTAGCAAGACCAAATAGGCATCGGCATGGCGCGGCCCGCGTTCGATGCGGGTAGGTTGCTTGAGCGTATTAGCGATGATACGCCTAGAGGAATGATTGTCCACGACAGAACCCGGCTTATCGGTTTACCAACCTTTTTAGCAGTTTGTTCAACGTATCTTTTTAATATCTTTTCTTTAAAAAGACACGGCAGTACAGCTTGGTATTTTAAATTTGCGCTTATTTTGAATTTAATTCAATGTTTTTTGCAAAAAATGCTTTTTAGGGGTTGACGGAAGTCACTCATATCGGCATAATACCGAGCCTTAAATGGCGATGTAGCTCAGCTGGTTAGAGCGCATGACTCATAATCGTGAGGTCAAGAGTTCAAGTCTCTTCATCGCCACCATTTATATGCAGTTGCTCAAATTTAAAAAGCCAATCATTATATGATTGGTTTTTTTTTGCCTGTTTTATGGCTGATAATAAATGGCTATACACAGAATCTATCAGTTCTAGCTTAGTAAATGTTCTGTATTTGAAGTCAGTCTGATTAAACTCATTTATTAATCAAAATCTTGCTGATAAAATCGCCTTACTTTACAGTGGAAAACTGCTAGAATACTCTCACATGCCTGCGCGTAGTAATAAGTACTATTAATTAGTAATAAGCGCCATAGGCTTTTAATTTGATAAGATAGTTTCTTAACTTAATACGGTAGTATTAGCGTATTGGCTGATATTAAGTATGAGTGGAGATTCTATTGATTCCATCTAACAGCATTTATTTTCATTACTCCATCCTCCATTATTTAGTAGGCGCTTTGTGACTGCATTAGCCAATATTCGTAACTTTTCTATTATTGCCCACATTGATCATGGCAAGTCGACCCTTGCTGATCGTTTTATTCAGATGTGTGGCGCGCTGCAAGATCGCGAGATGCAGGCGCAAGTCCTCGATTCGATGGATATTGAGCGTGAGCGCGGTATCACGATTAAAGCACAATCGGTGACGCTGTATTATGACCATCCCAATGGTGAGCGCTATCAGCTGAACTTTATTGATACGCCTGGACACGTCGATTTTTCTTATGAAGTATCGCGTTCACTAGCGGCTTGTGAAGGCGCGCTATTGGTCGTTGATGCGGCGCAAGGTGTGGAAGCACAATCGGTTGCCAACTGTTATACCGCAGTTGATCAAGGTTTGGAGGTAATGGCAGTCTTAAATAAGATTGACTTACCACAAGTTGAGCCTGAGCGTGTCATTCAAGAGATTGAAGACATCATCGGTATCGATGCCGTTGATGCCCCACGCGTTTCAGCAAAATCTGGTCTTGGCGTTGATAAATTACTTGAGGCGTTGGTTGAATTTATCCCTGCGCCAACGGGTGATCGTGACGCCCCGCTACAAGCGTTGATTATTGATTCGTGGTTTGATAATTACTTGGGCGTCGTATCATTAGTACGTGTGCGCCAAGGTACGATAAAAAAAGGCGATAAACTTTATATTAAATCTACCAAAGATGCGCATCTAGTCGGCTCAATTGGTGTCTTTACCCCGAAGCCGGTAGAGACGGGTATTTTACAAGCGGGTGAAGTGGGCTTTATTATTGCCGGTATTAAAGACATTGCTGGTGCGCCGGTTGGTGATACGATTACTCATGCCAGTACGCCTGATGTTGAGCGTATTCCTGGGTTTAAACAGATTACCCCGCAAGTTTATGCCGGTATGTTCCCTGTTGAGTCTACTGATTTCGAAAAATTCCGTGAAGCGCTGCAAAAGCTACAGATTAACGATGCGTCGTTATTTTTTGAGCCAGATACTTCAGATGCACTAGGTTTTGGTTTCCGTTGTGGCTTCCTCGGTATGCTGCATATGGAGATTATTCAAGAGCGTCTAGAGCGTGAATATGACTTGGATTTGATTACCACTGCGCCTTCGGTCATTTACGAGATTGTGAAAAAAGATGGCGAGATTATTTACGTTGATAACCCATCACGGCTGCCTGAACCGAATAATATCGAAGAGTTTCGTGAGCCAATAGCCCGCTGTCAGATTTTAGTACCGCAAGATTACTTGGGTAACGTCATGACCTTGTGTATCGAGCGCCGTGGTGTGCAAGTTGACATGCGCTTTATGGGTCGTCAAGTACAGCTGATATTCGATATTCCGATGGGTGAAGTGGTCATGGATTTCTTTGACCGTCTAAAATCAGTCTCACGCGGCTTTGCGTCGCTTGATTATAATTTTGAGCGTTATCAAGTCGATAAATTGGTTAAGGTTGACGTATTAATTAATGGTGATAAAGTCGATGCGCTTGCCATGATTGTGCATGAAACCCAATCACGCTACCGTGGTAATGCGCTGGTTGGGAAGATGAAAGAGCTGATCCCGCGCCAGATGTTTGATGTGGCGATTCAAGCGGCGATCGGTAGCCAGATTATTGGACGTAGTACGGTTAAAGCTATGCGTAAAGACGTCTTAGCCAAATGTTATGGCGGTGATGTCTCGCGTAAGAAAAAGCTATTGTCTAAGCAAAAAGCCGGTAAAAAACGCATGAAGCAAGTCGGTAATGTGGAGATTCCACAAGAAGCCTTCTTAGCAGTACTTCAAGTAGATTAAGAGATTGATATACGCATAACCATCGCTAGTCTTATAAATTAAAATAGTCAGATAAGTAGCTCGCTAATAGGCAATTAAGTATGGATTTTGATTTTAATTTGATTTTAGTGCCATTAACCATCGGCTTGGGTATTATTTGGCTATTAGATAAGTTGACGCTTAAACAACGTAAAACCCGTGGTCGCGGTAAAGAGAGCTTGCTGGTACGCTGGGCGTATGATTTTTTTCCTGTGTTAGCTGTGGTGCTTATTGTACGCTCGTTCTTAATTGAGCCGTTCAATATTCCTTCGTCTTCTATGGTACCGACCTTATATACTGGCGATTTTATTGCCGTCAATAAATACGCTTATGGTGTGCGTTTGCCATTAACTTATAATAAAGTGCTGGATACGGGCGCGCCTGAGCATGGCGACGTGGCAGTTTTTCGCTATCCAGAAAACCCGAGTATTTATTATATTAAGCGGGTCATTGGTCTGCCGGGTGATACCGTCAGTTATAACCAAGGTACGCTTGCGATTAACGACGTCCCTGTGAACACTGTCGCCGTTGATTTTGACGCTAATGCTGAGCTGACATCACAGCTGTATTCGGCAGGTCAAGTGGCACCAGGTCAAATGCTCACAGAAGAGAATGCCGCTGCAATGGGCCAGCAAGAAGAAGGCGAAGCGCAGTATTTCAAAGAAACCCAAGGGAAGCATGAATATATCGTTCGCTATTTGAGTGGCATGAACAGCTCGCAATATGCACCATTTTTGCAGCAACAGTCGCCCGAAGTTGTTAGCTCAGAAGGTAATGAGTGGCATATTAAGGTGCCAGAAGGTCAATACTTTGTGATGGGTGATAACCGCGATCGTAGTGCGGATGGCCGTTTTTGGGGATTCGTCCCTGATGATAATTTAGCGGGCAAAGCCGTTTATATTTGGATGCATAAACCGCCTGGTCTTAACTTACCGACCTTTAAACGTAACGGTGCTATCGATTAATATTATCAATACTCGACGGATTAAGTTATCGATAATAGTTTTGTGATAATATCATGGCTATTTAAGGCACTACTATCTAGATGATAGATAGGGACTAAAACATGGTAATTTATAAGCATGGTAAATTACCAATATAGCAACTTTCCCGTTGAGAGGTATTATGGTGCAACAGTTATCTGGTTTGTCTACACAGCGCGGCGCTAGTGTCACTAGCATCGTCTTTATTATCATCGCTTTAGGCGTGGCTATCAAATTGATCGTTGCTATTGTACCAGCACAAATTGGCGATTATCAGCTGAGCAAAACCTTAAACGCTCAGCTTAAAGAATCCAATAGTAATAAAGAAACCGCCAAACAGTTCGTCGAGCGTGTTGACAAGCAACTGTCTATTAATGCGGATTATGATACTAAGGCAGCAGAGGTATTTACCTTTACGGATAAAAAAACAGGTCAGTTAGCTATTCATAAGAAATACGACATAACCAATAAACTCTTCGGTAATGTAGATATTGTTAATCGCTTCGAAGGCGATATTGATGGTACAACAGCCGAATAACTGGCTCTTTGTATATTTTTATAATAGTCATTTAAAAACAGCTATTTAAAAACTAGTAATCTAAAAACAGCTATCTGAAAGCTGATTTTTGTATTCAACATTTTCGAAAAATATTATCATTTAATAAAATCAAACAATGAAATACAAACGGGATAACCATAAGCCACGCATGAAACCAACTTCGCAGTACCCTCAGGCGGTTCCTAATCCCCAACAAAACAGCCTGTCTGATGACACGCTTGTTATTAGCTCAGAATTTATTCAACGCTTAGCAATATTAACGCGCAAATTGGGTTATGTGTTTAATGATTTAAGCCTACCAAAGCTGGCACTCACACATCGCTCGTTCGATAGCAAAAAAAACTACGAGCGTTTAGAGTTTTTGGGTGATGCGTTATTAGGTATGATTGTCGGTGAGGCGCTATATCATCGTTATCCTAGCCAAAACGAAGGTCGTCTGACCCGTATGCGCGCCACTTTAGTACGGCAAGAATCTTTGGTCATCATTGCCCAAAACTTAGAGCTGTCTAATCAGTTAATATTGGGGGTGGGTGAGCGTAAAGGCGGCGGTCGCAATCGCGCTTCTATATTGGCCGATGCTGTAGAATCATTGATTGGTGCTATCTATTTGGATAGCCAAGATATGAATATTACGCGAGCTTGCGTGCTCTCTTGGTACGGCGACCTCATTGATAATGTCAATGATCAAAAAGCCCTAAAAGATGCCAAGAGCCGCTTACAAGAATGGTTACAGTCTAAGCAATTTGATCTGCCGCATTACGAGCTTATGGAAACACAAGGCAATGCACCGCATCAAGTTTTTGTGGTTCGCTGTCAGGTAAATATCAGCAATTGTCCTGATATTACCGAATCTGGCGAGAGTCGCCGTATCGCTGAGCAAAAAGCAGCAGAGCTTATGATTAATCAGCTACATAAGTTGCCAGGTGTGCCCAAAAAGCGCGCATAATTGATTTTAAAGTTTGTGAAGCCTATTTTAAAGTTCGATTATAAACATAACCTTTAATTTCTACTATTTTATTCAAATATTTGTGGCTTTGAAAATCGATTTTTTGAAGCACTAAGTGTTGAAATACCCAATATTCTTAACTTGATAACAGTTCTGCTGTTTTATTTTATTTAATTTTACAGCAGTGTGACTGATACAACCTCCACAGGATTAACCTATGAGCAATCACCCTGACTTGCCATTAAATAATGAAGATAATGCTAAAAATATGACCGAAAACACCGATCTGAATCCAAGCCAAAACAATACTGAATCGAATGATATCCAGCTAAATGCTGATAATTTAGAAAACAATGCACTAGAAGACAATTCGTTAGAAGATAATGTGCTAGAAGAAAACGCAATAGAAAACAATGACCTAGAAAACGATTTAGCAATTGAAGAGTTTTTTTCACCAAGCAATAGTGCTCGTACTGCTGAAGGTTTTAAAACCGGCTATGTAGCGATTGTTGGTCGCCCAAATGTGGGTAAATCGACCTTGATGAATCATTTATTGGGTCAAAAACTGTCTATCACCTCACGTAAACCGCAGACGACTCGTCATCGTATTCACGGTATTTTATCTAATGATGAAATGCAAGCCGTATTCGTCGACACCCCTGGTATTCATCGTAATGAAGTGCGTGCTATTAATGAACGTATGAATAAAGCCGCCGTGTCTGCCTTAGTCGATGTTGACTTGGTGTTATTCGTAGTTGATTCAGACCAGTGGCGTGATGATGACCTATTGGTTTTACAAAAACTTGGTAATACGGAGCTGACCGTTGTATTGGTCATTAATAAAGCAGACACTTTAAAAGATAAAGGCAGTATTCTGCCACTTATCGAAACCTTTAGTGATAGCTTTGACTTTGCCGATATCGTACCTGTTTCTGCATTAAAAAATCAAAATCTTAGTCGTCTACAAGAAGTGATTGCTTCACATCTCCCAATCGCCGAGCCTATCTATGATACGGAGCAAATCACCGATCGCTCAGAGCGATTTTTGGCCAGTGAAATTATCCGCGAAAAAATCATGCGTAGCTCTGGTGATGAAGTACCGTACGATTTAACCGTACAGATTGACGGATTTAAAGACGAGGCGGCGCATACTGATCCAAAAACGGGTCGCCCACGTAAAGCTTGTACTTTTATTGATGCCACTATCTATGTTGAGCGTAGCGGACAAAAGGCGATTGTTATTGGTGACAAAGGCCAACGTATCAAACAAGTCGGTATGGACGCGCGTAAGGATATGGAACAGCTGTTTGATAAAAAAATCATGCTAACTTTGTGGGTGAAGGTTAAGCGTGGTTGGTCGGATGATGAGCGTGCCTTGACCAGCTTGGGATATTAATAGCGACCAAAAATAGCATGTCGATAATAGATTTCTATTATTAAAGCTGAGGTAATAATCAATGCGTAACGAAGCGTTAATCGGTTATTTATTACACCAGCGCCCTTATCAAGAAAAGCGCGCCTTATATTATTTATTTTCTCAGCAACACGGGGTGATACATGGTATTGGTAAAAAAGGCGCGCCACTATTTATGCCCTTACAGCTCTTTGCTACTGGCAAACGTGATCTCAAGACATTCAGTCAGATTAATATCGCCTCCTTAAGCTTCGTACAGAAACCAATAGAACAAGAAGATAGTAACGCTATAGGAAATAGTGATCCTATAAAAGATAGCAGCGCGATAATGTCAGAGGTGTTGCATCACGACAGTATCACTGGCCAACATCAGTATGCTGCCCTGTATTTGAATGAAATACTGTGGCGACTATTACCTACTGAAGATCCTATGCCAGTATTATGGCACCATTATCAAGATAGTCTACGTCAGCTTAAGCAGCCCTTAACTGCTGACGAATTACGTTTATGCTTGCGCCATTTTGAGACGTATTTATTTAACGAGTTAGGTTTTTCGCTAACGTTAAAACATGATAGCCTTGAGAATCCTATTGAGCCTCACTGTGCTTATCGCTTTTTAGCTGATGTAGGTTTAGTGCCTATTGTCCATACTGAAGATAATGATAGGGCTATCACTCATACGGTTTTCAGTGGCCGTGAGATATTGATGATGCTGGAGCAAGGAATATCTGCTATTACGCTGAACGCCTGGTCGCGCTTGCATCGGCAGTTGATTGATCATTTGCTTGATTATCAGCCGCTACAAAGTCGTTTACTTTGGCAGCAGCAACAGCGTTATCAATCATAGTTTTGACAAAGACTTTATAAGCTATTTTTTAGTAAATGATCTAAATATTATTAAAAGGATTTTTTATGACTAACGCCGCGCACATAACAGCCTCCAAATTAGAGCAAACTTCAGAAAATGCCTCAAAAAAACCGTTATTAGGGGTCAATGTTGACCACGTAGCGACCTTACGCCAAGCACGTGGCGTTAGCTATCCAAGTCCATTAGCAGCAGCACTTCTATGTGAACAAGCGGGTGCAGATGGGATAACGATTCATTTGCGTGAAGATCGCCGTCATATTCAAGATGCAGATGTTTATGAAATGGCGGGGCAACTGACCACTAGAATGAATTTAGAGATGGCAGCAACGACTGAAATGCTAGAGATTGCCTGTCAGGTTAAACCATTTTGGGTATGCTTAGTACCAGAAAAGCGTGCCGAGTTGACCACAGAAGGCGGTCTTGATGTCGCAGGACAGCTCACTTGGTTGACAGATTATGTCCGTCAGTTACAGGCGGCAGATATCAAAGTGTCTTTATTTATTGATCCAGAAGATAAGCAGATTGCTGCAGCAGTGAATTGTGGCGCTGATGCTATTGAATTACATACAGGCGCCTATGCTGAGGCAGGTTTAGCAGACGATACCGACAGGATGAAGGCAGAACTGAGTCGAATCAAACATGCAGTGGCTACTGCTAGACTTATCGATGATAAACTTCTAGTCAATGCAGGCCACGGTCTCACACGTGATAACGTCAATGCTATTGCCCAGATTGATGGTATATATGAGCTGAATATTGGTCATGCTCTTATTGCCGATGCCGTTTTTGTTGGATTAGAGCAGGCGGTTATTATGATGAAGTCTGCCATGCACCAAAGTATCTAAGCATCTAATCTCATCATTTTTATTGCCCACAATCAGTAGGGTAGCTTTCGTTGGGTTTATAAGTAATGCGACCGACTTGGTTAAATGAGATTTGATACATGGTTTGATTGTAGGTTGAGGTTGGACAGTATTTAATATGACCAAAATGACCGCGCGGACTACCGCTATCGCCCCAGAACTTAGTGTAATGACGATTGTTTCCCACTCTCAAATATAATGTGCTGTATTTAGGATTTAACGCTTGTTCTTCTAGCAGGTCGTCGACCCCTAAATCAAAATTTTTATTATTATTTTTATCTAAAAATAATAGCAGACTTTTATAACTATCTCTGTGGCATATCCCGCTATTGTTAGAGAGACAAACTAGTAAATCTTGTCTTCTGATATAGCTTTCAGCTTTGGCTAATGTCAACGTATTTTCTATTTGACCTTCAATACGCTTTGCTTCCATGCGAGCGAGTTGCTCCATAATAGAAGGAGCAGCAATCATTGCTAATATAGACAAGACTGCGACGGTAACGATCAGCTCCACCAAATTAAAACCCTTATCATGATAGGGTTTTTGATTTTTTAACCTATTGAAAGATACTCTATATGATGCAATCATTGAGGATTGTTACCTGTATAAAAGGTATGGATAGAATAAAACTTTAAAATTGTCTGATGAAATTGAGTTTTTGTTTCAATATAACTGGTTGATTTTATAATATACTTAACTTTCCACCCTAAGTTTTGAATTACTCATGATGTGGAAACTGGTGCCAAAGACCAAATATTTATCTAAATAGTGAAACTATGTTTGCATTTATGAATATAAACTAAATATATGTCTACTGTCAAAGAATGTTTCAATTCGTGAATGGAGAGTTTTAGCAATAGAGAAACTAAGTCATTTGTATTAAAATAGTCTTAATCAATAGATATGATTGGTTTCATAATCTATTGCGACCTAACATACAAAAGATAAAAAGTGTAAAGTGTGTTAGAGCTCAGTAAGTTAAGCCGGCTAATGTGTTTTAGTTATGACATTATCGTGTAATAATGTGTAGCTGGTTAACGAAAAAAGTTGTAAACTGAATTGATAATCGCTAAGCTACTTCTTAATTGGTTTTGCTTTGTAATTTTAATTCGTAAATGATGTCTATTTTTGGCCATCTTGAGCAGCGGTTTTGCTTAATGCATTACTAAAATTATCCTTTGGAGGAAGTTCATGAAATTAAATAAAATTGCTTTGGCTTTGTTTGCCATCACAGCGGCGCCACTAGCAGCTAACGCTGGCGTTACTATCAGCCCATTGCTACTTGGTTATCATTACAGTGAAGGCGCTTCTGATGAGCAAGCTGAAACTATGGGCGCAGGTGGGGTTTATAAAGAGAATGGTTTATACACTGGTGCAGCGCTAGGTATTGAGCTAACTCCTTCTACTCAGTTCCAAGTAGAATACGGTGTATCAAACACTGATGCTGTAAACGACGCTGGTACTATATCTTTAGATGCTGAACAAGAAATGATTTCTGGTAACTTCTTGATCGGTTTTGAAGAGTTCAGTGGTTACACTGATAACGCATTTAAGCCATATGTATTAGTTGGTGCTGGTCAATCTAAAATCGAAGTTGAAGACGCAGCTGGCAACTTTGTTACTGGTTCTAAAGATACTATCGGTAACCTAGGTTTAGGTGCTATGTATCGTATCAACAACGCTTTAAGCCTACGTGGTGAAGCTCGTGCGATTCATAACTTTGACGAAAACTGGTGGGAAGGCATGGCCTTGGCCGGTCTAGAAGTTGTACTTGGTGGCCATTTAGCACCTACAGTAGCTGTTCCACCAATGGTAGAGCCTAACGTTCAAACTCCACCAATCGTTGTTATTGAATCTGATCTTGATTCTGATGGCGATGGCGTACCTGATAGCATCGATGCTTGCCCAGGCACTCCAATGAACGTGGTTGTTGATGAGCGCGGTTGCCCAGTACCAGTAGATATTACTGATGAGCTGAAAATGGAACTTCGTGTATTCTTTGATAACGATAAATCAGCTATCAAAGCTCAGTACCAACCTGAAATCGCTAAAGTAGCAGAGAAGATGCGTGAGTATCCTAACTCTACCGCTCGTGTTGAAGGTCATGCTTCTAAAACAGGTCCATCAGCACGTTATAACCAACGTTTGTCTGAAGCCCGTGCCGTTGCTGTGAAATCTATGTTGACTAACGAATTTGGTATCGCACCAAACCGTCTATCAACAGTTGGTTATGGTTATGACCAACCAATCGCTGATAACAACACTGAAGAAGGTCGCGCTATGAACCGTCGTGTATATGCCATCATCACTGGTGACAAAACCATGACTGTTGAACAAACTAAAGATATGGTTGTTCAATAAGTAATAGCTACTAGTTATGTTATAAACTAATTAGTTACAAAAAAAGCCACCCATTGGGTGGCTTTTTTTTATTTATGTATCGAGAAAAGTGAGTTATTACATAAATCTATGATGCAATAATGTTATACTAGCTACCCAAACACTTTGTAGATTGACAAAGTGTACATTAGCATAGCTATCTGTACGATGGATTTATCAGCATAGATACTTGATTTTACACACATTAATTAATCCACTATGCCTATTGTATGGTCGTTTGATACTAGTGTAATTAGGACTATCTGGTTAATGGCAAAAGTTTATCCAGCGGTGCTTACTGCTACTGCATTTTTTTAAGACGAAACGAGCATTTTATATGGCGAACGATATCAAACACCTGCGTAACATTGCAATTATTGCCCACGTTGACCACGGTAAAACCACTTTGGTTGATAAGCTATTACATCAGTCTGGTACTTTTGGCGATCGTGCAAACATTGCTGAACGTGCGATGGATTCAGGTGATATTGAGCAAGAACGTGGTATTACTATTTTGGCTAAAAATACAGCCATCCGTTGGACTGACGATACTGATGGTACTGAATACCGTATCAATATCGTGGACACCCCTGGTCACGCCGACTTTGGTGGCGAAGTTGAGCGCGTGATGTCAATGGTCGACTGTGTACTTCTAGTTGTGGACGGTGTCGATGGTCCAATGCCTCAGACCCGTTTTGTGACTCAGAAAGCGTTCGAGCAAGGTCTAAAGCCTATTGTTGTTATTAATAAAATTGACCGCCCAGGCTCACGCCCTGATTGGGTAATGGATCAAATTTTTGATCTGTTTGACAACTTAGGCGCTACCGATGAGCAATTAGACTTTCCAGTTGTTTATGCCTCAGCATTGAATGGTATTGCCGGTTTAGAAGCAGATAACCTTGCTGATGATATGACGCCATTGTTTAAAACTATCGTTGATGTTGTACAGCCACCACAGGTTGATGCAGATGCTCCTTTCCGCATGCAAATATCAAGTATTGATTATAACAGCTTCGTAGGCGTTATCGGTATTGGTCGTATTCAGCGCGGTAAAGTTAAAACCAACACCCAAGTAACTGTGATTGATAAAGACGGCGAAACGCGTAACGGTCGTATCTTAAAAATTATGGGTTATCATGGTCTTGATCGTATTGAAGTAGAAGATGCGCAAGCAGGTGACATTGTCTGTATTACTGGTGTTGATGCACTTAATATCTCGGATACTATATGTGATCCTAATCATGTTGAAGCTTTGCCAGCGTTAACGGTTGATGAGCCAACAGTATCTATGACGTTCCAAGTTAATAACTCTCCGTTTGCTGGTCGTGAAGGTAAATTTGTCACTTCACGCAACATTCGTGAGCGTCTTGAGCGTGAACTGATTCATAATGTGGCATTGCGTGTAGAAGACACAGAATCTCCTGATAAATTTAAAGTATCAGGTCGTGGCGAGCTACATCTGTCTGTATTGATTGAAAACATGCGCCGTGAAGGCTATGAGCTTGGTGTATCGCGTCCAGAAGTTATCGTTAAAGAGATTGATGGTAAGCTACAAGAGCCGTACGAGAATGTAGTCTTTGATGTTGAAGATCAGCATCAAGGTCCAATCATGGAGCAAGTTGGTCTACGCAAAGGCGAGATGACCAACATGGAGCTTGATGGTAAAGGTCGTATGCGTATCGAAGCGACAATGCCAGCTCGTGGTTTGATTGGTTTCCGTTCTGAGTTTTTAACGTTGACTTCAGGAACAGGTATCCTAACTTCAAGCTTCTCGCATTATGGTCCACAAAAAATTGGTGATGTCGGTGCTCGCTCTAACGGCGTACTCGTTTCTATGACCAAAGGTGTTTGCTTAGGCTTCGCACTATTCAACCTACAAAAGCGTGGCAAGATGTTTGCTGAGCCACAGCTTGAAGTTTACGAAGGTATGATTGTTGGTTTAAACTCACGTAACGATGATATGGCCGTTAATCCAACAACAGCCAAGCAGTTAACCAACGTTCGTGCTAGTGGTACTGATGAAGCGTTGACCTTAACGCCTGCAATCAAGTTTACTCTTGAGCAAGCGCTTGAATTCATTCAAGATGATGAGCTAGTAGAAGTTACACCAAAATCTATTCGTCTGCGTAAGCGTTACTTGACTGAAAGTGAGCGTAAGCGTTTTGGACGTAAGAAAGGTGCTTAATATCGATAAATAAATGATAGTAATCATTTATTTGTTTGGTAATTAAGAGATATCCTTAATATTAATTAATATCTTTTTTATTATTAAGTAAGGTATCTAATGAGCAGCATAGAATGAGTAGAACATCACTCATTCTATGCTGTTTTTTTTGTTGCATTTTTCATGAAATAAAAACACAATAGTTTGATAGGGTTTTTCAAACAACGAAATATTCAATAATTGTCCCTAAAGTCCAATGTCGGATTAACCATTGATATACTTATCTTATTGTAGATAAGATTTTTGAGGAAAGAGATTATGAGTATGGTATCTGAATTTAAAGAATTTGCCTTAAAAGGTAATGTCATGGACTTAGCTGTCGGTGTCATTATTGGTGGAGCGTTCGCTACTATCACGACATCTTTAGTAGAGGATATCATTATGCCTATCGTTGCTTTTATTGCGGGCGGCGAAATCAACTTTAAGAATATGTTTTTCATATTAGGGGATGCGCCTGAAGGTGTTGCTAAAACCTATGATGCACTTAAAGCCGCGGGTGTCCCGGTATTGGCTTATGGTAGTTTTATCACCGTACTTATTAACTTCCTGATTTTAGCGTTTATTATCTTTATGATGATAAAAATGGTCAATAGATTGCGCCGTGCAGATGAGGTGGTAGAGGAAGTAGCAGAACCTTCAGAAGAAGTGCAGTTGCTGCGTGAGATTAGTGCCAAGCTTGGTAATAGCAATCTTACCAAATAAAGCAATTTTATCTAAAATAGGATAATAAAATGCAAAAAGGCCAACGTAATGTTAGCCTTTTTTTTATTAGATATTGATAAGCTATTAGTTTAAAAATCATCGATTGATAAGACAGCTACTATCAATAATTTATCAGATAAATTGGTAGTAGAAATTGTAGTCTAAGGCGTGATTATGACATAGTCGTTGGTATTAATAAGAATCTCTGATGGTTGATCAACAATGATACGTACAACGTTATTGTCAATAATTTGTGATTTGTAATAATTATCCTCAGCAACGGTACAGCCTAAGCAGCGACCCATTGCATTCCATGGTTCAACGAACAACTTCTGCTGTGCTTGGTCTGCATTACCACCGATAAGAGAGAAGGGAAGGCTAACGAGATAAGCTGCTGTACCCGCCACTGCTGCTACTAGTTGTAATGGCTTCCCAACAATGGTATCAACGGCCATAGTCTCATAAGAAGGACCAAAATCAGTTTCATCAATTTCTATCGCTGCCAAAGCGGGCTGCATGCTTGCAAAAACTAAGCTGGCACTTGCAATCATCGTTAGTAGCTTATATTTAGCGGTGCTTTTGATTTTAGCTTGAGCCGTCATAATGATGTCCTAAAACTCATAAATAGTATGATGAATAGCTGCTGCTATTTCCCCATAGAAATATCACGGCAACAATAAATAGATGATATATTACAGATCAATAAACGGTTTGCACTGTTTATGTAAGTGCTGGCACTATTAAAGCAATATGTACGTTAATAAGCAACAAAAATGCGCAAGATTTTTTTCTAAAGTAGTGTTATTAGTCAATATGTTTCAATTTAACGGCTTGGCTGACAGTGCGGGCAATAAACACTGGCGCGCCCATTGAGCTTAATATTTTCTAATACTGTGTCACAGTGCGGGCAAGCCTCACCTTGTCTACCGTAGACATTCAAGGTCTGTTGAAAATATCCTGTTTGTCCACTGGCAACTGTGAAATCACGTAATGTTGAACCACCAAGCGCTATCGCCTTTTGTAAGATAACTTTGATATGATCAACCAGTACCGTAATCTGCTTGAATGATAGCTGATGGGCAGGTGTTGCTGGATGAATGCCTGAAAGATATAAACTTTCGGTTGCATAAATATTGCCAACACCGACCACGACTTGTTGCTCCATAATCACTGATTTGATAGCGCGTTTGATCGGTTGTTTACTGATAGTGGTTTTACTGATGATTGCCTTACTGACTTTGGTTTCATTTGTTAAAGCATCATTAGATGTTTGGCTGGGGTTATTGGTACGCTGAATTAGATAATATAAATAGTCAGCAGTAAAGGTTTCTGATAATGGCTCAGGACCTAAATGATCTAATAGTTTATGACCATAATCCTCAAGCCATAAGACGGATCCAAAGCGTCTAGGATCATAATAGTGTAACTGGATTTGCGTGTTATCAGCGCCAATAAAGGTCATAATCAAATGGTCGTGTTTGCGTTTATCGCTAGCATGACTGTGTTGTTGTAAGCTGCCTGACATGCCAAGGTGAATTAAAAGTTGGCGCGGCTTTAAAATGTCAGTCTGGAACGTGTCAGTCTGGATAGGGCTAATAGTATGAGCAGCAACTAACGGTATAAAATTGAGGATTAAATACTTTGCTCGTCGCTCAACGCTATCCAAAGTGTAGTCAACTAATTGGCTCAAATCATCAGGCATCGACCAACGCAGTTTAGGTTGAAAGACTTCTACCTTGGTGACCTTACGACCTAATAGCGGTGCAAGGCTGGTTTTTGTCGTTTCTACTTCGGGCAACTCAGGCATAGTATTTTTTATGAAAACTCTATTGTT
This sequence comes from Psychrobacter sp. DAB_AL62B, assembly GCF_028895345.1. Lineage (NCBI taxonomy): Bacteria > Pseudomonadati > Pseudomonadota > Gammaproteobacteria > Moraxellales > Moraxellaceae > Psychrobacter > Psychrobacter sp. DAB_AL62B. The sequence continues at coordinate 472,901 of NZ_SAXC01000002.1, forward strand.
AATTGAAGGTGTTTTTGGAAGATTTTTATCACTTTATCATCAAGCAACGGCACGTCGAGCATGTAAGATGCCGTGCTGTTGTTCGAGCTTAGCAAGTAGCTTTGATAAATGTGCCAGCCCTGAAACCTCAATATGAAACTTTAAAAAGGCAATATTGTCATCATTACTCAGCGTTTCAACTTGGCGAATATTGACGTTTTCTTTATCAATAATTTGGGTCAAGTCGCGTAAAAGTCCGCGCCTATCGTACGCCTCTACATGAATATCTACCGGCTGATAGCGACCTGATTTAACTTTCCAAGCCGCTTCGATTTCGCGCTCAGGGTCACGCTCAATCAGACGTAGATACTCGGGGCAGCCCCGATTATGCACACTAACACCGCGCGACAACGTAATATAACCAGCGATTGGCTCACCATGTACGGGATGGCAACAGCCTGCCAAATTAATCTCGATATTGTCCAAGCCATCGATATGGATTTTATAGGCATCACGTTGCCCTGAATCCCTAGTATTAATGCTGGGCGAAAAGTCTTCTTCAGGTTTCTCAGGCTCTAGATGCAACTGACGAGAAATATGGCTGGTGAGTTGGTTGAGTCCAATCTCACCTGTTACTAGACCGACGACGATATCATCGGTATTATTGACATGAAAATGCTGGATATAGTCATTTAAATCAATGCTATTAGGATGTACCGATAAACGCTCAAGCTCTTTGCTCAGCATGTGCCGACCAATCTCGATATTTTTATCGCGGTCTTGTTTATTGAACCACTGACGTAGTTTTGAGCGTGCGCGGTTGGTATGAATGTAGCCCAGTGAAGCAACCAGCCAATCACGGTTAGGCTCACGTGAGGCTTTGGTGATGATCTCAACCTGTTCACCAGTCTTGAGCTGATAGGTCAGCGGTACATAGCGCTGATTGACTCGCGCCGCTTGAGCACGATTACCAACTTGCGTGTGCACATAATAAGCAAAATCCAGCACAGTCGCGCCTTTTGGTAGCTCAGTAATATCACCATCACGACTAAAGATATAAATACGTTCGAGCTCATCGAAATCAACTAGTTGTTCTTCGTCATCAAACTCGATTTCTTCTAGCTCTTCGCCTGTTAATAATGACGAGCGTGGCTGATTGCGCGTTTCATTATTAATAGAGAGCAGTTGGCGTAATGAGCTGATCCTTTGATTGAGATAGTTGTCTTTCTTATTTTTGAGGCCTTCTTTGTAATTGACATGGGCACACATGCCAAGCTCGGCTTCAAAGTGCATTTCATGAGTACGGATTTGTACTTCAAGCGACTTATTTTCAGCAATCACTGCCGTATGCAATGAGCGATAACCATTAGACTTTGGATTGGTAATATAATCATCGAACTGTTCAGGAATATAACGCCACAAGCCATGTACCAGTCCTAAAACATGATAGCAATCTGAAGGGTTGGTGACCAATACCCGCAAGGCGCGAATGTCATAAAGCTGATCAAACGATAAGCCTTTTAGCTTCATTTTTCGATAAATGGAGTAGATGTGCTTAACGCGTCCTGAAACTTCACCTTCAATACTAGCTTCTGCCAAGGATTCATTGAGCTTGTCTTGCACGCGCTGAATATAGGATTCACGTTCACTACGTTTTTCCGATAATAGCTTGGCAATTTCTTTATAGCGATCTGGCGCAAGGTAGCGAAACGCTAAGTCTTCAAGCTCCCATTTAAGCTGGGCGATACCCAAGCGGTGCGATAATGGGGCATAAATCGTCATAACCTCACGTGCGACACGATTTTGACGCTCTGCATTAGAAAAGGTCAATTCACGCATGGCAAAGGTACGTTCAGCCAGCTTGATGAGTACCACGCGCACATCATTGGTAACGGAGATGAGCATGCTATAAATGTTTGATAGCTGGTCACGTTGGTTATTAACAAAGTGATCTTCTAAGCGCTTATTGCTCTCAATAATCTCAGACAGCTTACCCATCGCCAAGGTATCTTTGACTAAGGTTGATATATCAGCACCGAAGTTTTTTTCAATATCAGCCAGGCTAATGATTGATTTACGCGCACTACGATAAAGCATAGCAGCGACAAGGGCATCTTCATCTTGATAGAGGTAAGTCAAGATGTCCGTCATAGCAATACCTGTCACGTAAGCGCCTGAACGCTCAGATTCACTGGTATTCATATGACTGCGAATAAACTCACAGGCAACGCTGAGGTTGGGTACAGATTCTTGACCGATACGCTTAGCTACATTGTCTAGCCAAGTAGGTACGTCAATATTTATCTGGTCCAAATCAATCGCTTCAAGCTCTTTTTCTGAAAGCGTCGAGGATTCATTGAGAAGTTTATTGTCTAAATACTCGTTTTTAAGGTTCGGGTCATGACTATGATAAGCATACTGTGCGGAGCGATCAAAGGTAGTATGTAGTTTATGAGTGGACAGCTGATGTTTGATATCGAGGGGAATTTGGGCATAACTGTTTGCAGACTGATGAGAGCGTTGACTCGCGACCAGTTGCGCCGCTAGGGTGGCACTGTCAGCTTGCGTGGTCTGTCCATCCACCAGCGGTAATCCTTCACGAATTTTTACCATAGCCCACTCCTCTTAGCTATTCTAAATTGACGATAACCCCATCTACAATGCATATGGTGAGCTTGCTATTTGTGAATAGTCAGTTATAAATCAATACAGCCGCTAAAAAATCCTTTTTTAGCAGCTATAAAATTAAACATATGAATAATACGTACAATTATGAGTACGTATACTTGCTACATTTTTATTAAAAAATGAAAGCACTGACTATTATTATCGCATGTTGCGATGACAAATCAAGCGAGCCTCTGTAATGATAATTTCAGGCTCAATAACATAGCGGCTTATTTACGCGCATATCGTCGATTTTCTTTAAGCACAATATGGCTAATTTATTTTAAAAAAACACCTTAACGCTTTCATGTATCAAAAAATAAACGCGAAAAAACGGACGCTAAGCTGACACTTTCTCAAAGCGAGCGATTGACTCAACATGACCGGTATGGCAAAACATATCCATCACGCCAGCATGAGTCAAACGATAGCCTTGTTCTAGCAACGCTTTGGTATCACGAGCGAGGGTAGCAGGATTACATGAAACATAGACAATACGCTCTGCATTAAACTTTGGCAGGTACTGCATGATTTCCCATGCGCCAGAACGTGGGGGATCAATAAGCAGCGCATCAAACCCTTGATTGGCCCAAGGTTTATCCGTACAGTCCTGAGTTAAGTCTTGGCTATAAAATTCAGTATTATTAATGCCATTGCGACGCGCATTATCAGCGGCGCGAGCAGTCATAGCTTCACTACCTTCAACACCAACGACTGAGCCAGTTTCACCAACCAAACGCGCAAGTGGTAAGCTAAAATTACCCAAGCCGCTAAATAAATCCAGTACCCGTTCACCTGCTTTTAAATCCAACAAATCACAAGCAAGCTTGGTCATCTGACGATTTACTGACAGATTGACTTGGGTAAAATCTGTCGGGATAAATTCAAAAGTAAGGTCATATTCGGGTAATTGATAATATAAGCGTCCAAATTGTTCACTTAAATCATCAGCATCCGTCAAGGCAATACGCTGGATACTATCGACACCTTTTGATTGCAAATATAACTGCCAATTGCGAGCAGCAAAGAAGCCTTTTAGTTTATCTATATCAGCTTCTGATAATGGGGCTAGGTTGCGCACAATCAGTGCCACTGGTTGATCACCATCAGGTAGCTCTGGTAAATACTCACCCATAGCCAATTCAAGCTGGGCAATCTTGTCACGGCTTTCTAAGGTGCTGATAAGGGTTTTTAAGTTTGCAATCTCAAAGCCAATACGCGGATCTAAGATATGACACTCATTTAACTCAGCCAAGAAGTTACTTGAGCGCTCACGAAAGCCTACCAGCGCGGTTTCTTTTTTGGCAACATAACGTACGCCAAGTCGCGCCTTGGTACGATAGCCGAGTTGATCTCCGACTATGGGTGTTAGCCAATGATCAGGCTGAACGTGGGCTTGGTGTTGTAACATTTCAGCAAGGACAGACTGCTTAAAATTAATCTGCGCATCCGGTTGCCAATGCTGTAAGTTACAACCACCACAAACCCCAAAGTGTGGGCAGGGCGGTACAGCGCGTTCAGGATTTGGGTTGGCAGTGATGCTAATGGCATCGCCTTCTTCAAAGCTGGTACGACTATTAGTGATTTTGACCAAGGCGCTTTCACCCGGTAATGCAAAGCTGACAAAGATTTTTTTGCCATGCTTATCTGTGATGTGCCCTTCGGCCTCTCCAAAGCCATTACCGTATACGGCAACGCCGCGACCATCATGCGATAAGCCATCAATAGTAAAGGGTAGTGGCTCAGCATCTTTTAGACGACGGCGTGTCTTCGATGATGGCTTAGATTTTTTCTTATTAGGCGGGATAGTAATGGTCTGAGTCTCGTTAGTTTGCTGTGTGGTATCAGGTGCTGTAGAAGTGTTTGAATCGGTGGGTTGCATAAACCTGCCTTAATAATAAATGATAAATAAAAATAGCTAAAAAAATGAGGATAGAACAAATTGCTTATAACCGTATTTTCTATAATTTGGGCGCAGATGACCAATCAGCAATAAATTCTTGGTGACGTGGACTGCCGTCCGCTTGAGTAAATTTGGCTAAATAGTCATGGCTTTGCTTTTGCCAAGCATCGAAATCGGGTAAGGATAGTTGTCCAGTTAGACGCAGCCAGCGCAAATATATCAACCAAGTATTCATCACATCAGACTCACAATATATCGATAGCGTCTGCCAGTCATTATTGCTGACGAGGTCGCCAACCATGCTACCATCGACATCCGTCTTACCAGGCAAGCCGTATAAGCTTGCGACGACATCCATGGCCTCACGGCGGCTGGCACCGTATTGGCTAAATCTGTCCATCAAATCAAGGTGGCGCGTGTGAAAGCGATTCACATAATTATCAAAACGCATGTTTTTGATGCGCTCGCCTTCTTCAAATAACCATGGCGCTGACAAATCATATTGCATGGCACGATATATCAGCACCGGAATATCAAAGCCCGAGCCATTCCAGCTAATCAGTTTAGGTAGTTTTTCAAGATCACTAAACGCCCGAAAAAACTTGGCAAGAATTTCCTTTTCACTAAACTTATCTGCGGTTAAAGAAAATAAAGAAAACGTACCGTCTTTAATATAGAGCGCAGAAATACAGACAATGCGCTGCAACGGCAAACGCATAAAGTCGTGTCCCGCTTCTTGTATTCGAATAGCCGTTAATGCGCTCAATGCGTCCGCATCGTTTAGCTCAGCCAATTGCGGATAAATACGGCGGGCAGCATCGGTATCCGCGACGGTCTCAATATCAAAGACCAGTATAGGATTGGACGAGAAGGCTTGTGACATAGATAATTCTACCTAGTGGTTGACTTATAGAGCTACGTTGTCAGCATTTTCTATGCTGTCATCGATATTATATAGTCCAGTGGACAAATAACGATCACCGCGATCACAGACGATAAATGCTATGACAGCGTCAGGGTTTTCTTTAGCTACTTGTATGGCGGCCCATGCAGCTGCACCTGAAGATACCCCAGCAAAAATTCCTTCGGTTTTGGCAAGCTTACGCATATAAACTTCAGCGACGCGTTGATCAATATCCATGATGTCATCAACCAAGTCCGCTTCAAAAATACCCGGCATATAAGCGGCAGGCCAACGGCGAATACCAGCGATAGATGCTTCTTCATCAGGCTGTAAACCGATAATTTTCACCGCAGGATTTTGCTCTTTTAGATATTGTGCGACACCGGTGATGGTGCCAGTGGTACCCATAGAGCTGATAAAGTGAGTGATTTTACCATCAGTTTGTGTCCATAGTTCAGGACCTGTGGTCAGATAATGTGCCTGTTTATTATCAGGGTTATTAAATTGATCGAGCACAATGCCTTTACCCTCGGTCTGCATCTGTAATGCCAAATCGCGCGCTGCCTCTATACCATCATCCACTTCAATTAACGTGGCGCCATAAGCAATCATAGCGTCTTTACGTTCTTGGGTTGAGTTGGTCGGCATAAATAAGGTAATCGGATAGCCGCGCATTGCCGCGACCATAGCTAAAGCAATGCCGGTATTGCCGCTGGTCGCTTCAATCAACATATCACCAGGCTTGATATCGCCACGCTGCTCAGCTTGATAAATCATGTTAAATGCAGGGCGGTCTTTTACAGAACCGGCAGGATTGTTACCTTCGAGCTTGGCTAGCAATACCGAACCATTGGCAATCTGCTCTTGCTCAGGCAAACGCTGCAATTTGACCAATGGCGTTTGACCGACACAATCAGCAAGCTTAGTGATTTGAGTAATAAAGTTGGCGTTTGACTTGGCCGTAGCGGACATAAAGTATCCTTATTAATTTTTTAAAGAATGTTCTCTTAAAAGAACTGTCTGTTAAAAGAACAATCTCTTAAATGATAGTAGGGCATTCATTCGCCTTTTAAACGGCGGTTTTATGATCAAAATACGTTTTTATTATTTGACAATAGGGTCATACCACCATGTTCAATCACCATTTATTAATAATGTGCCAACAATAATAAGTGAATAGATTACGACTGTCAGGTGTTTATTGTGGCAAATGAAAATTTGCGCCATTATATCATTTTGTTTTCAGCTGCGCTTAGCGCATAAAGCTTTATCAATGATTGTTTAACAGCCGCTTATAGAATCCTGTTAAGATAATCTCAAACGATATTTAATGGTTTTTTCTTATTAAGCACTTATCTGAATAATTGATTAATAAGTCATGAATAGTTCGTTAATAAGCGCCTCATAAAATATCTATCGCAAAAATATCAGTGGAGATTGAATCTAGCATGGCTTACAAAAAACGTTTTGATACCAGTAGTGCCTATGGTCAGCTGATTATATTGGTGTTTTTGCCAATTTGTTTACTGGCGGCAGTAGGTGGTATTTTGGTGTTTCATGAAACCATGCGGGCCAGTGATTCAGAGCAAGAAGTATTGGCCGAGGCGGTACTCATCCGTTATACACCAACGATTGTGGAGCTTGTTCCGGAACTATTGGAGCAAGAGCGTGAAAAGGCAGAATCGGAAAGAGGCAATGGTAATACAGATAGTACTTCGCCAGCCGCGATGGCGGCGCTAAAAAGTATTCAAGATAGATTAGGGCGCCTGCAGTCGGAGCAGCATGTGCAGCGTATCGCCATTATTAATCAGAACAATCAAGTACTGGCAACGGTAGGCTATGGTACTGATGAGGCGTGGCCAGAAATAGACCCATCAGAGCGTTTTTTATCACAAAAACCAACGCCCATCGGTACCGCTTACGGCAGCGTATTGGGCGAGTTTGACGGTCAGCAGTTGTGGCTATTGATTGATATGGATAATGAGCCGCTTTATATCGCCCGCTATCGTATCGCGATGGCATTGGTAATTACTGGCTTATTCACTATTTTAATCTTGCTGCTGAGCCTGAATATCTATTCAAAACGTTGGATAGCGCCAATCTATGAGCTACGTTTGCAGCTGCAACGTACCCATGTCGACAATCTATACCAACCCATTCCGGTTGAATCGAATGGTGAGCTGAATTTGTTACAACAAGATTTGGTTAGAACATTACGCCGTTTACATGGGAGCTTTCAAGAGCTTAAAGACCATGCGGAGCAAACGGAAGATGATTTACGTTTGGCTTTTGATGAAATGGAAATGCAAAACATCTCTATTCGCAATGCGCGTGATGCGGCAATCTCAACCAGCCAAGCCAAATCGGCATTTTTAGCCAATATTAGCCATGAGCTACGTACGCCATTGAATAGTATTGATGGTTTTATTAATTTGCTCGCGCGTCACGGTGAGCTCAATCCTGAACAAGACTTGTATGTGCAAACCATACGCAAATCGTCCGCTCACTTGTTAGCATTAGTGAATGATGTATTAGATTTTTCCAAGATTGAAGCAGGTAAATTGGTGCTTGATCGCCATGAATTTGATTTGTATGAGACCATTTATGATGTGGTGGATATGCTGTCGCCAGTGTCTGCAGAAAAAGGTCTGCGTATGGCGGTACTGTTTTATAACGACGTGCCAATGCGTATCAACGGTGATGCTTTACGACTTAAACAAGTACTGACCAATATCGTCGGTAATGCGATTAAATTCACCGACAGTGGTGATGTCGTGGTGCGCGTCAGCTTAGATGATCATCAGGACAATTATTTGATGATTAGCGTGCAAGATAGTGGTAAAGGTATCTCACTATCTGATCAAAAGATGCTCTTTCAAAGCTTTAGCCAAGGCGATCCATCCATCACGCGTCAGTATGGCGGGACAGGATTGGGTCTGGTCATCTCCAAGCAGTTGACGCGATTGATGGGTGGCGATATTGGTTTTTATGATAATGTACAAGAGAATATCTCCAATCAAGGGGCGACGTTTTGGTTCCGTATGCCAGCGCATGTTGATGTGCTAGAAGCAGCGACGGGTCAAACGATTGAATTACCAGTTCTAGCGCCACTGGCGAGCGCCAATGATGAGTTCAATGTTTTGGTCTGGATCAATCATAACGCCTCGTTACAAGTGCTCAAAGCCAGCTTGCAGTACTTACCGATTAAGCTGATCCAAGCAAACTCATTGCCAGGTGTGCTGGAGTCTTTAAAAGAGCGGGGCAATTATTGGGACTGGGTCATCGTCGATGATGATACGCAAGATGATATGATGGCGCTGCTCAAACAAATTCGCCTGCATTATCAAGGCAAGCTTGCGGTATTTGGCTATCAAGTTGCCGCCGATCAAGCGCTGCTCAATCGTTACCATGCCAATATCTTGTATGAGCCCTTAGACAAAAGACAACTATATGCCATGCTTGATACGCAAAAGCGTAGCGCACCGACAGGTATCCCAGAACCACGTTGGAAAGGCGTTACCGTATTGGCAGTTGATGATCATTTGCCAAACCTACTGGTGCTAGATGCCCTGCTGAGTGAGCTTGGTATTCATGTAATCACAGTGAGTAGTGGTTTTGACGCGATAGAACTTATTAGCAAGCAGCAAACCAAGAATATTAAAACCGCCAAAACTGAAAAACAAAGTCTGTCGAAAAAGACCCAGCTATCTAAAGCTGAAACGCGCGATGATGTTAATAAAACAGCGGCTGGCTCGCTACATCTTGAAGACGTCACTATAGAGGAGAAAGGCGCTGTGCAGCATAAAGACAGTATTGATCTTATCTTTATGGATATTCAAATGCCGCGTATGTCAGGACACGAAGCGGCGCGGCAAATTCGCAATATTGAAGCGGCTGACAGCCATATTCCTATTATTGCATTGACCGCACATGGACTAGCTGATGAGCGTGATAAATTAATCGCCAGTGGCATTAATGACTATGTGGGCAAGCCTATTAGCCAGCCACAGTTGCTACAAGTGCTGCAAAAATGGCTTGGGCGCACTGCATCGCCTTCACCATTAACGGCAGTAAACGAAGACCTTTCAAAAAATCATGGCCAACAAAGCAGTAATTTACAAGCTTTGGAATCGAAAACCAACCATTCTCAAAATGCTGGTTTGCAGAGTACTGATTCCAAAGGTACTGATTTGCAAAATGCGATGACGCAACCTTCTTCAGCTGCATATTCAGACGCTACAACGCCTATTTATCAAATGATTAAAAGGAATGAGTCAAATAGTGATAATGCTGCCAAGATACGCAGTCGGCAAAAGATTACTCGCCCTTTATCACTGAAGAAAATTCGTGATGACTATTTGCGTGACAGTCAGCCGCGTGAGGATTATAGACGTGAAACCTTGCGCGAAAATCAGCCACGCTATGAAAATCTGCGCTATCAAGAACAGGGACAAGTACCATTGAAGACGCACGCTTTCCAAGCGGTCGACAGTATTAAAGATGAAGTACTAGAAAATACAGACTTAAACGCACGCGTGTTTGATAGCTTAGATATTCTAAACTGGCAAGATGCACTGACTCGCTCAGCCAATAAACCGGATCTCGCTGCCAAGCTGATTATTATGATGCTCGATACCATTAATGATGAAAAGCAGGCATTGACGCAAGCATGGGAAACGCGCAATCGTAGTATGCTCGGGCAAATTGCCCACCGTATATTGGGCGGCAGTCGTTATACTGGAGTGCCGCAGTTACGCCAAGCCAGCCAAGATTTAGAGGATAAGTGCTTACTAAACATTCAACATACCACGCCTGCGCAGTTTGCGATGCTTGAGCCTTATTATGACGCCTTGTTATTAGCGTTAAATAATTTGCAAACGCTTGATTTGTCCTCTTATCCGCAGCTGAACTATCATCGTCTGAGCGAAAATGACATGACTTGGAAAATGATTTAAAGCAGGCGTTTTTATGACATTAATGATTAACCGTATCGTAGCAGTCAGTTATTGATAAGGTAGCGTAGATGCAAGGCTGTTAATATCAGTCTGTTCACGAACTATTATATTTATTTTATTATTAAGGATGATTATGCATACTATCGCCACCTACCAGTATGAAACATTACAAGTCAGCGCGACCGACAATATATTAACCGTGACCATCAATCGACCAGAGAAAAAAAATGCCATGAGCTTTAAGGTGGTCAATGAGTTAATCGCGGTAGCAGGTCGCATCAGTAAAGACAAAACGATACGTGCGGTTATTCTTAATGGTGCAGAGGGGACATTTTGTGCCGGTATTGATTTAGGCGATTTAAACCACCCAAAAAATCAAGCATTTGCTCTATGGGAGCTTGTCAAACCTTGGCAGAGTCTATTCCAGCGCGTTTGCTTGGTTTGGCGTGATGTTCCAGTGCCAGTCATTGCCGTGTTGGAAGGATATTGCATTGGTGCAGGCTTACAATTGGCGCTGGCGTGTGATGTACGTATTAGCCATCCTGAGTGTAAATTATCTATTATGGAGGCTAAATGGGGTTTAGTGCCTGATATGGGCTTGACGCAATCTGGTTTTGGCGTGGTACGAGCTGACGTCTTAAAAGAGCTGGCAATGAGTGCGCGTACTATCGATGCAGAGCAGGGTAAAGCGTTGGGGCTAGTCAGTCATTGTAGCGAGACGCCGTTAGAGCAGGCACAACAGCTCGCTGCTGAGTTTGCTGAACGTTCTCCAGATGCGGTGCTGGCAAGTAAGCGTGTCGTCAATGCCATGTTCCAGCAGTCAGCGACGACATTATATAAAGAAAAAGTATGGCAATTGAAAATGATGTTTGGTCGTAACCGTAAGCTTGCGCTTAGAAAAGCGAAGCAAGCCAGCACCGTATTTAGCAAACGCCAATTCCGTTAGGAAAAATTCGACATATATTGACTAATGATTTTAGTTGTGAGTTTTTGTTTTATTCACATGATACCTCTATTGAATTATAAGCAGACAGTGCGATATAAGACTGTCTGCTCGCGTAGCGGTACATCGATATGCCTGATTGTTTTGAAAAGCTGATAGCAGTAGCACGTTAATATAAGCGTGTTTTTTTTGTTTTGAGCTGACTATATGAAACAATCAAAGCACTAATAATAAAATAATAATCACTATATCAAATGGTTTAAATATGTCTGCTCCAAAATCTCCCCTTCCCAATAAACCGATTGCTGCTGACCGAGTGCGCTCTGCCGATTTGCCTGTGGCATGGATTATGATGCTTGGTCTTATCGTCGCGGTAGGGCCATTATCGATTGATATGTATCTGCCAGCGTTACCATCAATGGCAGATGAATTTGGCGTATCGACTGCATTTATGGCCAACTCGGTACCCGCCTATTTCATAGGTTTGGTATTTGGGCAGCTGTTTTATGGTCCATTGAGTGATCGTATTGGCCGTGTTAAACCGTTATATTTTGGTATGACCCTGTATGTCATTGCCTCTATTGTTTGCGCGACGACTAACAACGAATATGTGCTGTTTGCGGGGCGTACCTTACAGGCGCTCGGTGCTTGTGTAGGCGCGGTTGTCACCCGTGCGGCGATTCGTGATCGCCTGACTGCCAAGCAAACTGCCAAAGCTTTTTCTATCATGATATTGGTGATGGGTTTAGCACCGATATTAGCGCCGTCACTCGGTGCTGTGTTTTTACAGTTTTTTAGCTGGCACTCTATCTTTTGGTTTTTAGCCGCTTTTGGTACGCTTAACTTATTACTCACTAAGTTTTTCTTTTTTGAGACGCTTAGCGAAGAGAACCGTAATGTGCGTCCAGCCAAAGAAATACTCAGTCAATACTGGGACTTATTAAAGGATCCTACCTTTAACTACCCAGCGATTGGCGGCGGGTTATTGATGGGGGCGATGTTTGTCTATATCAGCTCTGCCTCTGAATTAATCATGGATACTTATGGCATATCAGCTACGCATTTTGGCTGGCTTTTTGGTATGAATGCAGCAGGGTTTGTGGGATTGACGCAGCTGAACCAATGGCTGACCAACCGTTTTCGTATTTTGAGTATTCTGCGTTTTGGGGCGATGATGCAAGTCATTTCAGCAGGTGCACTATTTACGCTCGGTATTATGTTTGGTACAGATGCTTGGTTGCCACTAGTATTGGCCTGTATTTTCTTCTGTATTGCCGGTTTAGGTTTGACTCAGCCCAACTCGTCAGCGATTGCGCTAGCTTTTCAGAAGCGCCGTGCTGGTATGGCCAGTGCCTTGCAAGGCTCCTTAATGTTTTCAGTGGGTATTTTCGGTGGTTTAATATTAAACTTATTCCCAGTGAATCCAGTACTGAAAATCGGTATTGCGATGTTTGCGCTAATGAGCCTTGGCTGTTATTTGATTTGGCAGATAGACCGTAACCTGAACCTTGATAATGCGGATTAATTGGCTGGCAGATTCTATTTACTGGCATTTATTATTCAAAAGCATTCAGCACGTATCAAACGTCTGAATGCTTTTTTGTGCTTATAAGAAATTTAGTATTATAAAAAAAATAATTTTACAAAAATGTATTCATATTTATTACTATATATAAAAGTAGATATTAAGCTTTAATAAAAGTCAAACAAAAACATTGCATTCACAAGTTCATTTAAGTATGATAAAAAATGTAATTTTGTGTAATAAAAGACCTACAAATATATCGTGAAACCTTACCAGATTGTAACCCCATTACAATCAGCAAATAAGTTATTCGTTCTTAATCATTTTATTCAAGAGTCTGCTTATCTATGACTCTATAAAAATCTTATCTGACTTTATCTGAGCATTTCAATGTATGCCTTTATGTGCCTATATTTGTGTGCCTGCAGCAAAATAGCAAGGCTATTGTTATGCCATAATTTTTAAGAACTCTGTTTTTCTTCAATGTATAGGCTCTTAATAAGTTATACAGTCAGCGAACTTATACGGCACCAAGGACTAGGATTGCTAAAAGAGTGAGCTAAATGCCACCTGTCTTATTCTAAGAAGATTATGGCGTTATTTAAGTTATCAATAATTCAAGTTTTTAATCTAATTTTATGCTCTATTTAAACAAGGAAGTTAATTGTGGATGCATCATCTTCGCGTTCAAATTTAGAAATCCCAAAAAACCGTTATACATCCATTATCGTCTCTGTCGTTATCTTCTTATTGCTAACCTCAGGCGTTTTGGTTACCAGTATTTATAACTCACTGAAGATTCGTGACTTGCGAGCAGGCTCTGCGCTAAGTTCGAATATCCGAAGTGATATTCCAAAGCTAACTCAAGAGATATACCTGCTGAATATCATGCGTCAGCAGCAGCAACCTGCGTCAGCGCTACAATCACAAGAAGCAAAAATAACCAAGCTGACAGCAGAAATTGATAAAGAAATTACAACGCTTAGTAGAGGCGGTAGTGTCGCTATTCGTGACGATGAAGATATTTATAAGCCTTCAACGGCGCCTGATCAAGTCAAGTACGTAAAAGATGCCTCAAGCCTGTGGACGCCTTATAAACAAGAAGTAAGCCGTTTTGTAAGTTCACCGTTGGCTTTAGCGGCTAGCGCTTTAGAGAGTAAGTTTGGAGAGAGCACGCAAGGTATTTATGATAATGCTACTGGTCTTAGCAATAGTTTAAGTAGTGAGAACGGTCAGCGTGCTGGCTTTCTACGAAACCTACAGATTTTTGGTATTTCTTTCGCAATTTTATATTTTATCATCTTCGTATTATATTTTGTCCGTCGATTAAAATCCTCTGATGAAGAACTGATAACTGCGCGCCGCGAAACACAAGAAATCATGGAAACGGTAAATACGGGTCTATTTCTGCTAGATAAAGATTTGAATATTGGACAGCAGCATTCACGCGCACTGAATGGCATTATTGGTGCAGACAGATTGTCAGGAGAAAACTTTGCCGATGTACTGCGCGGGCGTATTTCAGATAAAGATTTGAAAACCACCCGTCAGTTTATCGAGCAATTATATAACCCACGTGTGAAAGAAAAATTGGTTGATTCTTTGAATCCATTGCATAAAGTGATGCTACACAATACGTCTGGCGAAGACAGTGCGACCAGTCGCTTCTTAGACTTTAAGTTTTCACGCGTTTATGAAGATAAAGATATTGCGCGTATTTTGGTCAACGTTAATGACGTCTCAGATGCGGTTTATTTAGAGCAGCGCCTAGAGAAAGAACGCTCGCAAAATGACATGCAGATTGAGATGCTAACGACCATCTTAAATGTTAATCCAAAAATTATTAACGAGTTTATTAGTAATACCAAAACCCATATCGATAAGATGAACAACATTTTGAAAAACCCTGGTAGCTCGCAATTTGAGCTCGAAGGTAAATTAAAGGCTATCTATCGTGAAATGCACAGCTTAAAAGGTGAGGCTTCTGCGCTTAAACTGCACAGCTTTACCAAGATTGCATCAGACGCTGAAGACAAACTTGATGCGCTACAGAATCAAGGCAAATTATCAGGCAATAACTTCTTACAATTGGCGGTACATTTAGATGACTTGCTCAGCCTTTCGAACACCATTGAAACGTTGAGTGAGCGTATCAATCAAGCCGCGCCAAAAGCTAATGCAAAACCTGTTGTATCAACTGCAGCAGCTGTGAAAGCTGCACCGATAACTGAGCGGTTAAAAACTACCACGCCTCGATCAAGCGTTGGCAACAATAAAGTAGCTGATTTCTCTCCTAATAGTATAAATGTTGAAGGCGGTAATGAAATTGATTTGAGTGATGAGTCAGATGATGAGCAGTTGTCTTATTATCAAGATTTTGCCCAAGACATCGCAGTAAGACAAGGTAAGCAAATACAGCTTAACGGCCATAATTTGGCGCACGTAAACATACCTGCACACCTTAAGCAGCCGATTAAAGAGATTAGCATTCAGTTATTACGTAATGCTGTGGTACATGGTATCGAGTCACCTGAAGCGCGTCAGTCAGTAGGTAAATCTGTGGTCGGTAGTATCGACTTAGAGATGCAACGTGACAGTCAAAACTTAATCATTGCGCTACAAGATGACGGTCAAGGTATCGACTACGAAGGTATCCGTCATAAGCTAGTTGCAGATGGCCGCTTTGAGCAAGATGCTGCCAGTCAGCTGACTCAGGGTGACTTACTCAAAACATTATTTGCTTCTGGCTTCTCTACTAAAGAGCATGCCGATGAAGATGGTGGACGCGGTGTGGGCTTAGATGTCATCAAGGCGTTAGTTAAGGAATATAAAGGTAAGCTCAATGTTAATAGTGAGCTTGGTCAGATGACACGTTTTGTCATTACGCTACCTGCTGCTTAATTAAGGAAAATAGATAAGCTATGTACAAATTAATGATTGTTGATGATTCCAATATTATTCGCAACCGTATTCAGCGCGCTTATGATTCTGGTCAGTTTATGTTGGTTGCTACGGCAACCAGCGGTGTCCAAGCCATTGAGAAATTCAATATACACCGTCCTGATGTGGTTACGATGGACTTAACCATGCCGCAAATGGACGGGCTTGAGTGTATTGAAAAAATCATTGCGATTGACCCCAATGTCCGCATTTTAGTGGTATCAGCATTGTCTGATAAATCCACTGGGATTGAAGCCTTATCACTGGGTGCTAGCGGATTTTTATGCAAGCCTTTTTCAGAAGAAGAGCTGGTAGAGTCTTTGTATGAGTTGGTACAAGACTGATATTGTCCAATAATTTAAGTAAATACCTTATTAAAGAACACACATTATGAAAGAGCAAAAGTTACAAGTTTTTGTGAGTATTATCACCAACTATTTTAATCAGTTTGGTAATGAAGAGCTTATTGTAGATACGCCGTATTTGCTAGAAAACCAACAACCTAAAGTTCACGATTATACCGGCGTCATCGGTATATCAGGGGTGCAAAAAGGGGTGGTTTATTTTTCTGCCACCAGCGCGCTATTGGATAGCATTCTAGATAGCATGGGCGAGACAGATAAAAGTGAGGATAATCTGGTAGACCTTGTCGGAGAGGTTGCTAATACCATTTCGGGTAATGCTCGTAATGAGTTTGGCCCAGAATTCCACATTTCTGTACCCTTCGTATGCAAAGGCTCACCGCAAAGTATTATTTTGCCTAAAAGTGGACGCTCTTTTATCATTCCAGTGAGTTGGCGCGGTCAAATCGGGGAGATTGTGGTTTGTTTGCAGGACTAATACAATACCTCGTGACGATAAATATGTAAATATGGACGATGAACTATTATGGTTAATGTAGAAAAGTTAGGCGTCTTTTTAAGCTCAATCAGCGCATTCTTTGCGCAGATTGACGATGAGCCAGTGGTGATTGATACGCCTTATTTGCATAGCAATAAAAATGCCGTGGGTTACGATTATAGCGGCATGATTAAGATATCTGGCCCGCTTGAAGGCTGTGTTTATGTCAGCGCCCCTAGCAACTTGTTGCGCGAAGTGATCAAAGTCATGGGCGAGCCTGATTCATCAATTACGATGATGAAAGACTTATTGGGTGAGATGGCAAATACCATTTCAGGTAACGCCCGTGCTGAGTTTGGCGCAGATTTTATTATCTCACCGCCTAAGATTATTGAGGGAATACCCAGTATTCCTTATTTACCAAAAGATCGTCAAAGCTATGTGACGCCATTTACATGGCATGGCTACAAGGCCGTCATAGGTATTTGCATCGCTTAATCTAAAGCTGCAAGCTACTTCTTCTTTTTTCTGAATAAAAACGACGTTGAGACGTCGTTTTTTTATGCATTATCATCACCTTAAACCTTATAATAGCGCTAGCAGTCGCTAAGCGTTATATGATAAAATACAGCCCAGCTATTTTTATCCTACAGTATTCTGTACGTTCAAATCATAGCTCAATTTTTTTTAAACCAACCCATCAACCAATGACACACACATCATGGCAAAAAATTGCTGGGTGTTTGGCGACTTGATTAATTTGCTTCACGGCTAGGTGTTTTATTGATATACCTAACTAATAGCAAATGCGTGTCGCTAGATAGGCAGTTTTTGTGATGTGGAGGCATAACCCAACCAACAGGACATTTAACATGGCTACAAAGAATCCAACCAAAATCGAAATGCGCGACCTATTACAAGCCGGCGCTCACTTTGGTCACCAAACACGTTTTTGGAATCCAAAAATGGGTCCATATATTTTTGGTGCCCGTAACAAGATTCATATCATTAACCTAGAGCACACTGTAAAAGCGTTTAACGAAGCATTGACTTACGTAAACGGCTTAGCTGCTAAGAAAAACAAAGTATTGTTTGTTGGTACTAAACGCGCTGCAAGTGGTGTTATCCGTGAGCAAGCAGCACGCGCTGGCATGCCTTACGTTGACCATCGCTGGTTAGGTGGTATGTTGACTAACTGGAAAACACTACGCCAGTCAATCAATCGTCTAAAAGAGCTTGAGAAACAAGCAGAAGACGGTACTTTCGCTAAGCTAACCAAACGTGAAGCGCTAGAGCGTACTCGTGATATGGAAAAACTTGAGCGTTCACTAGGCGGTATTAAAGACATGGGCGGCCTACCTGACGCTATCTTCGTTGTAGACGTAGATCACGAAGCGATTGCTATCAAAGAAGCTAAAAATCTAGGTATCCCAGTTATCGGTATCGTTGATACCAACTCTAACCCAGATAACGTTGATTACATCATCCCAGCAAACGATGATGCTATCCGTGCCGTGACTTTGTATGTAACTTCTATGGCTGATGCAATCATCGCTGGTAAAGAATACGCACAAACTCAAGCCGGTGGTAAAGCTGAGCAAGAAGCGCCTGCTACTGAAGAAGTACCAGCTGAAGCTAAAACTGAAGAAGCGGCTACTCCAGCAGAATAAATCGCTGACCGATATGGTTTAACTTTGTAAGGATGCCTTGATAGTTTATCTATTGGCAGCCATATAACGTTACTAACAGCATGGAAGTTTATAATAGGCATGATGTAGTTTTACTCGTCATGCCTTATTATTAAGCCGCCAAACAGAATTTAAATGTGTCATGTATTTAGATATCGTACACTCTCATACATAACAATACTCACATACATAATAAAAGGTAACTCTTATGTCAGAAGTAAAAGTATCTGCCAAAATGGTAAAAGAATTGCGTGACCGTACTGGTCTTGGCATGATGGAATGTAAAAAAGCGTTAGAAGAATCAAACGGCGATGTTGAAACTGCCATTGATAACCTACGTAAATCTGGTCAAGCGAAAGCCGCTAAAAAAGCCGGTAACATTGCAGCTGACGGTGCTATCATCATCGCTCAAGGCGACAATAAAGCATTCTTGTTAGAAGTTAACTGCCAAACTGACTTCGTGGCTAAAGACGAAAACTTTACTAAATTTGCAGAAAAAGTAGCTAACCTTGCGTTAGAAAACAACGTCACTGACGTCGCTGCTATCTCTGAACTGCCTTATGGCGATGGTCAAACCGTTGAAGAAGCGCGTGTATCTTTAGTACAAAAAATTGGTGAGAACATCCAAATTCGCCGTGTTGAAACCTTAGAAGGCGCTAACATTGCATCATACCGTCACGGCTTACGTATCGGTGTAGTCGTTTCTTATGAAGGTGGCAATGCAGATACTGGTAAAAATCTTGCCATGCATATCGCTGCATTCAACCCTGTTGCAGTAGATGATGAAAGCGTAGATGCTGATGTACTAGCCCGCGAAAAAGATATCATCGACGCAAAAGCTCGTGAATCTGGCAAGCCTGACAACATCGTTGAAAAAATGATCGAAGGTGGCTTACGTAAGTACCTAGACGAAGTAACTTTACTACGTCAGCCATACGTCATGGACAATGAGAAAAAAGTTGGTGACGTACTAAAAGCTGAAGGCGTAAAAGTACTTGGCTTTAAACGCTTAGAAGTCGGCGAAGGCATCGAGAAAAAACAAGAAGATTTCGCGGCTGAAGTTGCTGCTACTCAAGCATTAGCTAACAAGTAATTTATACATTTTGTTGTGAGTACTGATGGTGTTTTTGCTCAGTACTTATAGGTTTGTTTTATAGTTGTTTCACGTATATTAATTTAATAACTATGAAGCAGCCACGCACAAAAAAGCCCGTTATTTATTTAACGGGCTTTTTTTTTATGCTTCATTTTTAAGCTGTTTATAGTGGAGTCACTTTAAAAACGATACCGTGCTATGGCTATAACTTTTCTTGCTTGCTGTTCGCAGGCGTGACAGAGGCTGCAAAAATTTATAGCCGTAACACGTCACTACCATCGTATCGCTTTTATTTCGAACGGACTATAGTATGGTGCCAAGTATCAATACTAACGTAATGCCAAATAAGCAGAATTGGCATAACTGGCGCTATTACTATTACTACTGGTGCCATAACTGACGTTTTGCATGCCACTAGCGTTATTGGTATTAGTAGAATTGCTGTTATTAGCGTTCATCGTATTGCCAGATAGTCCTGAGTCGTTTTTATATAAACTATGATAACGGCTCATCACACTTTTGACATAATTACGCGTTTCTTTAAAAGGTGGAATGCCGTTATATTTATCAACGTTACCTTCACCAGCGTTATAACCGGCAACCGCAAACTCTACGTTGTTATTAAAACGTTTCATTAGCCAAGCGATATATTTGGCTGAGCCTTCAATATTATCAGCAGGGCTCCAAGGATTACTCACCTTAAATCGACGTGCCGTTGCTGGCATCAGCTGCATCAAACCTTGTGCACCGACTGGTGAGCGAGCGTTAGGATTAAAGGCAGATTCAGTATGCATCATGGCTTTCATAAGTGCCGGATCGACACCGTGGCGCTGGGCTGAGGCAAGAATATAGCTATCATAAGAGTTGCGAGTACCGCTGCTGCTTGCAGAGCTACTGCCATAGTTATTGCTGCTAGCGCTGCTACTTCCACTATCATATAGATTAGAGTCTTTATAATAAGTGACTTTTACTTTTTTGGTAAATTTATCAAAATTACCACTGGGATTGACGTTGGTTAGGAGTACTTGACCACCTTTATCTTTATAGATGTACATATTGCCTGCTTGAGCGGCAATCGGTAGGCTAGATAGGACGACGGTGGTGAGTAAAATAGGTGACAAGCAGCGGGTGACTAGAGGTGCAATATTTATCATAGGGTTATCACTTTTTATCGAGTAGTAGCAAATTGCCTTGCTCATGGACGCATCGGTTTGCGCAACAAAGCGGTTATCCTGTCTGCAAGATTTATAGTCACCAACCTTTAGTGCTACAACGCAAAACCACGGCTAACAAAACCAATTGCAATAGATACAAAAAATAATAGTTGCTTACTATAACATAAAATAACTTATGACTATATCTGATTGCCGCTATAAACTGCCGAAACAGATATTTAAATTGTAAAAATTTTTAATGAAATCAATATGCTATTACAAGGTACTTGATTAAGGATCGATGTACAGCTATATCATTGCTGTTGCCAGTATAAGATAAAATAAATACCTTGCTAGCTATGTGCTACTGAAAAAAAATCTTCTGGCTTACTGTTTATAAGCTTGGTTTAATAGAAAAAAGTGATTTCAGCAATACTTTTTTTGTTTTTCAAGTAAATCGATTCTATAAAAATACTGATTATCTAAAGCATCGTAGATATTTTGGACTTTACAATTATTCTATTTAAACAGGTAAAGAGTATTGAAAGCAGATTAACGAGCTTAAGCGCATAGTGCAGTCATAAAGTGAGCTTAAACAGTTAGGGCAGTAATAAAAATAGGTACCCAAACAGCGGTGACCAAACCATTGACTGCCAAGCCAAATGCCGCGTAACGTCCAGCTGTATGACTGATCTGCCAGGCTTCTACCGTACCAAATGCATGAGCGGCCAAGCCAAGCGCTAAGCCTTTGGCACGGTCGTCATCGATGCCAAGAAACAAGAAGCGCGCTAACGTACCGCCAATGATCCCTGAGACTATAATAATCAGATTCGCCATCGCTAGAGGCGCTTTGATCAAATCTGCGATACTCAAACCAATCGGTGTGGTCACTGAACGGGTGGCAAAAGCCAATATCGTATCGTTGCTCAGTGAAAATAGATAGGCCAATGACATCGGTAACAACGCCCCAACTAGACTAGCCATCGCGACAATGATAGAAAGTTTTTTGACTGGCAAGCCTTTAAAGTTCATGGCTGCTAAAGGTACGGCTAATAACACTGTGACGTAGCCTAATAGGTGATCAAATACAGGTTTGGCCGCGCTATAATAATGATTATAATCCCATTGTAGAATGAACAAAAACAATACCACCAATGCCAGTGCTGTAATCACCATTGGCAACCATGATAGTTTGCGTGCCAGTACGCGAGCTATCACGTGTGCTACTAAGGTTAATAATATCGCAGCAAGGGTGGTCATAAACATACTATCAAAACTCATAAGATTCCTTTGTTCATACAGCTTAAAGCTGTTCCTTCTGCTTATTGGTAGTGGTGCTATCACTACTAGCATCGCGATTGAGCCAGCGGTTGGCAAGTATCGCCAGTCCCCAAAGTGGTATGAGCGTACTAATAATCATCGTTAGCATTACGCCCCATAGCTCATCACCTAAGGCGAATAACAGCAAACCTGCACCCGCAGATACCGGTAAAAAAGCAAAGCCACTATCAACCAATAAAGTATTACTAGCTCGGGTGAGCCAGCTAGGTAGACCTTTAATCAACCGCCAAACGATCAGGATAGAAAACATCGTTAGCATACCGACGATATTGGCAGCTTTTTCGATTCCTGCCCACTGACAGACAATCACTGCTGACTCACGAACAATGATGATCATCGTTAGTGTCAACAGCAATGCCATCCATAAGGGTATTTTTGAAGAATGGGTAGACTTCATAAGCAATTTCGGCCAAGTCATAGATAGAAAGAAAGATAGATGAGAGAGTTAAAATATTAGTGAGGATAGTCTCACGAATAGAATCAATTATAAGCGTATGGGTTTTCCATTTTTAAAATGTGAATCCTACGTATCAGTATTTTTAAAGGCATAAAAAGCGATTATATAGAGAGTGGCTCAACTAATAAAGTTTATAGGATAATAGCGCTTTCTATCACTTTGGACGGACTGTGAAATTTAGTACTATAGTTAATACACTTTAAAAAGAATATAGCGTTGCTGGAATGAATTTTTCGAAGCCTCTGGAGTGCAAAACGCACAGCAAGCGAGGAAAACTCATTCCAGCAAAGCACTGTTTGACTTGTATCTTTTTTTATTTAGAGCTGACTATATATACCCTATAAAAAATGGACGATATCAATTGATACCGTCCATTTATAGTTAACCACACCATTTTAAGCAGCCAGCTATTTTAGAACACTGGTCATTTAGCGCTGTGAATCAAGAGTTTGCGTTGTTTCCACTTCAGACCCTAGATTATTTTCAGTTAGAACTTCTGACGATAATGCTTCAGAATTTAAGGCATCAAATTCATCAAACGCTTTTTCTTCTGCTTCGGTCATCGTCTGCTCTTCATCCTCGTCAGGCTTTTCAAACTCTTCAAGTATCGGCATCAGTAACGTCGCTTGTGCTAATGGCAATACATCCGAAGGCTCTAAATTTGCTTGACCAAGTAGCTGTCTGAGCCTATCGCTTGGCAAGCGAATCGTTAAGCATTCATGACCGCTGTCATTGTAGCTCTCTTCTTGAATAACGCCCAGCTCATACAAGGCGTTTTTTAACTGACCCGCATTATAAGGTAGCGTCAAATCAAACGTGGTCAATGTGCCAGTAAGTAGCTGCTGGACGGCTAATGACAACTCTTCCATACCTAGATTTTCTCTAGAAGAAACATACACACGGTTAGGTTGACCTTCGCTAGCATAACCGATATGTGCAGGCTCATCGGTTAAGTCGATTTTATTATAGACATTGAGCACGGGTACATCGTTATCGATTTTAGACAGCACGTCTTTGACCGCTTGAATTTGCTCATGCATGTCTTCACTGGAGGAGTCGATCACATGTAGCAATAAGTCTGCTTCTAAGGTTTCTTCTAATGTTGCATGAAAAGATTCTACTAGCTCATGTGGTAAATGACGGACGAAACCAACGGTATCGACCAATACCACACGACCAACACCTTGCCAATCTAAACGGCGTAAAGTGGGGTCGAGCGTTGCAAAAAGTTTATCGGCAGCATAGATATTTTCATCGACTAAGCGATTGAATAAAGTAGACTTGCCAGCGTTAGTATAACCAACGAGCGAAATGGTTGGCACGTCTGACTTTTGCCGTCTGGCTCGACCTTGCGCACGTGTCTGTCTGACTTTCTCAATTCTAGATTTAAGCTGGGTTACTCGCACTTGTAGTAAGCGACGATCCGTCTCAAGCTGGGTTTCACCTGGTCCACGCAGACCAATACCACCTTTTTGACGCTCCAAATGCGTCCAACCACGCACCAAACGCGTCGATAAATGGTTAAGCTGTGCCAGCTCTACTTGTAACTTACCTTCATAAGTACGTGCACGCTGAGCGAAAATATCCAAAATCAACCCAGTACGATCAAGTACGCGACATTTTACCAAGGCTTCAATATTACGCTCTTGTGATGGCGATAAGCTATGGTTAAAAAGGACGATATCGGCATCATGTTCGCGAACCAATTCTGCTATTTCTTCTGCTTTACCGCTACCAACGAAGTATCTAGCATCTGGTCTTTGGCGTGAGCCTGTGACCAGTGCCAAACGATCAGCCCCTGCTGAGTCTGCTAATAGCTCAAATTCACCTAGATCATCAGGATCTTGGATTTGGCGGATGTCTAAATGTACTATAATGGCGCGTTCGCCACCTTCGTGTCTTTCAAAATAATCCAAAGAGTATCACCTATTCAATAAAGTAAATATATCGCTATTATCAATTCAGTAAACGTCGATATAGCGTTCATATGACCATATATATGTGGTCTCATCACTTAATGTTAAAGCGTACTAGCACAATTAGCGATGGTTTTATGTTACAAGGTTAATTATTAAATGTTCTGTCATTATAGTTACTACTACCATTATTAGCTTTTTTAATGATGATAAAATACAAATTGAGCGATAGGAAACTGAATCAAAGCGCTAACAAAAACCATTCATAACTCAGTGAACAAATCGTCACTGACTGAATAAACTTTGTTATACTCATTGCGCTTGTTTACGATATATAATCATAAGTTTTCAACCACGAGGGACACAGATGAGCCAATCTAAGTCAGGCTTTTCACTCAAACAGCAATTGGGTCGCGGCAAACAGATTGCTGGCATGACCACGACTATCGCTGGCGGACTGCGTGCCGCCCAACGTATCGGGGCCTTTAAACAGCCACCACGCGAAACACTGCCACACTATATCCAAACTTTTTGCCGCAAAATGGCAGGCTCTTTTGGCGTAAAGGTCATTGCCGTTGAGCGGGTAGAGCAACATCATGGGCTATGGGTGTCTAATCACGTGTCATGGATGGACATCCCTGTGGTTGGTACGGTAAGCCCTGCCTTCTTTTTATCCAAAGCTGAAATTGGTGATTGGCCTATATTCGGTAAGTTGGCGCAGGCGGCAGGCACGGTTTTCATTGAGCGTGGTTCTGGTGATGCAGGCTCGGTTGCAGCGCAAATTGCCAGCTTTTTAACCAAGGGCTTCTCGGTAATGTTTTTTCCTGAGGCAACCACGACAGACGGCAAAAAAATTAAGCGTATTCATGGCACCTTGCTACAAGCGGCGATAGATGCTGACGTTCCTGTGCGCCCGCTGGTGATTGCTTATGTCAATAAAGATGGTACCTTGAGTGAAGCATTACCTTATTTCGGTAAGCTTACGATGAAAGAGAGCATAAAAAAGGTGCTCGACACTAAGGATGTTACCGCTTATGTATTGCCACTTGAGCCAATAGATCCCAAAGGGTTGAGTAAAAGCCAGCTGACGAATTTATTACAGTCACGTATGCAAGAAGGCCTAGCCGAACTACATTCGCGAGTATTAACGAAAGTAGTAAAAGCATAAGTTTATTTAAGATAGAAAAATATCAATAAAAAAGGCGCAAATCGCAGTGATAAACCTAGCGATTTGCGCCTTTCTCTTTGCACTATGAATACTTTAATATCAGGTTATGAGAGTCTAAGCTCTGTTAAACTAAGGTGATGGATTAGGTTGCTGCGTATGTACCGCTTCGATAGCCTCTAATACATCTGAGCTTAACGTTACATGGATACTATCAATATTAGATTTT
Organism: Psychrobacter sp. DAB_AL62B; assembly: GCF_028895345.1. Lineage (NCBI taxonomy): Bacteria > Pseudomonadati > Pseudomonadota > Gammaproteobacteria > Moraxellales > Moraxellaceae > Psychrobacter > Psychrobacter sp. DAB_AL62B. The sequence goes on from NZ_SAXC01000002.1 coordinate 498,603, forward strand.
AGCTGCTCAATAGTGGTAGCACCAATGATGTTGCTTGTGACAAACGAGCGCGAATTGACAAAAGCTAATGCCATTTGCGCCATATCTAAACCGGCATCCGCCGCGATTTTGGCATATTGAGCGGTGGCTGACAGTGCTTGCTCGTTGGTATAACGCGCAAAGCGATCATACATAGTGAGGCGCGCGCCGGTTGGGCGTTTGCCATCAAGATATTTGCCAGACAATACGCCAAAGCCAAGCGGTGAGTAAGCGAGTAAACCAATATTCTCACGATGCGCAATCTCTACCATAGCAACTTCATATAAGCGATTTAATAAACTATAAGGATTTTGCACAGTAATAGGCGCAATTAAGCCATTTTTATCCGCTTCCCATAAATAACGCATCAGTCCCCAAGCAGTATCGTTCGACAGCCCATAAGCACGAATACGACCTTTTTTAATCTCATCATTTAACGCTTGAATGGTCTCTAAAAAGGGCGTTAAATCGTCCAGTGATTGCGCTGCCATTGCTTCAGTATAACCGCGTTGGCTAAAAAAGTTTGCTTGACGTTCAGGCCAATGCAGTTGATAGATGTCGATATAATCAGTTTGCAAACGCTCAAGATTGCCATCGATGGCGCTACTAATATGTTCAGCATTAAAACGCGTCTGCCCATCACGTAAGAAATCCATCGGTGACATCTTGCTGGCGAGAATGACTTTGTCGCGCTGTTTGGTTTTATGAAACCAAGTACCCATAAAGCGTTCGGTATCACCTTGCTTGTCTTTATCCGGCGGTGACGGATACATCTCGGCGGTGTCCCAAAAGTTCACGCCTTCGCTGAGCGCCACATCCATTTGCGCATGTGCGTCATCTTCGCTATTTTGCTGGCCCCAAGTCATCGTTCCTAAGCAAATTTTGGAAACTTTTTCATCGATTTGCGGCAGTGTTTGATATTGCATCTGTTTATCCTTTTTTATTCTAATATAAATCGATTTTTCATTCTAAATTAGCTTAATACCAGTGACACCCGGTGGCGTTACTTGAAAGACTTTAATTTTAAATAGTACGGATTGCCCAGCAAGAGGGTGGTTGAAATCCACTTCGATTTCGTCATCATTGATAGCGCTAATCGTACCGGGCAGGGTATTTTTACCTTTGTCTTCAAACTCTATCAGCATGCCAATCTCAGGGTTTTCAGCGATGAGCGCAAACTGGGTAGGACTAAAGCGTTGGATATTGTTAGAATTCCACTCACCAAACGCTTGCTCTGGCTCAAGGTGAGCGGAGCGCGTATCACCAGCACGCAGGTTCATTAGAACTTGCTCAAAACCGGGTAACAAGCTTTCATCGCCTATGGTCAAGGTGACAGGCGTGTCACGGCTAAAGGTTGAGTCAATCACCGTACCATTTTCTAATGATACTTCAAAATGTAGCTTAACGAGGCTGCCAAACGTGATACGAGTATCTTCATTGGGAGTGATAAATTGTGAGTCGGACATAGTAAAAGCTACCTCTTGTTAGAATAGGGAGTCGGGTTGAGAATACTGTAAGAAATGATAAGCCATCTGCGAAAGCATGTAAGCGTAAATAGTGTAACGCAAATAGTGTAATATGTTTGGCGAATCTAAAAGAGGGCGGGCATATCGATGGCAAATAAGCGACAAGGTCAGGTTAAAAAATGGCAAGATGATAAAGGCTTTGGCTTTATCGAAACTGAGAATGGTGACTCAATATTCTTTCATATCAATGAGTTTAAAGCACGCCGTCGACCTAATGTCGGCGAGCAAGTCATCTTTACGTCTGGGCAAGACAATCAAGGGCGCATGCAGGCAAAAGACGTGCAAGAGCTGAGCTTTGTACAACAAAAAATGGCACAAAAGAATCAGCAAATCCGGCAGCGTAATCATAAACGTAGTGCGCAAGCAGAGTTTGAAGCAGGACAAAAGAAACGCTTGTTCCTCGGTGTTGGCTTTTATGGCGTCTTAATTTTATTGGCGGTCATGAATAAGCTAAGCTGGCTAGTCGTTGCTTGGTATGCGGCATTGGGAATCATAACCTATGCAATGTATGCCAAAGACAAAGCTGCCGCTCAAAATAACGATTGGCGCACGTCTGAATCAACCTTGCATCTGTTAAGTGCGCTTGGTGGCTGGGTCGGTGCAATGGTCGCACAAACTTACTTGAGGCATAAGTCACAAAAGCCTGAGTTTCGAGTGGCGTATTATTTAACCGTCGTGATTAATATGGCGGGGTTGTTGTTTATATTGGCGGGTGGGGGTTTGGCTTTTTTAGAAGGATTATTGTGAACAAGGATTGGCTCTTTATTAAATTTTTAGGGGCTGTAGTAGATAAGCATCAAAATTTTATAAAAAAGCCCCGCCATAGCGTTCTATGACGGGGCTTTTATTTTCGCTAATTGACATCAATTTACTTATTTATTACGCTTACCTTCCAAAAATAGCATATCAATAATAATCAGTGCTACACCGATAGAAATGCCAATATCGGCAATATTAAAAATAGGATAATGCCAAACGTCGGCATAATGCACATGGATAAAGTCAATCACGTGACCATGTAGCAAGCGGTCAATCAAGTTACCTATCGCACCGCCAAGTACTAATGCCAAACCGATAGATAACAGCTTAGCTTGGCGTGGCGCTTTGATGAGATAACCGATTAAGAATAATGACATCACTAATGCGAGACCAGAAAAAAACCACTTCTGCCAACCGCCAGCATCTGCCAAAAAGCTAAAGGCAGCGCCGTAGTTATATGCCAATGTCCAATTAAGGAAAGGTTCGATGACAGGCACTGGCTCATGAAAGGTCAGCTTGGTTTCAGCCAGCCATTTCGTCCATTGATCAAGGATAACCACGACCAGTGATAGTAGATACCAGACAAACGCGCGACTGCCATTAGCAATAATCTTTGGCGTCTTATTCAGCCGTCCTTTAGGTATCGATGAGTTACCCGTTGTCGCATGCGCAGGCTTAGGTGTATTGTCGACTGCAACATGCGGCTTATTGTTTTCTGTCGAATTAGGCATAGTGACGCACCTCGCCATCGCCACTGACGTTGGTTGCGCAGCGGGCACATAATTCTGGATGCGTGCTATCTGTACCAATATCATCACGAATGTGCCAACAGCGCACACACTTGGTGCCAGTTGCAGCGCTGACCTCTACTACTAAGTCGACGACCGCTGTGCTACTGCTGTCTGCTTGCTCGTCTGTGCTTACTGCATTAACAGGGGCAGCGCTCAAAGGCTTTAAGGTTGCATTACTGGTAATGAGTACAAAGCGCAGCTCTTCACCAAGCTTGGCTAGACTTTCATGCATGGCGCCATCAGCATATAGATTAACGTCCGCTGATAAGTTAGCATTGATGATTTTTTCACCGCGTGCGGTTTCGATATGCTTATTGACTATATCTTTTGCGAGCATGATACGTTGCCAGTCATCGTTGCTGATAGCGCTTAGCTCAAACTCTGGGAATACATACCACTCTTCCGTAAATACATAGCCGGCTTCACCACCATTGTTACCTTGCAATACTTCCCACGCTTCTTGCGCAGTGAATGACAAAATCGGTGTGATCCAGCGAATGAGTGCTTGGACGATATGATAAATAGCCGTTTGCGCAGAGCGGCGCGGTTGACCATCGGTTTGAGTAGTGTATTGACGGTCTTTAATAATATCTAAATAGAAGCTGCCCAAATCTTGCGAACAAAACGCGGTGATATGTTGCGTGACTTGGTGAAAGTCCATCGCATCATAAGCACTAATGATTTGTGCTTGTACCGTTTGCGCACGTTCAATGATAAATTTATCAAGGCTGACCAATTCATTGATATCGACGCTGTTAGTTGCTGGATCAAAGTCATCGGTATTGGCAAGCAAGAAACGCAGGGTATTACGGATGCGGCGATACATATCGATTGCACCTTTAAATACCGTTTTACCGGCGTTCATCTCATAACGGTAATCGCTAGACGCAATCCATAGACGCAGCATATCCGCACCGGTTTTATTAATCTCTTCTTGTGGGGTGATGATATTGCCCAGTGACTTACTCATCTTGCGACCGTTTTCGTCGACGACAAACCCGTGAGTCAATACTTGCTTAAACGGCGGGCGTCCGTACATGGCTTCTGAGGTCAGTAATGACGTCTGGAACCAGCCCCGATGTTGATCAGAGCCTTCTAAATACAAATCAGCTGGATTGGTCAACTCGTCACGTTGTTCAAGTACGGCAAAATGCGTCGTACCTGAGTCAAACCAAACGTCTAACGTATCAGTCGCTTTATCATAGTCAGCGGCCTCGCTGCCCAAGAAATCTTCACAGCTGGCATCAAACCAAGCTTCAACACCGCCTGCTGCGATTTTCTGTGCGGCAGTTTCCATTAACTCTAGGGTATTTGGATGCAGCTCGCCTGTTTCTTTATGGGTAAAGAAAGCAATCGGTACACCCCATGTACGCTGGCGCGAAATACACCAGTCTGGGCGACCATTCATCATGGATTCAATGCGATTTTGTCCCCATGCTGGTGTCCAATTGACTGTTGGAATATCGGCAAGCGCACGCTCACGTAAGCCTTTGGTTTCCATGCTGATAAACCACTGCGGCGTCGCACGGAAGATAATAGGCGACTTATGACGCCAGCAATGCGGATAGCTGTGCTCAATTTTAGTATGACTGATTAAGTGACCGTTATCATGTAGAGCCGCGATGATTTTTGGATTGGCTTTATAAATGTGCTCACCAGCAAATACCGCCGCGCTTTCTAAATAGATGCCCGTACCACTTACTGGATTTTCAACCGGTAAATCATATTTAAGACCAACGATATAATCGTCAAGACCATGACCAGGTGCGGTATGTACCAGACCAGTACCGCTGTCAGTCGTCACGTGATCGCCTAAGATTAATGGCACTTGGCGTTCTGTAATTAATGGATGCTGAGCATGCAGACCTTCAAGCTCGCGACCTGATACCGTAGCTAGGATGCCTTTATTATCAAGTTTAAATTCACTTAACGCCGACTCGACCAAGTCAGTTGCCAGTAGTAAGTTGCCGTTTTCAGTGGCGACCACACTATAGTCATGCTCAGGATGTACCGAGATGGCTTGGTTAGCTGGTAAAGTCCAAGGCGTCGTCGTCCAGATAACGGCAGCGATGTTGCCATCTATCTCAGCCAATGCTGCAACCTTGTCGCTGTCTAAAACATCAAAGCTGACATAGATAGCGTCTGAGACCTTATCTTGATATTCAACTTCGGCCTCAGCTAAAGCAGAGCTACAGTCCAAGCACCAGTTGACCGGCTTCATACCGCGAGTCACATGACCATTGTCATGAATTTTGGCAAGGGCGCGTACGATGTTGGCTTCTTGATGGAAGTTCATGGTTAGATACGGATTGTCCCAATCGCCGAACACGCCAAGACGTTTGAAGTCTGCCTTTTGTAATTCAATCTGCGTGCTGGCATATTCACGGCACAAACCACGAAATTCAGTCGCGGAGACTTTTTGACCAACTTTACCGTACTTAGCTTCGACTTTTTGCTCGATAGGCAAACCATGGCAGTCCCAACCGGGCACATAAGGTGCATCAAAACCTGATAAGGTTTTTGATTTAACGATAATGTCTTTTAGTACTTTATTGACCGCGTGACCCAAGTGAATCTGACCATTGGCGTAGGGAGGACCATCGTGCAAAATGTATTTGGTCGCCCCAGCACGTGCCTGACGAATTTTACCGTACACATCATCCGCTTCCCAAGCAGCTAGCCAATCAGGCTCACGTTTGGCAAGGTTTGCGCGCATTGCAAATGGCGTATCGGCAAGATTTAAGGTGTCTTTATAATCGTGGCTTGGTGTATCAGAACTTTTATCAGTCATAGAAGGCGTCTTTTAAAATAGTGATGAAAATGTAAATTGAAAAATTTGTTTAAAGGTGGTTGCAAAACTCAAGGTAATACTGGGATTGATGCTTAATAACAGGGGTCTTTTTTACTTATCAGTTGCTTATAAAATAGTCAAATCAATCATAAATGCTCATGAGATGAATGCAACATAACATACAGCTATTAAAACAGGCAGAAAGTAGATAAAGGTAACGTCAGCTATTATATGACAAAAACAGTAGGGTAAAAAGAGCCGACCAGTATCGTAATTGCGTCCGCCAAAACCAGTCACAAAATTTAAGTAACTAGCGATTGCTACTTATTTTATATCTGCTACGCTAATAAAAGTGATAATAAAGATAGAGCAATCAATATCTAAGCTGTTTTTAAGTGCAAGACAGCATCATATCACTATCCTCAGATAATCCCTACTCCCAGTAGTTTATCGTCGTTTTTGATTGAAGCGTTTTTTATTCATTAATTTTAATCCACATTAATTATCATATCCGATTTAATTCGATTTAAAGAAATACAACATACGCCTACTAGTATGGATTTTTTGTAGCGTCTAGCGCGCATGGGAGCATTAATTAAAAAATAATGCTCGTAGCACGTTGCTATGAATTTATCTATTTTATCTTAAATAATATAACATGGAGCAGTTATGAAAATAGGTATTCCGAAGGAAACAAAGAATAACGAAAACCGCATTGGTCTAACCCCAAATGGCGTCAGTGCTTTGGTCGATGATGGTCATGACGTCATTGTCGAGACTGAGGCCGGTATGGGGTCGCAGTTTACGGATGATGACTATAAAGAAGCGGGCGCAACCATTGCGAATAGCGCTGCTGAAGTATGGGACGTAGAGCTGATTATTAAAGTAAAAGAACCACAAGCTGACGAATATCAATACTTAACAGACGACTTAATCTTATTTACCTATTTGCATTTGGCTAATGAGCCAGAGCTTGCTAAGGTATTAATTGACAATAAAGTCACGGCAATTGGTTATGAGACAGTCCAATTGGCGGATAACTCGTTACCGCTATTGACGCCGATGAGTGAGATCGCTGGACGGATGAGTACGCAGATAGGCGCGCAGTTTTTGCAGTCTTTTTATGGCGGTAAAGGCATGCTGCTCGGCGGCGTGCCAGGCGTAAAAAAGGGTAGGGTTACCATTATAGGCGGCGGTGTATCGGGTACTGAAGCGGCAAAAATCGCGGTTGGTCTACATGCTAGCGTCACCATTCTGGATCTTGATCCCAAGCGTCTTAAACAACTATCGGAGATGTTTGGCAATAATGTGCAGACGCTGATATCCAACAAAGTCAATATCGCCGATAGCGTGAAAGACAGTGATTTGGTCATTGGCGCGGTATTAATTCCGGGTGCGGCCACACCGAAGCTGGTCACTGAACAGATGGTCAAAGATATGAATGATGGCGGTGTTATTATCGATATTGCGATTGATCAGGGCGGTTTATTTGAAACCACGGATCGAATCACCACTCATGATAATCCGACTTATACCAAGCATGGCATTATTCATTACGCCGTGGCGAATATTCCTGGGGCAGTACCACGCACCTCAACCATAGCATTGTCTAACGTTACCTTACCGTATATCCAAGCCCTTGCCAAAAAAGGCTTTAAAAAGGCTTGTAATGACAATGCCGCTTTGGCAAAAGGCGTAAATACCACTCAAGGTTATATGACTTATAAAGCAGTTGCAGAGGCGCTGGATTATGAGTATAAGCAGCTCGATTCGTTAGTTAGCTAGCATATTATTAAATACGCCCTAAGTATATGAAAAACCTGCCAGTCAAATGAGTGGCAGGTTTTTAGTTTGAGATTCAGTTTTTGATATGTTTCAGAAGAATATCTTTTTAAAAGTTTTCTGAGAAATTCATTAATTCTTCAGCGCGCTCTTTATTTTTAGATGATACACAAAGCGGCAGTGCTGGACTACCAATATACATCCCTTCTAGAGCACACTGTTGATCACGATAATCTAGCCAACCGAGTTGTGATTTTTCAAAACTTTCTGCATCAGCGGAATCTCGTCCATTACCTTTAAGGGATTTATAGATTTTATTGTAAGCCTTATTCATCGTACTTTTGTATTTTTGATCCGCATATCCAGTACATTCATAAATTTTCGAATTATTTATAGTCTTATATTTGCTCATACATTCACTATAATAATCTTTAAGTTCGGCATTTGCTGAAGTCACGCTTAAGATGCTAATGAACACAGCAGTAACTATTGTGATACCAGTATTCTTCCAATTCATTTTCAAACCTCAAATCCATTATTAAGATTAAACGAAAGTTTATTATAGCAAATGTTTGCTAATTAATGAGCTTGGGCTTTCTATCATTTATTTAAAATGAAGTATAGTTAATACACTTTAAAAAGAATACAGCGTTGCTGGAATGAATTTTTCGAAGCCTCTGGAGTGCAAAGCGCACAGCAAGCGAGGAAATTTTATACCAGCAACGCACTGTTTAACTTGTATCTTTTTTATTTAGATCTGACTATAGATAGAGGTAAATCAAAAATGCCATCAGCATAGTAAAACTGATTTTTGAAAATTAAAAAACTGACGACAGCCATAATCGTAATTTCAGTGACCATTTAGGCTGAATACCAGTCAGCCCTTGGGTCATTTCACCATCTTTTAATATGACATAAGAAGGCGTGACTTGTCCTTGCCAATCATCAAAGATAAGCCCTTCTTGATCATTAATTGTCGTAAAGTTATAGCTATGCTCATTGAGATAACTGTCTAGCTCTTGGTCAGAGCCTGACTTTATGGCGATAGTGACGATAGGATAATTGTTTTCTGCTGCCAACGTATTAATAGTCGGCGAGGTGACACGGCATACAGGGCACCAAGTCCCCCAAAAATATACCAGCGTTGGTTTATCCTGACTCAGCGCTGCCAAGTCAACGGTCTGCCCTTGATAGTCTGTTAATTGCAACTGCGGATTGGCTGGCATGACCGGCTGTCGCCACCAGTTGATGGCGGTATAAATCACCATAAATACCAAACCATATAACAGCACAGTTTTAATGATCGACAATGCTTTTTGCTTAGGTGTCTTGTTAGGTTTTTCTTTTTTGCTTTCAATATCAGTCGTCATAGTGGCTGCTTTTTTACTCTCAGTGTTTTTTAATAGATAAAAATAAACGGCTGAAGGATCAGCCGTATTACTTATAAATGCTATTAGGTGATTTTTAGTACAGGGTTAATGCATGGCTTTTAAATAAACCAATTAAGACTTTTGCGCGCGGTCTTGTAATGGATCACCAAGAAGGACACTGCCAGAGTTTTCAAGGCGTTCTTTGTCCGTTAATTTGCTCGCTGAAATTTTGGCTTTTCGTTTCCATTTCAAACTATACAAATCATCACGGCGGTCAAGAAGGTTATGTACCGAGCCTTCGTTGCGCACGTGGATAAGCTTGTCTAAGTTCAAGTCAGAGAAGAATACCATTTCAGTGTTTGCGGTCGTTTCCGCCATAATCGCATCATGTGGGAAGGCAAAATCTGATGGTGAAAAAATAGACGACTGTGCATACTGAATATCTAAACTTTCAACTTGCGGTAAGTTACCTACTGAACCGCAAATCATCACATAGCATTCGTTTTCAATCGCGCGTGCCTGCGCACAGTGGCGTACACGTAAATAGCCGTTTTGGGTATCTGTCCAAAATGGTACGAACAAAATATCCATATCATCGAGTGCCATTAGGCGGGCAAGCTCAGGGAACTCGACGTCATAGCAAACCAAGATGCCAATACGACCGGCATCAGTATCAAATACTTTTACCTCATCACCGCCTTCGATGACCCAAGCGTTACGCTCATGTGGGGTAATATGAATTTTGCGCTGCTCTTCAACCGTACCATCGCGGCGGCAAAGATAGCTGACATTGTACAAGGTATCATCTTCATCGAGCAGAGGCATAGAGCCGCAGATCACGTTGACGTTATAGCTGACGGCCAGATGCGATATCTCGTTTTTGAACCACTCGGTATATCCTGCCAAAAAGCGAATGGCGACGTTTTGATCCGTCGATTCACATAACCCCATCAATGGCGCGTTAAAAAACTCGGGTAGGCAGGCAAAGTCAGAGTTATAATCAGCCATAATATCGACAAAGAACTCAACTTGTTGCAGCAGCTCTTCAGGCGACTCAACCTCACGCATCTGCCACTGAATCCCGCCAATACGTACCTCAGATTTCCGAGTATTAGGCTTATAGTCTTTTGGCTCATAATAAATATTTGCCCACTCAAGTAAGGTCGCAAAGCCTTTAGATTGTTTGTCATCAGGCAAATAAGCAGTCAAAATACGTTTGACGATAAAGCCATTCGATAATTGAAAAGACAGCGCAGAGTCGTGAATCTCACGAGCCGCAACGGCCTCAATATATTCGCCCGGTGTGAGGTCTTGATGATTATGATAATTAGGGATACGACCACCGGCCAAAATAGCGCGGAAATTTAGCTGACGGCATAGCTCTTTACGTGCATCATAAAGCCTACGACCTAAGCGATAACCACGATATTCAGGGTCAATGAGTGCATCTAGACCATATATTGCATCGCCTTCAGGGTTATCTCTAATGATTTCTTTTTGCCCAATTAAATCATCGTAGGTATGCGGATTAGAAAATTTGGTGTAATCAACGCGCATGGATAGTACGATACCAATCAGCTTATCATGGTCAAACAAAGCAATCTGACCTTCAGGGAACGCATCAATCAAAGTATTGATCGTCGTTTTAGACCATGCACCGCCTAAGTTAACATAGACACGATCCATCAATGCTTTTAATTGTGGGTAGTCTTTTTTCTTAATCTCAGCAATCGTCAGATGGAAGTCGTCTGGTTTTTCAATCTTGCTCATAATGTTCCTGTCTGTTGTTTCAATAACGGGTGTTAATAAATTAATGTTAATAAATAAGGTCAATAAATAAGGGATCACACGTCGTGGTATTACTCTTTAGGTGAATGCAATCGCTAAAGGCAAACCCAAGGGCACAGTTTTTCATGTAACAATGCCAAGAAATGTCGAGAAAATTATACCAATACTCTTAGAGAATCGTTACAATAATTTATCTCTGTATTTACAATGAGTTATAAAACCTCAATCTCATATCATTAATTTTAATGAGGTGTCTTTGCCAGTTTGCAAGTGGCATTTTCTTACTTTTAAAGTGAATCGACCATACTTTCAGTTCTGACTGCGATGGGTATGATACCAAGCTCATTCGTCAATGACAGTCAAGCGTCGTAAATATTTGCTAGGTTTTTGTGAATCACTATTTTTTATGAGTTTAGTATTTTGTTGACGCAGTAGTTTATTAGCTCAGGCGTAATTTTATTTAGCTTATTTTTTCGGTCATATTTAACAGTGACCTTTTAAGGATTTTAAACGATGCCATCTCACACTACTGCACTTAGCAAATTAGACAAAATAGAAGACGCCGCACTGGTGCAGTTGGTGTATGTCAGCAGCCTGACGATTGGATCACGTTTGAATGCGACGATATTTGACGAGGTAGAAGGTCATGCGCGTGATTACAATGAGCGGCAAGGCATTACAGGAACGTTATGTTACGGCAATGGGCATTTTCTACAATGTATCGAAGGTGAAAAAGAAAAAGTATCGGCCTTAACGCAGAATATTTTTGCTGATAAACGCCACAAAAATGTTCAGGTACTATTACTAAAAGCCATCAAACAGCGTAGCTTCTCTGACTGGCGTATGCGCTTATTGTTTTTGGAGCGTTGGCTATGGTCGCCCGCTACCAAGAAACAAGCCGCGCAGCTGTCACCATTTTTACCGTTTGCGCCTCATGGTTGGACGCCTGAGCGTACTGAGCAGTTTTTGCAAACCATTAAAGCCTTTGATAGTCCACCGCATATCAATGCAGCAGGCATTACTTATAACGCGATGGGCAATATGATGCGTCATATCGCTGCGCCACACCAAGCCTTTTTAATCGTTCAAGGCTTTTTAAGCGTGTTACTGGTGGTGGCGCTGATATTGTTATATTTATAGCGTTATAAATATAATTCATATGGCGAAAATGACCATTTAGATTGTATAAAAGTTATCTTATAAAAGTGACCGAATAAAAAAGACGCTAAACCATTATGTTTAGCGTCATTTTTTATGCCAGCTTGTTCATTACTTTAATAATTAAATGAATACTCACATATCAAAAATTTTCCCACGGTTCATAATATTATTGGGATCAAAGACTTTTTTGACCTCTCTTAAATAATCAATCTCAGTCTCGCTGCGGCTATAATTGAGATACGGTTTTTTGGTCATACCAACGCCATGCTCAGCAGATACTGAGCCACCATATTTTTTTACCGTTTCAAACACATATTTATTAACGATCTGACATTCTGCAAAGAAATCGTCTTTACTCATGTTTTCAGGCTTTAAGATATTCAGATGCAAATTACCATCGCCGATATGACCGAACCAGCAAACTTCAAAGTCAGGGTAGTTGCTGCTGACAATATGATCAATCTCATTGATAAAGTCGGGTACATAGCTGATGAGTACGGATACATCGTTCTTATAAGGTGTAAATACTGAGATGGTTTCAGAGATATATTCGCGTAGCTTCCATAGCTCCTCGGCTTGCGCCAAGCTTTGGCTCATGACCCCATCAACGACCCAGCCTTGCTCCATGCAATCCTCAAATATCGCCATTGCTTTATCCATGATAGGCTCGTATGGCGCTTCAAACTCTAGCAGTGTATAAAACTTGGTACGCGACTCAAACGGCTCTTGTACTTGACCATGTGCCATGAGCTTATCAATCGCCACATCATCAAAAAATTCAAAAGCGGTTAAATCAATTTTCGCTTGAAAGGCTGATAGGACATTCATGACATCGGTAAAGCTGTCCATGCCAAGCACCATAACGTTTAAGTCTTGCGGCTGACGCTCAAGCTTGATTTGAGCATGAGTCACCAACCCCAGCGTACCTTCACTACCGATAAACAATTGACGCAAGTCATAGCCCGTAGCGTTTTTCACCATACCGCGATTGAGGTGCAAGATATCGCCTTTACCAGTGACAACGGTCAGCCCCATGATCCATTGACGGGTCATGCCATAGCGAATAACCTTGATACCACCGGCATTGGTGCCGATATTACCGCCGATTTGACTTGAGCCTGCTGAAGCAAAGTCGACAGGGTAGTAAAGGTCTTTTGATTCAGCAAACTGTTGCAACTGCTGAGTGACCACACCTGCTTCAATCTCAACCATGCGATCGGCAGGATAGAATTTTCCAATATGGTTCATTTTATCCATACTGACGACAATCTCGCCATTAGCGGCGACTGCGCCCGCAGACAAGCCAGTACGACCACCACTTGGCGTCAAGACCACATTGTGCTCATTGGCAAGTAACACAATCGCTTGTACTTGCTCAGTAGTCTTTGGAAAGACAATAGCCGCAGCAGCAGGAGCGAAATGCTTGGTCCAGTCCTTGCCCCAATGCTCTAAGCTTTCACTGTCAGTTTTGATTTGGCTGGCATCAAATTGATGGCTATCAATCAACGTGTTTAGAATAGTTTGAACAGCGGCTGCATGGGTGTCAGATAGGGTTTGGCTAGATAAAGAAGTCATGGTCAAATCTCGGTATAAACGTAAGCGCTATGCATAAAGGGGATTATTATATAACTAAATGGCTATAACTGAACGTGTGTAGCTGTGTATATTATTAGTCTGATATAAAAGATGTATATTATTGGAATTGAGCGAATGTAGCAACGAGAGAGCGGTATGAGCTTGCATCTATCTATGGCTTCAAAGCATAAAAAGATTGTTGAATCACATATGGATAGAATTATTCACTATAGCATAAAAAGTTTTCAGGCTTGATAACCAATAATTCATCTAATCTGCTAACATAGCCGTCGAATTTTGTGTAAGATATCCGGACTGTTTTCGTTTCATCCATCATAGCTTATCCCACTGATGATTTTTATAAGACAATTATAGGACAGTTCTCATATGGCGTTATCACTCCAAAAAGACAAAATCCGCTTTTTATTGCTTGAAGGTCTGCACGACAATGCCTTAAAGATATTGCAAAATGCTGGTTATCAAAACATCGAAAATATCAGCCATGCATTGGATCAAGATGAGCTAATCGAAAAGATTAAAGATGCTCATTTTATCGGCATTCGCTCACGTACCCAGTTGACCCGTGAAGTGCTTGCGCATGCAGAAAAACTGATCGGTATTGGCTGCTTTTGTATCGGTACTAACCAAGTAGACTTGGACGCCGCTCGTGAGTTCGGTATCCCGGTCTTTAACGCCCCGTATTCGAACACCCGTTCGGTCGCTGAGTTAGTACTTGCCGAAGCCATTATGTTATATCGCGGTATCCCTGAAAAGAATGCGACTGTTCATCGTGGCGGTTGGGGTAAGTCGGCGACTAACTCACATGAAGTGCGCGGCAAAACCATCGGTATCGTCGGTTACGGCTCTATTGGTTCGCAATTGTCTGTCTTGGCCGAAAGCTTTGGTATGAAAGTCATTTACCATGATGTCTTAACCAAGCTACCATTGGGTAATGCGGTACAAGTTGGTAGCTTAGAAGAGCTACTATCTACCGCTGACATCGTGACCTTGCACGTACCTGATGTAGCAAGCACACGCTATATGATGAAAGCTGAGCAGTTCGCCCAAATGAAAGACGGCAGCTACTTTATCAACGCCGCTCGCGGTACTTGTGTCGAGATTGATGATCTTGCCGCTGTGCTTGAGTCTGGTAAAGTGTTAGGCGCAGCGATTGACGTGTTCCCAAAAGAGCCAAAATCTGCTGACGAAGAGTTTGAATCGCCATTACGTAAGTTTGATAATGTCATCTTGACCCCGCATATCGGCGGCTCAACGCAAGAAGCGCAAGCCAATATCGGACTAGAAGTAGCAGAGAAATTCGTTAGATATTCTGACCAAGGCGATACTGCGACTGCCGTCAACTTCCCAGAAGTTTCTGTACCGTTTAAAGAAGGCTCGCATCGTCTGCTGCATATCCATAAAAATGTCCCAGGCGTACTGTCACAGATTAACCGCTTGTTTGCTGAGGCGCATATTAATATCTTAGCACAAAGCCTGATGACCGAAGGTGATGTCGGCTACCTCGTTATGGATGTAGATTATAACGACTCAACAGCTGCTCTAGACCAACTTAAAGATGTTGAAGAAACGATTCGCGTGCGTATTTTGTTTTAGGCATATTTTTTGTTTGAAGCACATCTATAGCTAATTTGCACTTATTGTCGTTATATGAATGGCAGGCAATTTAATAAATTGTCTGCTATTTTTTTGTCTTAAATAACCATTAACACAAATATTGCTGACCATAAAATTTCATCATATAAGTTAACATTTTCTTTACAATAACGCGGCTATGATAACTTATACTAAACGCCTGTATTGCTAATATGCTTAATATTTAGATCTTATAATAGCTAGCAGATAAGTATTTTATCGAATTACTTTATAAGTAAATTTTTATCATTAGTCCTTAGTGTTCTCAAATCAAACTTAGATAGGGGTTTTTATGAAAGCAAGTATAATGAAAGCGGCTGCGCTTGGTAGCGTATTGGCTATGACGGCGACAGCAAGTTACGCGGCAGGCGATCAAGACAAGTATCAGTTATCTAGCCATATTTTAGATATCAGTACGGGCAAGCCTGCACCGGACGTCAATGTAAGATTGATGATGCAAGAGAAGACTGGTAGCTGGAAACTGGTTAATACGCAAAAGACCGATGCCAATGGTCGTATTGGGACTTTTTTACCTAATGAAGCTGGCGTACAACATGATGGTACTTATAAACTGATTTTTGAAACCACGCCATATTTTCAAGATAAAGGTTTAAAGTCGTTTTATCCTTATGTTGAAGTGAACTTCAATATCGAAGGCGACAAGCATTACCATGTGCCAATTACTTTATCAGCCTATGGCTATAGTACTTATCGCGGCAGCTGATCGTATTCGATAAAACGCATTGTAAACGTCAAAAAGAGGGGCTTAATTGAGCGTCTCTTTTTTTATGCTGGGTATCATTATAAGCAGTAAAGGTTTAGGTCATTCTATTTTGCTTTGATCGGTTTTGCTGCGTTAGCAGCCTTTGACCACCATAGTCCTACAAAAGTCCTAATGATTTAGCAAGTTCAAGCTGGTTAATATTGAATGAGCAAAACCATTGGACAATTCAGGATAAGACCATGCAGAACAAGACTATAACAGCAAAATTCAAAATGACAACGGCTTAACTCATGAACACCACATTTTATACGATTGGACATTCGACCCGTAGCCTTGATGAGCTGATTGACATGCTTCAAGCAGCCGATATCGAACTGCTCGTTGATGTGCGCAGCTTTCCCCGTTCTCGCACCAACCCTAATTTTAATATCGATACTTTTCCGCAAGCGCTCAGTCAAGTTGGCATCAGTTATCAGCACTGCTCCGACCTTGGTGGGCGACGTCCAAAACAAAAACAAATCGATGAACACATTAATAATCTATGGCGCGTGCAAGCTTTTCATAACTATGCGGATTATGCGTTAAGTGATACTTTTCAAGCGGCCCTTGACCAACTCATTCAACTCGGGAAAAAACAGCGCCTTACCCTTATGTGTTCTGAAGCGGTATGGTGGCGTTGTCATCGGCGTATTATTACCGATTATTTACTGCTTAGAGGCAACAGGGTAGAGCATATTATGGGCGTTGGCCGCTTAGATCCTGCCAAGCCAACACTAGGGGCTGAGCTAAATAGTCAAGGCCAGGTGGTTTATCCAGCGGTATAAAAGAGTCAAAAAAAGAGACGCTGTTGGCCTCTTCTTTTAACCCTTATTTCTAATAAACCTTAATTTCGTTAAGCTTTTGCTGATTTCTATTGTTTAGCTTGAGCGTTTTCTTGCTGCTTTCGAGCTTCAACTTTCGCAGCGCGGCGTTTTTCGATGATATCGATAACTTCGCTACCGATATGTGCTTCACCACGTTTTTTTGCCAGCTGCATTTGATGCTCGCGCTCACGGAAGCGCTCTTTTTGCTCATCAGTCGCTTTATCAATACAATGCGGGCATGACTCGCCTTTGATATAGGCAGAGCTTTGCATCTCATCTTGAGTAATTGGCATTCGGCAGGCAAAACACTGCTCATAACTGCCTTTTTCCAGGTTGTGATTGACGGAGACGCGATTGTCAAAAACAAAACAATCGCCCTCCCACATAGATTCGCTGGCAGGAATTTCCTCTAGGTACTTTAAGATACCACCCTCTAAATGATAGACCTCTTCAAAGCCTTGTTCGCGCATGAATGCAGTAGATTTCTCACAGCGAATACCACCGGTACAGAACATAGCGACCTTTTTATGTTTAGTCGGATCTAGCTCTTTTGCCACGTATTCAGGGAACTCACGGAAGGTTTCTGTATTTGGGTTGACCGCATTTTGGAAAGTACCGATTTGCACTTCATAGTCGTTACGCGTGTCAATGAGGATAACGTCCGGATCTGAAATCAGCGCATTCCACTCGCTTGGTTTGACATAGCGCCCAACCGATTGTAATGGGTCAATGTTTTCAACCCCCATAGTAACGATTTCTTTTTTAAGCTTCACTTTGGTGCGATAAAAAGGCTGGGCGTCGGTATAAGATTCTTTAAAAGTGAAGCTGCCGATCGCGTCGATACTACGAAGATACTCAAGGACGTGATCAATCCCTTGGCGTGTGCCAGAAATCGTCCCATTAATGCCTTCGCTTGCGATTAACAAGGTGCCTTTGACATCGTTATCAAGCATATTATTTAAAATTGGCTCGCGATACTGCTCAAAGTCAGCAAAGCGCGTGAATTTATATAAAGCGGCAACCACGATGTTATTAGTGACGCTGTCGTATTCGGTCGCATGGGTTGGTGCTTTGACGTTAGTAGTCTGTGAGGTACTCATGTTTTTCTCCTGCTGGCTAGGTCGCAAACCTAGTGCATTGGTTTAAAGTATTTGGTGGTTTTATAACATTGGTGTAATTGTGGAATTGGCTAAATGCTGGCGCAGTGTAGCAAATTTTGCAGGGTTTTTATAGATTTGTCGAAATGTTTTATCGAAATTAGATAGCTTAAATTAGTGATCATATAATAAAAAATCCAGCTCAAAGGCTGGATTTTTCTATTTACTAAGTGTTTTAAAACTTACTTACTCTGAAACCAAGTATCCGCTTTGCTACGAGCACTAGCGATATCTGAGCTTGATAAGTTTAATGCTAATTGACCGATTTTACCGCGTGCTTTGTTACGTACTTTTTCGTCTAACATGCCATCACGGGCAGCCAAGTCGTACCATTTATAAGCATCAACCAGATTTTTTTGCTTCTCATCTAATAAAGCAAGCGTATAGCTAGCACGGTTATCACCACGCATGGCGGCTTTTTCTAACCAACCGCGTGCTTGTTGTAGGTTTGGTTGTACCCCTTCACCGCGCAAGTACATGATGGCAAGATTCAACTGAGCAGGGGCAACGCCTTGCTGCGCAGCTTTGGTATACCACTGGACTGCTTGCTGAGTATTTTGAGCAATACCTTCGCCTTTCTGTAGGCGCTTGGCTAAATAGAACTGAGCGTGATCATTACCTTGAGCAGCACGATTGGATAATTCACTGACAGGCATCAGCTCAAAACGTGAGGTATCAAGTGGCACATTTGATATTAACTCAGCGTTGGCAAAACCTGCACAAGAAAGCAAGGTAGTGAACAACGCAGCTTTTAATAATTTCATAGCAGCTCCAAAATTAGGCAGTTAATAAGCAAAAAAAGTTGCACCGCTAAAGGAGTTTAGGCGGCGATAACAATTAGGTGAAATCTTGCAATACAAACTTACCTAATTATTAGCAATATATTTAATCGTTGTGTGTGGCAATAGACCTTCATCGAACCGATAAACGGTCATAAATGGGGTGCGATTGACACTATTTTGCTAGCTTAACACCCAAGCTTACGAAACTCAAATACTAATTACACGATTTAATGCTTACTTATACCTCATTGTCCTCAACAAAATCATAGAGTTACCTGAGCGTAAGAATAAGTTAACAATATATTAAGGTTAGAGTGGTACTGATGAGCGCTAATATTACCTTTAATAAATAGTACAAAAACTCGAATATCATTCAGGTTTTTGTTTGGTCACCCGATAAATAGCAACATCTGCCAACAGATTGGGCGCTTGGCGTATCAACGCTGTCATCAGCGGTGAATGCCCTTTTTCAGAATCGCTGACAGCAAAGCGATTAATAATATGAATGTCGTGCTGAGCGCAGAGTTTTTCGAAATCCTTAAAGGTGCATAAATGGATGTTTGGCGTGTTGTACCATTCATACGGCAATGCCTCTGAAACTGGCATGATACCTTTAAGTCCTAAATGAATACGGTTTTGCCAATGGGCAAAGTTTGGAAAGGTAATAACGGCCTCACGGGCAACCCGTAGCATATCGAGTAATAATATATCAGGAGATTTAACCGCTTGTAGTGCGCGCGCCATGACGACAGTGTCAAAGCTATTATCAGCGAAACGCGCCAAACCATCATTCAAATCTTGCTCGACAATCGATAAACCATTAGCAATCGCCTCATTGATTTTTTCTTCGTCAATCTCAAGCCCGTAGCCCGTTACGCCACGATTTTGTTGCAAGTGCGCGAGCAGTTCGCCATTACCACAGCCTAAGTCCAGAACATGTGAGTGCGGGGCAATCCAGCGTTCAGCCAATTGATGATCCATTCTCATGAATGCGCTCCTACTTTTTGATGACTGCTTTGAATGCTATCTTGATGGTTATTTTTTGCTTGGTTATCAGTCATAAATGGTGCGGTCAAAAATCCTCTGACGGCACCCATATAACGCGGAATATCAAATAAGAATGAGTCATGGCCATGTGGCGCATCGACATTGATATAGCTGACCGGCTTGCCAGTAGCCATCAATGCATCGACAATCTCTTGCGAGCGCTCCGGTGCAAAACGCCAATCAGTGGTAAATGACACGATTAGATATTGGCACTGAGTATGAGCAAAGGCTGCTTTAAGCGCAGTAAGCTCTTGGTAATTGCTGTTTTCAATATTATCTATATCAGTACTATTGGCTAGAGTTTCAGTTAGCTCGTCTTCGCTACTATCAGCTTTTACCGAAGCACCAATAGAGTTTGCTAACGGCTCTGATGATAACTTAGATAGGTCTGTAGCAGACTCTGACGGATAATCCTGTGATGGATAATCACGCGTCGGGTCAAAATAGTCTAACGCTTTGGTCATAAGCAAATAGGTATTGGCATCGAAGTTTTCGCTAAAGCGTTCGCCTTGATAGCGCAGATAGCTTTCGACTTGGAACTCAACATCGTAACCATACATAAACTTGCCCGATTTTAAATCACGGCCGAATTTTGCTTTCATCGCGTCATCGGTTAAATAGGTAATATGCCCAACCATCCGCGCTAAGATAAGTCCGCGGCGAGGGTAGGTACCGGCTTGCAGGTAGCGTCCCTCTTTAAAATCAGGATCCGATAAAATCGACTGGCGTGCGACTTCGTTAAAGGCGATGTTTTGTGCGGAGAGCTTTGGTGTACAGGCAATCACCACACAGCGCTTAAGTCGCTGAGGATAATCGACCGCCCATTGCATGGCTTGCATACCGCCCATTGAGCCACCGACGATGGCATGCCAAACCTCAATCCCTAAACGGTCTGAGAGCATAGCCTGCGTCTTTACCCAATCTTTAATCGTGACCAGTGGAAAGTCGGGACCATAAGCGCGCCCTTCATCGCCATCGGCTGTACTGTCAGGATTAATGGTTGTTGGACCTGTGGATCCAAAGCAGCTACCGATATTATTCACACAGACGACAAAAAATCGATTGGTATCAATAGCTTTATTAGGACCAATCATATTGTCCCACCAGCCTGATTTTTTATCATCAGCACTATAAAACCCTGCCGCATGATGACTGCCAGATAAGGCATGACAAATCAGCACCGCGTTTGATTTAGCGCTATTCAGCGTGCCATAAGTTTCGACTATCAGGTCAAACGAGGGCA
Source organism: Psychrobacter sp. DAB_AL62B (assembly GCF_028895345.1). Classification (NCBI taxonomy): domain Bacteria; kingdom Pseudomonadati; phylum Pseudomonadota; class Gammaproteobacteria; order Moraxellales; family Moraxellaceae; genus Psychrobacter; species Psychrobacter sp. DAB_AL62B. Next base: position 519,633 of record NZ_SAXC01000002.1, read on the forward strand.
GGGTACGGTTGCACTCCAAGGTTAATGGCTCAGCGAAATGAAAAGTCTGTGGCGTGACAATGCCTACTGAGCTAACTGAGCCTACTGAATCAGCATCGTTAACTGAGCTAACAGAATGTGGTTTTTCTTTGGAGAACTGGTCACTGGTATTATCAGGGCGTGCGTTCAAAGCTACCTCGCAAGACAACAATCATCAATAAAATAAGAAGGGCAATCTATCGACAAATCGTTTTGCCGATATTTTTTAAATGGTTTTAAGCTAAAAGCGTTTTACTTACACTGTTCTTTTGACAATGTGCTCGCCTATTGTATGGCGATGCGCATATGAGTACAACCTTCGAGCGCAGTCTTTCAAGCTTAGTTTTTATAGTGGCTAAATAACGAATGGAATGCATAGGCTGCAGCTGCGTATCAAATTGTATAAGTGCACTTTTGCGATGCGTTATTAATGGATAAAATGCTACACTAACAGAGCGTTAATTTAACACTGACTTAACAATCTTTTATCTCATATTTTCTTTAATTAACCTAATCATAAAATAGTGCTGCTATGAAACCTGAACTGCCCCCACGTATTGCCGTCTTATTAATCAATCTAGGTACGCCTGACGAACCTACTGCACCTGCAGTACGTCGATATTTGCGTCAGTTTTTATCAGACACGCGAGTGATTGAGATTCCTAAATTATTATGGGCGATTATCCTCAATCTGTTTGTATTACCGAGTCGTCCGAAGCGTGTAGCAGCAGCCTATGCCAGTATTTGGGATGGTGATTCGCCGATGCGTAACATCCTTAATACTCAAGTTGAGATGTTAGATAAACGTTTGGCTGAAAGTGCTGCGCCATTTCGCGTTTCCGTGCATTCTGCAATGAGCTATGGTAATCCTGGTTTGCCTGATGTTATGGACAAGCTGCGTAGCGAAGGGGTTGACCACTTTGTGATGTTACCCGTATTTCCGCAGTATTCAGCGACCTCAACGGGCGCAGTATATGATGCGATTACCAAATGGTCGCTTAAACAGCGTAATTTGCCGAATATCACCATAGCCAAAGACTACTTTGCCCACCCTTTATATATCAAAGCATTAGCGGATAGTATTCGCCGCTTTCAAGCGGTACATGGCAAGCCTGAAAAGCTGATGTTTAGCTTCCATGGTATTCCGCAGCCTTATATGGATAAAGGTGATCCTTATCCTAGACGTTGTAAGTGTACCGCTGCGCAAGTCGCTCACGAGCTTGGTCTAAAAGATGATGAATGGATTATTAGCTTCCAATCACGCTTTGGTAAGCAAGAATGGGTCAAGCCTTATACCGATGTCATACTTGATGAGTGGGCGAAGTCAGGCGTGCGCTCCGTCCAAATTCTCAGCCCTGCATTTTCAGCAGACTGTCTTGAGACGTTAGAGGAGCTGGCGATTGAGAACCGTGAGAACTTCATTAATGCTGGCGGGCAAGAATATCATTATATTCCAGCGTTGAACGCAGACGAAGCACACATTGATTTGTTAGAAGCCATGAGTGCGCCATTGGTAAAAGGTTGGGCGGGCACGTTAGATGGTTGGGCGTAGATGCTATTCTGAATAAGTCATAAAATATTAAAAAATACCGGACATGATGTTCGGTATTTTTTTGTCTAAATAATTTTTATGATTTTCTACAGGGTAATTAGTTTATAAGGGAGTTGCTTTAAAAATCATCATCATTACTCAATTTTGCAGCATCTCTGTCTGCGATATCGACGATATCAGGATAGTTGCTGTCATCTAAATTATCATCGACCAGTAGCTCATCAATGCGTGATTCGTCAATATTTTGGCGATGCATCGGTGTAAGACCTTGAATGGCATCAGTACCGACTTCTGAATTGTCAAACCCTGCGCTATTATCAATGACATCATCATTATCAATAGTATGTAACATAGGGTTGTCTAAATCGACAAGTTGATCATTACTGTCCATATCCGCGCTCTTGTGGCTAGCGATACCGTTCATCTCTTCTGGCAGTGGGGTTTTTGAGTGTTCCATACTATATTCCTTAATTTTTATGAGTGTTAAATTTATTAGAATTTCGTCTTATGGCTATTTTGTATGGTTATCATCATTGCCTCTAGTAGTAAGCTGTCACAAGAAGGTAAAAATATGTAAGAGGCACATTCATTTGAGCTGTTAATTTGCAAGACGTTATAATCATCCTAGGAAAAATATATACCAACGAAATAGGGTTCTATTGATAAAAAAAGGCTACCGAAATTGGTAGCCGTTTAAATGTTCTCACGTTATCTATGTAGCTTTTAGCGACTAATTTATTTAGTACCAATTTTACTATTGATAAAGCGCATCAATGAGTCAGGAGCTACTTGCGATGCTGTGTGTAGCATTTTAGCTGGAAAGCCAATAGGATAATGGGTGCGTGAAATCTTACGATTCGGTTTACCGCTTAGCTTGCATAAGGTTTTGGCGACATCATCGACGGTTAAATTGATACCCAAACGATCGATACTTGTAACACTAATATCTTTTGTCATATCAGATTTTACCCATAATGGCATGACGTCAATTACTTTGATACCCAGCTCAGCGTATTCAATATTTAATCCTTCGGTCAAACCGCGTACAAAAAACTTACTGGCAGAATAAGGAGCAACTTCAGATTGACCATAAATCGCCGAGGCAGATGAGACGTTAATAATTTTACCGTCTTTACTATCTGCTAAATGAGGGGCTAACTTATGACAGCCGATAAGAACGCCTTTACAGTTGATATCAATCAATGACAACTGTTTATCCAAATCAGTATTGGGTAACGCGCCACTCACCAAGACGCCCGCATTGTTAATCAATACATCAATGCCATCAAAGTTGTCCATCATGTGATCAATGGCAGTATCCCACGCTTCAGGATCAGTAACATCAAGATGGCCATGGACGATACGATTGTCTTTCAGGGCTTTTTTAAACGCTTTATCATTAATCGCTTGCTCAAGCTCAATCGTGTCAATATCAAATAGACCGACGCTATGACCTTTTGCGACCAGTCGTTTGGCCGTCGCTAAACCGATACCGCGTGATGCACCTGTAATTAATATATTCATAATGACTCGCTTAGTAGTGATTAATAGTAGTTATTAATAGTGATTAATGATGACTGAATAGAAATGTCATATTAAATAATGGTTTTAACCATATATTAACTATACATTTATTACCCATAGTAAATCCAACTATTGTTCTTTTATTTAACTTTTAGTATAACAAATCATACATAAGCTTTTAGCACTAAGGTGAATTGTATCACTGCTGATGCTTTTTATACTTTGCATGGTGCATATAGCTTATATGATAAATGTCTTTCTAAATCAATGGTTTTGAAACGCCACAAATAAACCAATGCAACAGCATAGACGCCCGTCTCTGCGATTTCTTCTACTATTTGTCCAATGCTTTCAGGAATAATGATAGTATTCTCGCCCATATATTCTAGTATTGCTAAGGCCACTACGATGAGATACAAAGAAGCTGGCACGGATTTTAATACTGTCCAAAGATAACGCCATGTATAAGCTAATAAGCCAATAATAGACAGATAAACGACTAAAAGAATAGCGTCTTCCCACCAGTCATAAGAATGATTTAACAATGAAAAATTACTTGAAATAAATAGCTCTGGCAGATAGTTTAACTCACGACGAATCACTGCAAAAAATATCAATACTGATGCCAGCCAAAAATAAAGACCTTGCTTGCTCTTACTCTGTAGAACGTACTGCGTGCAACGTAATATACAAGCTATCAGTAAGATAATCCCGGGGATTTCGATAATGCCATCTGCAGCCAAAATAAGCGCTCCTGATTTTTAGAATAAAAAAAGTGAGCGCAGCGGCTCACTTTAGACTAAAAGGTAATTTGTGAAGGAATAAGATAGGTTTATTATACCAACAATGATAATACGCGACTGTTTTTTTAGTTTGCGCTGAGAGAGTCAAGTATCTTAAGCAGCGTTACAGCCATTTAAGAGTTAATGCGCCTCGTCCCAATTTTGACCACTATCCGTTTCGACTAATAATGGTACAGCAAAGTCTACATCCCAGCCTTTTTCAACAGCAGTCGTCGTCAAGACATCTTGCATCGCATCGGTAATTAATTGGCTAATATCATCAACCTTATCTGCATCGACTTCAAACACCAATTCATCATGGACCTGTAGTAGCATTTTTGCCTGAGACTTTGGTAATACTTTATCGACAGCAATCATCGCCAGCTTAATGAGGTCAGCAGCTGAGCCTTGTAGTGGCGCATTAATAGCAGCGCGTTCAGCCCCTTGTTTGACCATACGATTGCTATGATTGATATCAGGGGTGTAAAGCTTGCGACCCAATATGGTTTCGACATAGCCTTGCTCATAAGCACTGGCACGAGTATTGATCATATAGTTTTTGACACCTGGGTAACGCTCAAAGTACATATCGATATAGTCTTGCGCTTCGCCGCGACTCATCTGCAATTGCTTAGCAAGTCCAAAGGCGCTCATGCCATAGAGTAGACCGAAGTTAATGGCTTTAGCATTACGTCGCTCAGTTGAGCTAACATCAGCAACATCTTTCCCTAACACTTCAGAAGCAGTGGCTGCGTGAATATCCAACCCTTCATTAAAGGCGTGAGTCAGGTTTTCATCGCCTGAGAAATGCGCCATCAATCGCAGCTCAATTTGTGAGTAATCCGCCGCCAAAATAACGCGACCTTTTGGCGCTATAAAAGCTTGACGTATCAAGCGCCCAGTTGCAGTGCGAATTGGAATGTTTTGTAAGTTGGGATCCGTGGAAGATAAGCGCCCAGTGCTGGTCAACGCTTGATGATAACTGGTATGCACACGGTCAGTTTCGCTATCTGCGACATTATCAAGGGCATCGGTATAGGTGCTTTTTAGTTTAGATAGGCTACGATATTCTAGAGTGATATCAACCAACGGGTGATCGATTTTTGACAATACCGCCTCGCCAGTTGAGTACTGACCAGACTTAGTTTTTTTGCCACCAGCAACACCAAGTTTCTCAAATAGCATCTCACCAAGTTGTTTAGGAGAACCCAGATTAAATTCCTCGCCAGCCACTTCATACGCGCGTTTTTCTAAAGCGATAATTTCTTCATCAAAGCGTTTTGATAGCTCGTTTAAAAATGAGCGTTTGATTAATATACCGTGAGCTTCCATCTGGCAAAGTATTTCAGCCGTTGGGATTTCTAGCTCGTGTAGCAGCTTAGAGTTATTTTCGTCATCGGCAAGTTTTTTGCTAAAAATATCAAATAACTGATAGGTAATATCGGCATCTTCGCAAGCATAGTCACTGGCAATATCAATAGCCACTTGATCGAAACTCACTTGTTTAGCGCCTTTACCTGCGACATCTTCATAGCTGATGGTTTGAGTTTGTAGATAATGCCGTGCCAAATCATCCATGCCATGACGGGTAATCGCGGCGTTAATGACATAGCTGGCAAGCATGGTATCCATCGCCCAGTTATTGGGCTGCTCGTGTAACGCACCGATAAGGTCGATATCATAATGACTGAGAATGTGGGCATCGTATTTTAAGTGTTGACCGATTTTACCGATATTTGGATTTTCTAAAATTGGTTTGAGACGTGCTAATACTGTATCGCGATCAAGCTGTTTGGTGATTAGCTCATCACCTTCTAGACTATGAGTCAGCGGAATGTAATAAGCTTCATGTGCTTGCACCGCAAACGATAGACCGACGATTTGTGCCTCGCGCCAATAGACGCTGGTGGTTTCAGTATCAATAACAAAATGCGGCGCAGATTCTAATAGCTGAACCAGGCTGTCAAAGGCAGGCTCGTCTAAAATAGTATGCCACGCTCTATCATGATTTTTACCGTTTTGGATATTCTCAATTTGTGATGATTGCAAAGATTTAGCGATTTGTGCTTGTGATTCGGCATTGGCTTGGCTTTCTGCGACACTTTGCGATCCATTAGCGTTGGCAGGATGGTTCGGATGATCAAGCGATGCCAGCTCGTTTCTAAATTCAAGCTCATTATATAACTCACGTAATTCATCTATATGGGCACAAGGGTCGGTATTGATTTTTAAATCGTTCCAATCTTGACCGATATCTAAGTCCGTCACGATGGTCGCCAGTTTGGCATTGAACGGGATATCATCGGCGTGCTCAATCAAACCCTTTGCACCGCGACCTTTAATAAAGCCAATATGCTTTAACATATTAGCGATATCACCATATTCTACGAGCAAGTCTTTCGCCGTTTTTTTACCAATACCGGGCACGCCTTTGATACCGTCAGAGGCGTCACCCATCAAGGTTAAAAAATCAATCATTTGGTTGGGGTTAATACCGAATTTATCGATGACTGCTTGGGTGTCAGTTACTTTGCCTGTAAAGCTATCCTCTAATATGACGCAATCATTGACCAGTTGCATCATATCTTTATCGCCGGTTGAGATGACCACATGATGTCCTTGCTCGACCGCACGGTGAGCAAGCGTACCGATGATATCATCGGCTTCCGCCCCTTCAATGCGTAACAGTGGAATACCTAATGCCGTCACCAAACGATGGATATAAGGAATTTGCTCTAATAGCTCTATATCGATGGGTGGACGGGCGGCCTTGTAATCAGCAGACATATGATGGCGGAAAGTCGGTGACTTGGTATCAAAGCAAACCGCCATATGGGTAGGATGATAACGACGCATCAGCTTTAGCAGCGCATTAAGCGTGCCACGGATAGCGTTGGTTATCAGTCCTTGCGAATTTTGCATGGTTTTTGGCAGGGCGTGATAAGTACGAAACAGATAATAAGAGCCATCAACTAAAATAAAAGGTGGCTGGTCTTTGTCGACGTGACTGGTGTCCATGGTTGCAACATTTGGCATGGTATCGAAGTTAGGCAACGCTTTAGGATCGAGTGCTTGGTGGGAATTGTGGTTACTGTCTGTTATGGAATTAGGCATATTATCAGTCATAAAAGTCACTTATCAGCTATTAGATAAAAATATGTGCTTATTATAACGATAAAATCAGCGCGTGCCGAACTGCTTAAAAGTTATGAGAGGTTCTAGCATCAATAGTTTTTATCATTAAAATAAATAAATTTAACCAAACATAAAAAAAGAACCCAGACCAGCTGAGTTCTTTTATTTATTAATATCGTCGTTGTTGCTACTGAGAGTGAGAGCTTATTTCACTTCTGAAGTCACTTCACTATCGATATTGCCGTGAGTGGCTTTAGAATACGGGCAAACTTTATTGGCTTTTTCGACTAGCTTTTGAAACTCATCAGCCGATAAGTCAGTGTTCTCACCAGTCACATGAATTTTTGCTGCTAATTTAAAATCAAGACCTTCACCTTTAAGTAAATCTACCGATACTTCAGTAGTAGAATCAAATTTTGCCTTTTCCGCCCCTTTGACTGCAGCAAGTGCACCATCAAAGCAAGCAGCGTAGCCCATAGCGAATAGTTGCTCTGGGTTATTACCATCTTTACCAGAACCAGGTGCAACCATATTAATCGTCAAATCGCTGTCTTGAAGGCTAGCGCTACCTGCACGGCCGCCAGTTACCGAGGCTTTAGTAGAATATAGGGTTTCCATGATTTATCCTTTTATATGAATTGTTGTCCATCATTTTTTAGATCGTGTTTTTTAAGTCTTGTTATAGCTAGTTTTAAAATAGCCCATCTAGCATAACAGAGCATCAGGCAAGCTTTATATAGCGGTAGTAAAAGTATGCTATGAATTTGTAAGTTCACCTTCTAAGTTTAGAATCCAAATAGTAAGTTTGCTATAACTCGTCGTTACAGTAGAGTAAACTAGGTGTATAAAATCAGATTTATAACAACCATAATTAGTGATGCTAGTATTTAAGAAGGACGCTGGAAAATGAATAAATTAATAATGACACCTATTGCACTCTCGTTATTGGCGTTTGCGCTTACAGGCTGCGGTGAGGGTGAAGATGCTATTTTTGGTTCGGGTAGCAGTAATGAGATTACGGTTTCTAGCTTTGAAGGTAACTCTAATAACATTGCGCGCATCAATGAAAAATACCGCACAGGGGATCACAATAGCGAAGTTATTAATATTATAGGTAACTATAATAGCCAAGCAATTAATACGCTAGATAAAACAGTTTTGCTGAACAGTTTTGAAGGAACACTAGAAAATAGATATATTGAGGTGAATGGTCTTACGGTCAAACGTTCTGTTTATCTTAAAAACAGCAATACTGTTTTAGATTATAAAATCACTTATAATAAAGTTGATTTATCAGGACGCAAAGCTGATAGCTATAAAGCTGGAAACAGTACAAACAGTAGCTCTGGTATTCGTACCGCCTTAAATACTTACTCAAAAATCTCAGCTAATGATGCCAATATTGCCTTTCCAGAGGGTTCTATCTGTTATATACCAGTAACCACCAGTGAGCGTGAGTTTTTAGCCTTTAATGCCAAAAACGAAACCAGCTATCGAACGCTTAATGACTGGCTTAATGTAGCGAAAAATCGCTTTAACGATAGTCGTCCATCGCAAATTAAAGAAGGCTTTGGAGTAGGGATAAGTAATCGTCAAACAGCGTCACAGGTCAAGTTTTTTGCCACAAACGACGACCCAGAATATATTTACAGTGCTGTTGTCTATGCCTACAATACTAGTAATCGTATATATGAGACTGATTATGTTGCTAGTGGCACAACTGGACCTAACGCGAATGAACGTAACGGATTAGTTGACTGTACACTTTATAATGATGTTGCCGCTGACTTTCTAGCAAAAGAAATAGCAGATAGTTATAGAAAATAAGTTCGTTATAATAATGCTTGAAATATATTAAGTAATCGAAATTAAGGCGATAAAGTAGTTAGATATACTACTTTATCGCCTTTTTTATTGTTTCATTGTACTGACTTTCATCTTGATAAAAGTCAGCAAAAATAGCATCTTGACTGTAAATCCGCTACAATACGCGCATCAAAATTCATCCTATTTACTATCATCTCTTTTATTACATCCTGCTATTTTTCTTCCAAAATTTAACGATAAGTTACTCATTATGAGCGTAGATCCAAAGAAATTAAATAAAGAAGTGGCTAAGCGCCGCACCTTTGCTATCATCTCGCATCCCGATGCGGGTAAGACTACCATGACCGAAAAGCTGCTGCTATGGGGTCAAGCCATTCAAGTAACTGGCGAGGTAAAAGGTCGCAAAACCGACCGTCATGCGACGTCAGATTGGATGAGCATGGAGCAAGAGCGTGGTATTTCTATTACCACCTCGGTCATGCAGTTTCCCTACCAAGAGCACATGGTCAACTTACTTGATACCCCTGGTCACGCCGACTTTAGTGAAGATACTTATCGTACGTTGACCGCAGTAGACAGTGCGCTAATGATGGTTGACGGCGCAAAAGGCGTTGAAGAACGTACCATCAAGCTGATGGAAGTCTGCCGGATGCGTGACACGCCCATCATCTCCTTTGTTAATAAACTCGATCGCCAGATTCGTGAGCCACTTGAGCTACTTAGTGAAATTGAAACGGTTTTGAAAATTAAATGCATTCCGCTAACGTGGCCGATTGGTATGGGTCAAGATTTCGTCGGCGTTTATCATTTAACTGAGAATAAAACTTATCTTTATGAAAAAGGCCATGGCGGTGAAATTACTGTGGCTGAGACTCGCGAAGGTTATGACTATCCTGATATCCGAGAACGCTTGGGCGCGCTGATGTTTAATTCATTTGAGGAGTCTCTTGAGCTAGTACAAATGGCGTTAGAGGACTTTAGTGTGGAAGCGTTTTTAGCTGGCGAGATGACGCCAGTATTATTCGGTACGGCACTCGGTAACTTCGGTGTCAATATGGTACTTGATACGCTGGTGAAATACTCACCACCACCAAAAGCGCATCCGACTACTGAGCGTGAAGTGGCAGCAACAGAGACAAGTTTCAGTGGCTTTGTCTTTAAGATTCAGGCCAATATGGATCCGCGTCACCGTGACCGCATTGCTTTCTTACGTGTCTGCTCAGGCAAGTACGAAAAAGGCATGAAAATGAAGCATGTGCGTTTGGGTAAAGAGGTGCGTATTGCCGATGCCTTGACCTTTTTGGCAGGTGACCGTGAAACGCTAGAAGAAGCGTATCCAGGTGATATCATCGGTCTCCATAATCATGGCACGATTTCTATCGGTGATAGTTTCACTGAGGGCGAAGAGCTGAATTTCACCGGCATTCCACATTTTGCCCCTGAATTATTCCGCCGCGTGATACTAAAAGATCCTCTCAAATCAAAAGCTTTACAAAAAGGTCTACAGCAGCTGAGTGAAGAGGGTGCAACTCAGGTCTTTATGCCACAGATTAACAATGATTTAATCTTGGGCGCTGTGGGTGTACTACAGTTTGAAGTGGTTGCCCATCGTCTCAAAGAAGAATACAAAGTCCAATGTATCTTTGAGCCAGTATCGATTGCGACCGTACGCTGGATTCATTGCGATGATGAAGTGGCGTTGGCTAAATTTAAGCGTAAAGCCCATGACCAATTATCTTTAGATGGCGGTGGTTATTTGACGTATCTTGCGCCATCACGAGTCAACTTGCAGTTGATGCAAGATCGCTATCCAGAAGTCACCTTTAGCAATACTCGTGAGCACTAAAATCAGCCTGCTAATCACTCTTTATGCTTAATTTTAAAAGACACGCCTATCGTGTCTTTTTTATTGCTTATGATTTATTCAAAGAGCATATTACTACTTTGTAATAAATATTAATCACTCGAAAATGAAAACAGTGTTCCTACAATATAGAACAGTTGTTACGGTAGAATATCAATAAACCTTATATGTATACATATTAAAGAGGCTATATGAAATCTGCAACCCAACTTCATACTAATAAGTTAGCAGCAGCCCAGCCGTTAGCGCTAAAGACTGGCTGGCTGCGTCTAATGGGCGTGTTAGGTAGTGGGGTGCTATTTAGCGCATTAAGCTTGTCAGCGCATGCTGGTAGCCTTATTAGTAGCACTGATTATTTGGATTATGAACTACCCAAAAAGATACAGGAAACTTGCCTTCAGCGTGATAGATGCCCAGAGATTGAAGTCAAATATCTCAAGACCAATCATAATTGGATAAATGATATCACCAATGAGCGCATCAATAATCTAGTCGTTAATAGCAAGCCTACTGAGTCAGCACCTATCACTACTAAAAGTAATCAAGCAGACGTCAAGAGTGCCATCGATAGTTTTGTTGTTTCGCAGTTCGCTGATTTACCTGAAGATAGTGTGTTTGTTTATAACTTGATAGTGACGCCTGAATATTTGGGTCACGTCAATGATTTTGAGATGTTCGAGATAAGTTCATATGTCTTTACCGGCGGCGCTCATGGAATGCCTTATAGCGAATATTTAGTGTTTGACCAAAAGACTAAAAAGCAAATCCAGTTGGCAGATATGTTACAAACGGGTAAAAAATCACGATTTAAAGCGTTGGCTTATAATGCTTACAAAGACTGGGTGAAAACAGTCGATGAAGACGTTAGTAGTTATGAGAAAAACTGGCCGTTTACTCTGAGCGATAACGTGACATTGACGGATAAAGGGATCGATATTCGTTATCAGCATTATTCTATTGGCCCATATGCTTATGGTATGCCAGTGCTGAGCATTCCTTACAGTAAGCTTGGCGGGATTATAAAACCTAACTTTATTCCTAAATAATGAAGATATTACTTCATGATATTTACGACAATGATTTAACGATAGCCATTGGACATTTAATAAACAATAAGGAGTGATAGCATGACGAACCATACAGATAATGTGAATACGGCAGCGAAAGATACGTGGCAGCTTAAGGCGTTAACAGAGGCACTCGGTGACCTGACATTGACGATAACTGACAGTCTATCTGTTGGACGAGGTAACGATAATGATGTAGTGCTTGGTAGCAAGCAGATATCACGTAATCATGCCGTGTTGAGCGTCTTAAACGGTAAGTTGTATGTAAAGGATTTGAACTCATCGAACGGTACATTTATCAATGATGAACGTATTGAAACCAATGAGTCTAAGTACCTTGAAGCCGATGATACACTTGGATTTTCAAGCTTTAGCTTTCAGGTAAGCGCACTGGCTACTATGGAACATGAGCCAGCAGTTGCAGATAAACCAACTTTGATGTTGAGTCCTGATACTGAGATAGCGGCTATTGTTGAAACAAAACCGGTCGTTAAAGAAACAGGGATTGCTGACGTTTTATCAGCTACAAATAACTTGCAACCTGCACCGGTTGAAACGGCTCCCGCTATTACCACAATACCTGACAAATCTAGTGTAGCCGCTGAGCAGGAAGCGCTGACAGCTATAGAGACTGCTCCGACATCGTCGACAGCCTCTGTTGATAACGAGCTACCCGTCACGCAGCCAGTGTTATCTGAAGAATCAGCGGTACGCGAAGAACTAATCTCATATGAAGAACCAACTTTACATGAAGAAGCAATAGTTCAGGCAGAGCATGACAAAACCACCACAACTGCCCTGCAAGAAGAAGCTGATCCTGATATTCTACGCGCGAAACAGGCAGCCACAGGACAGTTTTCAGGCACTGCCAATCTAGGCCAGTCTAGTGATCTCGGTACGACAGGCAACAATGCCATGGATCAAGCCATTAGTAATCCTGCCAATGCAGGTTCGGTCGAGAAAAAGCCTAGTGGAAGTTGGTTTATATGGGTTTTCCTTGCCATTATTATTATCGGCTTAGCGTTATGGTTATTTAATACGGGTATGGTATAGGCAATATTTGATAGTAAGGCAGTATTAATCATGTACTGCTCAATGATAAAAGTGATCGTCACCTCACTTTAATATCTTATAGTCAGTTCAATGTCAAAGCGGTATAGCGGGACTGGGATGGTTTTTTTGCAGCCTCTGTCTACGTAGGCACAGTAAGAAAGAAAAATTCATTCCAGTCTAGCGTCATAAAACAACGTACCTAATTTATTGGGTATAGACTATTGCAGCATATGATGAGTAAGTTTCATCTGTATTCACTGAATCTGTCGTAACTTATAAGCATTAATGGTTGGTAAGTTTACATAATTATTTTGAGAATTAACCGATAGATGGTAAGTCAAAAAGAAGCCAGTGCTTATATTTTTGGCTGACAAAGTAAATGGTTTAATAAAGAGTCATACAATTAGTTATTTAACGATAATAAAAACTCTATTATAATCAATTGCTTGAGTTTTTTTATGAAAATAAAAGCAAAAAAAGCAAAAAAGGGCTTGCGTCTGTCAATATATTTGATAGAATAGCCACCACTTTGAGAGAACAAGCCGACTTAGCTCAGTTGGTAGAGCAACTGACTTGTAATCAGTAGGTCGCCAGTTCGATCCCGGCAGTCGGCACCATCTCTTTCAAAGTAGCTTTTTATGAATTTACTTTAAATTAAAGTTATTTTATATCAAGCAATCTAGGTGGGATTGGGGAGCGGTCAAACCCAACAGACTGTAAATCTGTCGCGAAAGCTTCGAAGGTTCGAATCCTTCTCCCACCACCATATTTTTTCTAAAGTTTGTCTTAGCGCCAAGCATACTCTATATCTTTAACGACTTTATATAAAGTCAATGCCGATAAGAGTAAATGCGGGTGTGGTATAATGGTAACACCTTAGCCTTCCAAGCTAATGACGCGGGTTCGATTCCCGCCACCCGCTCCATATATGCACCATCGCAAAAATTATCAATAATTCATCACGACAGTCAGTTATTATCGCTGTATCGTGATATTTTTTTTAGTGCAACTTACTGGTTGGCTAGAATACGCTCATATAGCTCAGCGGTAGAGCACTCCCTTGGTAAGGGAGAGGTCTTGAGTTCAATTCTCAATATGAGCTCCATTTATTGTTACAGGCTTTTATATTTGCTTTGCTACTTTCACACAGAGCCTTGCGTCGATATCGAAATTATAAAATATTGAAAAATTATAAATACAGTGTGGCAAATAATGATTTGAGGGTGACACTGAGGTGTTGCCTTTTTGTGCTGTCAGTTTATTAGTAAATGCTACACTTATTTATCTTTTTAAGATATGAACAAAGTACAGCGAGATAAAGTTGTGCAACAGCGCTGCTATATATTAGCCTGTTGTATTCAATAGATTGAAAAGCACGTATAATGCCCTTATTTATAGGCTTAGTATCCAGACGTATGAAAGTTATACATAAGATATCAGCGCTATCATAGATTTTTAGTTAACAAGTTTTATCGTTAAAACCTAAATTTTGTTAGCTATATAGAATAAACATAGTGTCAACGGTTTGATGGTCATACATCAAAAGCCGTCAAACAGTTATTTACCAATCTTTGATTGATAAATATTCACCAAAAAAAGAGGAAATACCCATGGCAAAGGCCAAGTTTGAACGCGTAAAACCACACGTTAACGTCGGTACCATCGGACACGTTGACCACGGTAAAACAACCCTTACCGCTGCTATCGCAACTGTAG
>NZ_SAXC01000030.1:0-793 GCF_028895345.1 Psychrobacter sp. DAB_AL62B
GGTAATCATCCCAACCATAAGACACTTATCAAATAGAATTAAGCGGCGTGGTTTAGTTTCTGCATTGGCGTAAAACCGCCATTGCCCATATTCGGGCGCTCGTGGTTGTAGTGATATAACCAAGCCTCAGCTTGCTGACGGACTTGGTCTAAATCTGTAAATAATTCCTGATTTAACCAATCATAACGCATGGTTCTATTATAGCGCTCAACATAAGCATTCTGCTGTGGATTACCAGGCTCAATATAGCTTATCGTAATACCTTGATCTAAAGCCCAGTCTTTAAGCGCATTACTGATGTACTCAGGTCCGTTATCACATCTTACCTGGACCGGTTTACCTCGACATTCAATCAGCTGATTTAAACTGCGTATGACTCTTTGAGCGGGTAATGAGAAGTCAATCTCAACGGTTAAGGCTTCACGGTTATAATCATCAATGACGTTAAACAGTCTAAACCCTCGTCCATCAGTTAAAGCATCATGCATGAAGTCCATGCTCCAGCTTTGGTTTATCTTATCAGGTACAGCAAGTGGCACAGGTTTGGCGCGCTTCATGCGGCGGCGAGGTTTGATTCTAAGGTTCAACTCAAGCTCACAGTAGATGCGATACACCCGTTTATGATTGTATGGCAGTCCCAGCACGTTACGCAGGCTTAAAAAACACAATCCAAAGCCCCAGTTCTTGTTCTGCTCGGTCAGATCTATGAGCAAGTCCGCTATCTGCTTATTCTCATCCGTTGCTACCGACTTGTGATAATAACAGGTGACGCTAATGTTAAAGATCAAGCAAG
>NZ_SAXC01000031.1:0-716 GCF_028895345.1 Psychrobacter sp. DAB_AL62B
AATGTAAACTCTAATGCCAATCTCGCTAAACTTCAGTACTAAGTGATCAATCACTTGCCCTAATAAGTTTAGCTTCGTTCCGATAGGGGCGTATTATACGCAGTTTCAGGAGGGGGTCAAGGGGTTTGTGGGGTTTATTTAATAATTAAGCAAATTTCTTGTGAAATGCTACCACCATGACAGTGTTTTGCTCTACAAAACGTACCTTTGGGTATTTATTTTAATTTTTTGATAGCACTGTCTTTTAACATTCATTTATCTCGCTAATTTAAAAAACCATCTTTATAAAATAAAAAAACACTCAACTTTAAGTAGAAAATAATACTTTTTAAGTTGGAAATTGCCGCACTTCCTACGTTTAAGTGATAAGGAGAATTTCTAAAGTTAGCATTTAGCAAAAGAGAGTGCTATAGATCTTTCTTAAATACCTTTGTTGTACAAAAGCCCCTTTAAATAATTAAAGGAGGCTTTTAGGATATATAAGGTTGTTTAATGAAAAGGAAGTCGTAACAAAGCAGTGTCAACTTCTTTGGAGTAAAGCCTTACCTCTTGAACTGCGAAGCGGCATCTTTCAGACCTGTATCATCACCAGTATTTAATTTATAGCTCCCTAAAGCACCAAATCCCACGCAAAGAAAATCCCCCGTCTAGTTACCTAGTCGGGGGATATTCAGGAATAGAGAGCTGACGATGACCTACTCTCACATGGGCGGACC
>NZ_SAXC01000032.1:0-614 GCF_028895345.1 Psychrobacter sp. DAB_AL62B
GACTTGAGACTTGGGAATTGAGATTTAGCGCTTAGCAAGACGCACTTGATTCGCATGTGTCACGGCTAATGCCCCTTGAATCTCATCTTCCATGTCTAAGTTGAGTGCCAGTGTGTTTGCTGCAGCGTCGTCTGTAGTAGTAGCAGGAGCAATTAAGGTGGTGATAAAATTGACCAGGTTATTGGCATATAGGTCTGATGACTGCGCAGCGAGCATTGATGGAATATTGGCGGCACCGACGATGCGTACACCATTGGCCGTCATAATGGTTTCATCAGGGACACTGCCTTCAACGTTACCGCCAGTACCAGCAGCCATATCAATCAGTACTGAACCTGCTTTCATTTTGGCAAGGGTTGCTTGATGGACCAAGCGCGGTGCGTTACGACCAGGAATTTGTGCGGTGGTGATGACGATATCCGCATTGCTTAAGGCTTTATCCACCACTGCGGCTTGGTCTTTGACATATTGCTCTGATGGTGTCCACGCATAGCCGCCTGTGGATTTAGCGGTCTCAGCCTCCTCTGCACTCATTGGTACATCAAGCCACTTACCACCTAATGACTCTACTTGCTCACGAGCGGTCGGACGTAAATCGCTTGCTTCAACGACTG
>NZ_SAXC01000033.1:0-533 GCF_028895345.1 Psychrobacter sp. DAB_AL62B
AATCCAAAGCCCCAGTTCTTGTTCTGCTCGGTCAGATCTATGAGCAAGTCCGCTATCTGCTTATTCTCATCCGTTGCTACCGACTTGTGATAATAACAGGTGACGCTAATGTTAAAGATCAAGCAAGTCCTGCGAATGCTTATGCCATGCTCTTTAATGTAGTGACAAGCCATCTCTTTGCGCCTGAGTGGCGCTACCACTTTTTTGACATGGCATCCTGTAATATGTCGGATTTGAGACATTCATCGGCATACATCTTTTTTAAGCGAGCATTCTCAACTTCAAGCTCTTTGAGACGAGTGATAAGCGCAGCATCCATGCCACCATATTTAGAGCGCCAGTTATAGAACGTGCTTTGGCCGACATTATACTCACGGCATAAATCAGCGATAGGTACGCCTTGTTCTGCTTGTTTAAGGATATTAACGATTTGATTATCAGTAAAGCGTGTCTTTTTCATAGGATTCTCCTGCTGGTATATTTTAGCAGTTAATCTCTATTTCTAAGTGTTCTTATTTATTGGGGGGATTACC
>NZ_SAXC01000035.1:0-328 GCF_028895345.1 Psychrobacter sp. DAB_AL62B
TCTAACATGGTCGTAATCACGTGATGTTTAAAATCGCGACTATAGTGAGCTTTACTCGACTTTGGCTTGATGGCATCTATGCCACCGCTTTGGTATTGCTTAACCCATTTTTGTACAAGTTTCGAATTTACTTTAAACTTCTCACTTGTGGCAAGTCCGGTATGTCTTTGCCGATAGTATGCGATGACTTCGATCTTGAAGTCTAGGGCGTGTCCTCAATTCATTTTGCAATGAATAATAGTACACGCTAGGTAAAGCATAGACTTAAAATTACGAGCCAACTTCTCATAGCGAGTAGCGATGCTGCGGAAATGCTTGAGTCTTGCAA
>NZ_SAXC01000036.1:0-268 GCF_028895345.1 Psychrobacter sp. DAB_AL62B
AATCCAAAGCCCCAGTTCTTGTTCTGCTCGGTCAGATCTATGAGCAAGTCCGCTATCTGCTTATTCTCATCCGTTGCTACCGACTTGTGATAATAACAGGTGACGCTAATGTTAAAGATCAAGCAAGCTCTGCGGATACTGATGCCATGCTCTTTAATGTAGTGACAAGCCATCTCTTTGCGCCTGAGTGGCGCTACCACTTTTTTGACATGGCATCCTGTAATATGTCGGATTTGAGACATTCATCGGCATACATCTTTTTTAAGCG
>NZ_SAXC01000037.1:0-255 GCF_028895345.1 Psychrobacter sp. DAB_AL62B
ATTACCGACAAACCAGATGATGAAAAAACACTAGCAGAACTCAAACGTGAGAATGAATACCTACGTGCGGAGGTTGCCTACCTAAAAAAGCTAGATGCCTTGCTCAAACAAAAGGAACAAGCAGTGACAAAGCAAGGCTCATCGAAGCACTAAGGGATAGCTGTTGTTTATCTGACTTACTTAAAGCCTCATGTCTGCCTAAAAGCGTCTTTTATTACCATAGAACAAAGCTTGAGAGTGACGATAAGTACGCTG